>JANXQL010000042.1 GCA_025356815.1 Pseudomonadota bacterium
GTGCTGATGGACATGTCGTTCATGGGAAAGTTTCTCGTTCAGGGGCGCGACGCGGGGCGCGTGCTGGAGCGCTTGTCGGGCAACCTGGTCGATGGCCAGCCCGGCATGATCACCTACACGCAGTGGCTTAACGACGCAGGCCGGCTGGAAGCGGACCTCACCGTCACCAAGCTCGCCGCCAACCGCTTCCTCGTGGTCGTCACCGACACGATGGTGCGTCATGCCGAGACCCTGCTGCGTCGCCACATCGAGGATACGGCGGCGCATGCTTTTGTGACCGACATGACCAGCGCCTACGGGCAACTCAACGTGCAGGGGCCGCGCTCGCGCGAGCTGCTGCAGAAGGTCACTAGCGAAGACCTGGGCAACGAGGCGTTCCCCTTCCGCGCTGCGCGCGAAATCGACATCGGCTTCGCGCGCGTGCTGTGCGTGCGCATCACCTATGTCGGCGAGCTCGGCTACGAGCTGTACGTGCCGGCGGAACAGGCCATTCACGTCTACGACCTCGTGGCGAGCGCCGGCACGGCACTGGGCGTGACGCACGCTGGACTCAAGGCACTCGGCAGTCTGCGATTGGAGAAGGGCTACCGCGACTACGGTCACGACATCGACAACACCGACGATTCGTACGAGACGGGCCTTGGGTTCGCGCTGGACCTTAAGAAGGAGGACGGCTTCATCGGCAAGGACGCGGTGCTCGCCAGACGTGCGCAAGGTCCCCTGCGGCGGCGCCTCGTGCAGGTGCTGGTGAAGGACCCGGAGCCGCTGATGTTCCATGCCGAGATCGTGCTGCGGG
Organism: Pseudomonadota bacterium; assembly: GCA_025356815.1. Lineage (GTDB taxonomy): Bacteria > Pseudomonadota > Gammaproteobacteria > Steroidobacterales > Steroidobacteraceae > CAIKZZ01. The sequence continues at coordinate 797 of JANXQL010000042.1, forward strand.
ACGGCGCTCCGGTCGGCTACGTGCGGGCGGCGTCCTATGGGTACACACTCGGCGGGGCCGTGGGACTTGCGATGATTGAGCCCCGCGCCGTGGTCGACGAGGCGTACCTGTCGAGCGGACGCTGGGAGGTGAATATCGCCGGGCGCCTCTACCCGGCCGTCGTCTCGCTCAGGCCGCTGTACGATCCGCAGATGCTGCGGATCAAGGCCTGAACGGAACAGCGCTCACATCGCGCGAACGGCGAACGCGCTCGCCATCATGCCGGAGACGTACAGCGGGACGCCGAACCCGCTGTACCACAGCGCCCGTTCAACCGGCGCGGCCATGAAACGCACCATCATCGGCAGCTGCGCGGCCAGCAGCGCCACGACGATGGCGGCCTGCAGCGGGTGTCCCCAGTGAAGCAGCAGCGCGATCACGGCCACTTGCGGCAGCGCCATGACCGCGGCGGCGACGCATGCGGCCCGGCCTGCGCCGAGCAGGACGGGCAGGGAATCGATGCCGGTCTGCTGGTCGCCGCGGATCGACTTGAAATCATTCAACGTCATGATGCCATGCGCGCCGATGCTGTACAGGAGGGCCAGCAGCAACACCGGCGTTCCAGGCCGAGCACCGCCGAGCATCGCGGCGGTACCAGTCACCCACGCCAGACCCTCGTAAGAGAAGCCGCAGGCGGCGTTGCCCCACCAGCCATTGCGCTTGAGGCGAAACGGCGGTGCGCTATACGCCCAGGCCAGCGTCAGACCCACGATTCCGGCGATGCACACCCACGTGCCCAGCGCATACGCGACGCACAGCGACAGGGCAGTCCAGATCATCGCGATATACAGGCCCCAGCGTCCGGGGATCCGCCCCGATGGAATCGGCCGGTTTGGCTCGTTGATTGCGTCGACCTCTCGGTCGTGCCAGTCATTGATGGCCTGACTCATCGCGCAGACGAGCGGGCCTGCGAGGACGATGCCGAGGACGACTACCTGCCAGTGCGCCAGGATCGGCACTCCGGAGGACACGACCCCACAGGCAAAGGCCCACATCGGTGGGAACCAGGTCACCGGCTTGAGCAGCTCGAGCACCGCGGACGGTGCCGGATAGGAATGTCTGGACATGAACGCGTGTGTCCTCGGGAAGTGCGCCGACCGATCCTAGCCGGCCAACAAGGGGAAGGTAACGCCGATCGCCCAGGCGAATGCGATCGCGTTGGCGACGCCGGCGACGAACGGGTGGCCGGTGTGGAGATACGACCAGCGGCTGAGCAGGCCGTGAACGACGAAGAACAGCACCATCACAGGAACGATGATCACGAGGAAGAACAGGCGCTCGAAATCGAGCGCGACGGCGGCGGCGAGCGATACCAGGAAGGCAACCTTCGAGGCGAGGTATGCGCCGCGTGCCGCGCCGGTACCCCGTGTGAGCCACTCGTCCGCCAGGAAATAGCCGAGCGTTCCGCCGAGCAGCGCCAGTAGCAGCGGCAAGCGACCACCGCCCGGCACGAACGACGTCGCGTAGCGATCGACCGGCCAAACGAGCCCCACGAAGCCGAACGTGCAGAGCAGCAGTGTCGCCCTCCAAAGCCGCGGGCCGGCCACCATCGCGCCAGCCGTCGGCGTCACCGCGCGCCGACGGCTCGAGTACATGCACAGTGCCGTCAGCACGCCGTACAGCGCGAAGTGGGCGGCAAGATAGTCACCGACCAGCACCGGCAGGAAATGGGTCGGCATCACGCGCAGCGCCAGGGGCGTTACGATCATCGGCAACAGCAGTGGCAGGCACAGGCGGCGCCAGCTCAGGCCGGCGCCGACAGCGCCAGGCACGACCCGGGGCAGGAGCGCCACGAACGGACGCCCCAGCAGCACGACGCCTGCCACCAGTAGAAGAATCCATGGACCACGACCATCGAACTGCAGCGGCCGCGCCCGCGTCGTGCCGAACGTCGCGTCGAGCCACGCCACTGCCTCGCGCATGCTCGCCTGGCTGTAGAGCACGCTGGCGTGCTCGACGTGCGGGCTGAAGGCTGCACGCCGTGCGGTTCCTGTGCGCACATCGCCGTAGGTCACGCCCGCCATGGCCGTTGCGGGCGAGGTTGCGAGCCCGACCGCGAGCAATGCCTCGCGCTTGAGCGTCGTCTCCCAGCCGCCGACAATGACGAGCAGGTTGCGCGGGCTGGTCGCGGTCACCGCCGTGGAGTACATGGACACCGCGATGGTCGCGGCGACATCAGGCGTCGATGCGGCGTAACGGACCACGATGTCGGACGCCATCGAGTGCCCCAACACCGCGAGTCGACCATCGCCGAGCCCGCGCGCATAGGAGGCCACCTGGCGAAGCGACACCAAGAGCGTGCGCGTGGCGCCGTCGATCTGCGTGATGCTGCCGGCCAGCGCCGCGGCGTTGCGGCCGTGACCCGGGAAATCGAACGTCACCGCCGTGTAGCCGTTGCGCGCAAAGCTCAGCGCGAAGGACTGCATGAGCTGGCTGGATCCGGCGAAGCCATGCGCGATCACCACCACCGGGCCTGTCCGCCCGCCGACGGGGCGGAACACGTGCACCGGAGTCCCACCGAGATCGATCGACGTGGTCTCGACACCGACCTGGGCTGCCCGCAGGTGCCATAGCGACAGCCCGATCAGCGCAATCGCCAGGATCGCCAACAATGGATTTAGGCGCATTACGGGCGATCCTCGGAGCCGACGATCGGCCCCCGCCAGTCCGCGGCGTCGGAGCGGCGGGGCCGCGGCGGGATCTCGAACCTCGCGGCCTCCTGCAGGCAAAAGCTGAGCGCGATCAGCGCGGTAGGCACATGGAAGAGAAGCATGAGGGTGGCCGGCTCGGGCTCCGTGACGAGGCGCGCCAGCATCGCGACTGCGCCGGCAAGCACGAAGATCGTGAGCAGCGGGATTGCCCGGCGAAGGGTCACGCCCCAGCGCGCCCGCAGCAGCCGCTGGTGAAACGCAGCCGGTGCCTCGCAAAGCGTCCGAGCGAGGTGGATCGCCGCGCGTTCGAGTTCGACCTCGGCCCGGGCGCTGCGCCGCGGAAGGGCCCCGCGCAGCCGCAACCGGGCGGTCCATCCGTCGCGAACGCGCTCCAGCGGCGCCCAGTCCCAGCCGAGCACGGCCAGGAGGTCCTCGGGCAGTACCGGGATGGCGCCCTCGACGCAGGTGAGGCCGACGTCGGCCGCCACGCCCCGCACGGCTGCCACCTTCAGCAGGAGCTTCATCCCGGCCATGACCGCCACGCCGCGCGTCAGGCGACGTTGTCCGGTGGCCTCGACGTCGTACGACAGCGCGAGCGCCCAGTCCGGGCCATGGCGGAACTGCGTGCCAACCGGGACCGACTCGATCACCTCGAGCAGTCCTGCAGGCTCGCGACCCGCGGCCTGCAGCGTCGCCCTCAGGCCATCCCGATCCAGGGCGCGGGTCAACCGGCAGGAGCCGCCCGCGAAACTCTCCAGTTCGAGCGTTTCGCGGATCGGAAGCTCGTTGGGCCCCAACCCTGGCTGCATCCGCTCGCGGAACGCGATCCGTCGGTCGGCGCGGGCGCTGGCCGCCAGGTCGACCTGGCGGCCGCGACGCACGAACGGCTCCGCGAGCGCCAGGACCTCGTGATGAGTCAGTGGAACCAGGTTGTGGCCTGCCATGCGTCAGACCAGCGCCAGCGTGCGCCCGAACGGCGCGATGGCATGGCGGCGGGATTCGGGGACGGCCCACAGCACCGGCCAGCGCGGCCGCACGCGTGCCGGGCCATCCAGGTCCGTCAGGACGACAGTGAAATCCGGTCGGTGACGATCTGCTTCCTCTAGCAGCGGCGTGAAGTCGGTGCCGCCGCCGCCATTGAACCCGAACGTCCCCAACTCCACGTGGCCGGGTGCGAAGGTGCGAACCTCGCGGACCCGGTCGTCGCCGACGATCAGCACCATCCCAGCCTCGGAACGCCGCGCAATCGCCTCGATCTCGCGACGGAATCGCGCCAGCAACGCAGGCTCGATCGAGCCGGAGGCGTCGACGATCAGGGCGAGCCGCGGCACGGCGGTGATGGAGGTATAGCCCGGCTCCCAGGGCATACGCCGATGTTCACCGCGACGCCCCTGGTTGGCGAGCCATGAACGGGACGGGCGCGACCAGGACAGGCTACGCTTTGGCGCAAGGCCGCGGGCGAGCTGCGCACGCAGCACTTGCTCCCAGGGAATGCGACTGCGCGGCAGGTCCGCCACCAGCGTGCGCAGCATCGAGTATTCGCCGTCGCCGGCATGCCCTCGGGTGAGTCGTTCAGCCCACTCGCGCGCCTGCTCGGCCTCCTGTTCCGGCTGGCCGCGGGTCGCAGGGCCCGGCCGCAAATCGATCGCCGTGCGCGCGCCCAGTGCTCGCACCCGTGCCGCGCGGTCACCGTCGCCGCGTGTCACGGTGCGCGCGTCGGCGGCCCGCTCGCGCCCGCCGCCGTCGCGACGGCTGGCCGACTGCGCGTCGTTGCCATCGCCATCATCCCCGCGCCTGCCGCCACGTCGGTTCGCGGCGGCAGTGGTGCGACGATCGTCGATGCTGCGGTACAGCCGCTCCACATCCCACTCCAGCAGTGACTTATCCACTGGCTGGTCAATGGATAGCGCGGCGCTCAGCAACTGATCGAGGTGAACGGCGTTTGCCGGTAGGCGCATCCACGACAGGTGACCGAGCGCGCTGTTGACGATGGCATCGGCGCACCAATTGAACAGCGCCAGGTCGACATCGCCAAGCAGCGCCTGCAGCCCGAGGTAGCGTTGCGGGTGGCGCAGCGCCACGTGCAGGACCTCGTGCGCGAGCAGACCTACCTGCTCGGTGAGCGAAAGGGCGTCGAAAGCGTTGCCGTAGCAGATCGTGAGCCCGTCGGTGAACGCAGCGGCGCTCTGGCCATCGACGTCCTGGTGGCGGATCCACAGGGCGAGACTGCCCGTCGACGGCGCGTACTCCACCATCCGCTGGATGGCACCCGTTCCACGATGGCCGTGATGTGGGGTGCCGTCAGCCACTGGTGCCGTCCCGCGCGCGCCGCTCCGAGTAACGCCGGTAGACAGGACTGTCGAGAATCGCAAGCTCGTGGCCATTCGCCAGCGCCTTCTGCATCAGCAGTTCCATCAACAGCGTCTGCGCCTCGCGCACCGGCAGTGACAGGTCGCTGCGGATGTCGGGCAACTGCTCGACGATCTGCAGGGCGCGCTCCAGCGTGACGGCGTCGTGGCTCGCGCCGAGCAGTCCGTAGACCATCGCATAGAGACCGTCGAGCGTCCGTGGCAGCAGCGTCGCCGTATCGGGGCCGGGCTTCGCGGCCATCAGTTGCACGACGTCGGCGCCAGCACGCAGCTCGCGCAGCACACCGAAAAACTCGGCCGCGTTGGCCGAGCCGATCCTCCCCTGCACGAACGCCCGCCGAGCACCTTCCGAAAGGCCCGACTTGAGCACGTTGGAAACGTCCTCCCAGCCGCGCGGGCTCGAGCCGACGAGATGGTCATTGGCCAGCTGTGACTGGGTATCGTCCAGCTTGTCGGGGCGCACGCGCAGGTACGCCATCACCTCGGGGGCGAAGCCCGCGCCAGAGGCATGCTCGAGGAACGCCTCGATCACCGTCTGCACATTGAAGTGAAACATCCGGTCAGCAAGTGCGGTGCCCATGTCGTGGCAGACGGCGCCGTGGTACGCGGCGTTTCCGGCGGCGATTACCTGCCAGCCGTCCGGCAGTCGGTAGTGCCCGACGCGCCGATCGAGGATCAACGAATACGCGGAGATCTGCAGTCGCTGGTCGGCCGCGGTCAGCTCGTCGAGGAACAGGATCCCCTCGGGCTGATCGGCGGTCGGCAAGAACTCCGGCGGAAACCACACCGTCTTGCCCAGCGAATCGTCGGCGTAGATCGCGCCACGGATATCGACCGGCTCAATCGTGGTCAGCCGAAGGTCGACTAGCGGAACGCCGAAGCGCTCGGCGAGCTGGCGGACAATGGACGACTTGCCCACGCCGCGCGTACCCCACAGCATCGTCGCTCGGCGACGCAGCACCGGATTGGCGTATTGCTCGATCAGCGCGGCCTTCGTCGCGGCGATCGAGATGGGTGGAAGGTTCATCGCATTACCAGTCATCGAGTCTCTCCGGGCTTGCGCCGGTCGGCGGCGAGGGATCAGCGTGGCTGCACTGGCCAGGAGCCTGCATTCGCTCGGCGAGGCGCCGGCGGCAACTCCAGGCGCGGCACTTCGCGCAGCGAAAAGAACAGGATCATCAGGATCGGCGGGGAACTCATCAAGAGCACCCGCAGGGTCGAGTTGTCCTCGATGTTCAGCCGCGTGCAGAGGGCGCCGATCCCTATCAGTACCGCCGCCAGCACCAGCGGTACGATGCGACGCAGGGCGGCGATCCACCTCCCACGCACGCGCCTCCCGTGGAAACTGAGCGGCGAGTCGGCGAAGGTTTCGGCAAGATGGGCAACGCCTACGAGGAACGCGTCGATCGCATCCTGACGACGTCTGAGCCCACGCCCCCGCAACTTCAGCGTCGTCCGCCAGCTGTCGCTGCCCCGATGCAGCGACCCCCAGTGCCATCCGAGGACCGCGAGCAGATCGTCCGGCAGGGTCGCGGTCGTGGGCGCCGCGCAGTCCAGGACAACCTCCGCAGGCATGCCGCCGACCGTGTCCGCATCGAGCTCAAAATGCCAGGCTCCGATGCAGGCGGCTGCACCGACCGGCACCAGCATCGAGCCGTCCAGCCGAGCCATGAGCGCAGCAACGTAGCCGGGGCCATGCCGGAACATTGCCTCCGCGGGCGGAGCCAGGACACGCTCGAGCATCGAGCCGGGATCGGAGCCGACGACTTCGACGCGGGCGACGGGGCCGCCCTCGGTCGAGAGCGCCCGCTGCAACAGGAATTCGCCCGCCGGGCGGCATTCGAGCGACAGGACCTCCTCGACGGCGGCGAATGGCAGTCGCACCGTCGGCGTCTGAGTCGCCTTGAACAACAGCCGTCGGTCGCGGCGCTGGGTCGCCACGAGGTCGGCCTGAAAGCCACGCCGGCTGAACGGGCCGATGACCGCCAGGATCTCGTGATGCGTCAAGGGATGCGAGGACATGAGCGCTCCGCGTCGCCAGCGAGGCGGTGGCGGCACGCGAGTAGGCGCGCCGCGCGCCGGGCTGCTGGTACCCGGGCCCATTCTTTATACCGGGCCGGTCGTCAACGGGCCACCGGCCGCGCAGCGCCCGGGTTCGACTCAATGCAGCGCTGAGACTCCCGCGCGGTCGCGCGGCAGAACCGGCCCGCGCGGGGTCGGGGTCAGATGCCGGGCCGGCGGCTGCGGCGGCTTCGCCGGCACCCAGCCGAGTACGTAGTGGCACGCGTCGCAGGACTGCATCGTCGGGACGTGGCGGCCGGGCTTGCCCGCAGCCTGCAGACCCGTATGGCAGGAAGCGCAAATGCCGGGAATGACCCCGGCGTGGTCGAATGCAGCCGGCTTCCATGCGCTGGTTGTGTGGCAACGGTCGCAGTCGCTTCCGGATTGGATGTGCGACGCTGGCTTACCCATCGCCGCACCCCCCGTGTGACAGCTCACGCACTTTCCTACGACGTCGGCGTGATCAACGCGCAGCACCGGGCTCCAGGCCATGGTCGAGTGGCAGTCGGCGCAGGTACCGCTGGTCCTCGGGTGAACCGCGCCGACGCCCGTCGCGAGCGCGCCGTTGTGGCAGCTCTGGCACGCTTTCCCACCGAGCGAGCGATGATCGACCACTGCGTCGATGCCGCCGCCGTCACCTGCAAACAGGCCTCCACGATGGATCGGGCGCACGCCGGCTGCCGCGATGCTGTTCGAAGCCCCCGGCGCAACACCCGGCGTCGTTCCCGCCGGTGCGGCCGCCGGAGTTCCGGTCTGGACTCTCGGTCGTGGTGCCCGCTTGTAGGTGGCCGGGATGTTGTTGGCATGCTCGTGGCAGCCGGTCAGGCAGTCGGAGCCGCCGCCGCTGCAGAGCTGCACGTTCGGCGCCGTTGGAGTGCCGGCGGCACCACAGAGGTGGTGCGTTGCGGAATCACGCGTCCAGTTGATTGCGACACCGAAGAACTTGTTGCGGTAGCCGAGCTCGTGGCACGCGTCGCAGGCGTTGCCCGCCGCCGCCGTCGCCGTGTCGCCGATCGCGCCGTGGCTCATGATCGTGCCGCTGAAGGCCGTCACGAGCTTATGGCAGCCACTGCATTCCACCGCGAAGCCCCCGTTGGTAATCGGGATATGCAGGCCGCGGGTCGACATCTGGATGATCGTGAATCCGCTCACACCGGCGAAGGGTCCCTTGCCGTCGGTGTGGCACGTACTGCAGGTCGTTGGCACGGCCGAATGCAGCTGGCTCAGGTTGGTCGTGTAGACCGCGTAGTTGCCCGGCGTCGTGTGACAGGTCGAGCACGCGGCACCGGCGAGCGTCGGGATATGGTTGGCGGGCTCGGCCTGACCGGTGAAGTAGGCGGTCGACGCACCGTGGCACGTCACACAGTCGCCGGTCGCCGGATGGGCAGCGTCGAGACTCATGTAAGTTCCGGCGGCCGCGCCGGGCCGGGTCTGGAAGCCGGTGTACTGGGTGGAGGCATTCGCGACCTTCGTCCCCGGTGCAAGCGGGTATTTCGCCATCCCCATCCACTGGTACGTGCCCTCATGGCAGCTCTGGCAGCCGCTGGTCACGCCAGCGTGTATCTGGATCGTCGTCGGTGCCGGATTCGCGAACAGCGACCCAGGCGCGGACAGCGTTGCAGTCGCGGCGATCGAAGCCGTCGGCATCGAACCGAGGTGGCAGCCCTCGCAGGCAGTGCCGGAGGGGATGTGCGCACTGCCGGCGCCGGCGGGCGTCGTCGGCGGCATCACGATGATCTTGCTGACGCCGACGAAGCTCGAACCGCCGATCGTCGGGCCGTGACAGGCGACGCAGGTCGTGATGCCGCCGTGACTCATCTTCGAGCCGGAGAACTTTGACCCGTTCGGGACCGGCGTCGTCGCGACGCTCGAACCGGTGCCGACATGACAGACCTCGCACGACTGTGTGGTCGGCAGGTGGTTGGATGGCAGGCCGACGATCGAGAAGTTGGCCGCAGGGATCGCGAACGACGATGCGCTGCTGCCATGGCACTGCGTGCAGTTACTCGTCTGGCTCGGCGCGTAGGTGTGGATGCTCAGCAGCGTCGGCATCACCGAGAAGTCCGAGCCCGTATGGCAGTTGGTGCAGATTGCCGTCGTGGACGTCGGAATGTGATTGGACGGCTTCACGACGCTCGCGAAGTAGTTCGTGTTCGTACCGTGGCAAGACACGCAGTCGCCGCTGGTTGGGTGGGCCGCGTCCTTGACGACGAAGGTGCTGCCGGCCAGCCCTGGGCGAGTCTGGAATCCGGTGTACTGGCTGCCGGCGACGAAAGTCGTGGGGCTGATCGGGTACTTCGCCATGTCCATCCATGCGTAAGGCGCCTCATGGCACGACTGGCAGCCAGCAGTGACGCCCGCATGGATCTGCGCGGTGGTCGGTACCGGTGTTGCGAACAATGATCCGGGGGTCGGCAGTGTCGCATTTGCCGCAACGAGCCCCGAGGGCATCGAAGCGAGGTGGCAGCTTTCACAGGCAGTACCGGTAGCAATATGGGCCGTCGCAGCCCCGGCCGGCGTCGTAGGCGGCATCACCACGACCTTGCTGATGCCGACGAAGGTGGAGCCGCTGATCGTTGGGCCATGGCAGGCGACGCACGTGGTCAGTCCCAGATGACTCATCTTGGAGCCGGAGAACTTGGCCCCATTCGGCACCGGTGTCGCAGCTACACTCGAGCCAGCACCGACGTGGCAGACCTCGCACGACTGCGTGGTCGGCAGGTGGTTGGACGGCAAGCCGACGATCGAGAAATTGGCCGCAGGGATTGCGAACGACGATGCGGCGCTGCCATGGCACTGCGCGCAGTTGCTGGTCTGGCTCGGCGCGTAGGTGTGGATGCTCAGCAGCGTCGGCATCGCCGCGAAGTCCGAGCCCGCGTGGCAGTTGGTGCAGGTCGCTGTCGTGGACGTCGGGATGTGGTTCGCAGGCTTTATCTGGCTTGCGAACGAGTTGAAGTTGGTGCCGTGGCACGACACGCAGTCGCCCGTGGCCGGGTGTGCGGAATCCTTGACGACGAAGGTGCCCGCGACGGAACCCGGGCGCGTTTGAAAGCCCGTGTACTGACTGCCCGAGACGAACGTCGACGGGCTGATCGGGTACTTCGCCATATCCATCCATGCGTAGGGTGCCTCGTGGCAGCTCTGGCAGCCCGACGTGACACCGGCATGGATTTGCGCTGTCGTTGGCGCCGGCATTGCGAACAGCGACCCCGGCGTCGGCAGCGTCGCGTTCGCCGTCACCAGGCCCGAGGGCATAGAACTCTGGTGGCAGCTCTCGCAGGCCGTGCTGGTCGGAATGTGGGCGGTGCCCGCGCCGGCTGGCGTCATCGACGGCATCACGACGATCTTGCTGATGCCAGCGAAGGTCGAGCCGCTGATCGTTGGGCCGTGGCAGGTAACGCACGTCGTCAGTCCCACGTGGCTCATCTTGGAGCTGGTGAACTTGGCGCCGTTCACCACCGGCGTTGCCGCGATGCTCGAGCCTGCACCGACATGGCAGACCTCGCAGGACTGCGACGTCGGCAGATGGCCCGATGGCAGGCCCACGACCGAGAAGTTGGCGGCGGGGATCGCGAAGCTCGCGGCCGCGCTACCGTGGCACTGCGTGCAGTTGCTGGTGGTGCTCGGCGCATAGGCATGAATGGCCGTCAGGGTCGGCATCACAGAATAGTCCGTGCCGGTGTGGCAGTTGACGCACTGCGATGTGGATGCCGTCGGAATGTGGTTTGTAGGCGTCGGGATCGCCGCAAAATAGCTAGTATTGCCACCGTGGCAGCTCTGACAGTCGCCAGTGTTCGGGTGGCCCGCATCCTTGACCATGTAAGCCCCGGCGACTGCACCGGGCCGGGTCTGGAAACCCGTGTACTGGCTACCTGCGGTCAGCGTTTTCGGGCTGATCGGGTACTTCGTCATGTCCATCCACTGATAGCCGCCCTCGTGGCAGGCGGAACAACCGCTTGTGACGCCACTGTGGATCTGCGCGGTCGACGGTGCTGGCGTGGCGAATAGCGAGCCTGGGACCGTCAGAGTAGAGCTCGCGGCCACCAGCCCCGTCGGCATCGAGGCGGCGTGGCAGGACTCGCATGCGTTGCCGGAGGGAATGTGAGCGCTTGCCGCACCCGCCGGGGTGGTTGCCGGCATCACGATGATCTTGCTGATACCCAGAAAACTGGCACCGGTGATCGCAGGGCCGTGGCAACCGTCGCAGGTGGTGAGCCCTATGTGGCTCATCTTCGAGCCGGAGAACTTCGAGCCGTTGGCGACGGGGGTCTTGGGCACGCTCGACCCTGCGCCGACATGGCACACCTCGCAGGACTGCGACGTCGGCAGATGGTTCGACGGCAGGCCGACGATCGAGAAATTCGCGGCCGGGATCGCGAATGATGCAGCCGCGCTGCCATGGCACTGGGCACAGTTACTGGTCTGACTCGGCGCGTAGGTGTGGATGCTCAGAAGGGTTGGTGTCACCGAAAAGTCGGTCCCCGTATGGCAGTTCGTGCAACTCGACGTCGCCGCAACGGGGATGTGATTGGATGGCTTGAGAAGGCCCTCGAAGTAACTGGTACCGCCATGACACTGCACGCAGTCGCCCGACGCTGGGTGGGCCGGATCGGCGAGCGTGAAGGTCCCCGATGTCTTGCCGGGACGAGTATTGAAGCCCAGGTATTGTGTCGTCGCGACCCCCGACAGTGCGGTCGGCGAGATTGGGTACTTCGCCATGCCGACCCAATTGCTGCCACCCTCATGGCACGCCGTGCATCCGGATGTCATGCCGGCATGGATCTGCGCGTTGCTCGGCACCGGCGTCATGAAGGCGGTGCCGGGTACCGACAGCTTGGCGTTGCCCGGCACGAGCCCCGCGGGCATCGAGCCCTGATGGCACGACTCGCAGGCGCTCCCCGCCGGAATGTGCGAATTCGGGCCGGTGGGGCTCGTCGGCGGCATCACGACGATCTTCGTGATCCCGGCGAAGCTAGCACCCGAGATGCCCGCGCCATGGCACGCGGCGCAGGTGGTCAGCGCCGCGTGATTCATCGCCGAGTTCGTGAACTTCGCTCCATTGACGACCGGCGTTGCGGCGATGCTCGATCCTGCGCCGATGTGGCACACCTCGCAGGACTGCAACGTCGGCAGATGGTTCGACGGCAGGCCCACGATCGAGAAGTTGGCGCCTGGAATCGCGAAGGAGGGCGCCGCGCTGCCATGGCACTGGTCGCAGGCGGCTGTCGAACTCGGTGCGTAGGCGTGGATCGCGGTCAGCGTCGGCATCGCCGAGAAGTCGCCCGACGTGTGGCAGTTGGTGCAGCTGGCGGTCGGCGCCGTCGGGATGTGATTGGCGGGCTTGACGACCGCGTCGAAGTAGTTCGTGTTGCCGTGACATTGGCCACAGTCACCGGAGCTCGGGTGGAGTCCGTCAGCAACCGAAAACGTACCAGCGGTTGGTCCGGGCCGTGTATTGAAGCCAACGTACTGTGTTGTTGAAATCCCGGTCAGCGCCACCGGCGAGATCGGATACTGACCCATGTCGAGCCAGGTATTGCCGCCCTCGTGGCAGGCGGCGCAGGCGCCGGTCGTGCCGGCATGCACCTGCGCAGTCGTCGGTGCGGGCGAGAGGAACCGGCTTCCCGGCACGCCAAGCGTCGCGTTCGCAGGCACCGGTCCCGACGGCATGGTCGCCAGGTGGCAGCTTTCGCAGGCCGTGCTGGACGGAATGTGGGAGGACGCACTCGCAGGGCTGGTCGCCGGGATCACGATGATTCGGCTGATGCCAGCGAAGCCGGTGACTGCCGGACCGTGGCAGGTCACGCAGGTCGTGAGCCCTGCGTGGTTCATCGACGAGGCAGTGAATTTCGCGCCATCGACTACCGGAGTCGCCGCAATGCTTGAGGCTGCACCTATGTGACACACCTCGCACGACTGCGAGGTCGGCAGGTGGTTCGACGGCAGATCGACAATCGCGAAGTTGGCAGCCGGTATCGAGAACGACGCGGCGGCACCCCCATGGCACTGATCGCAACGACGGGTCGTGCTTGGAGCGTAGGCGTGGATCGCCGTCAGCGTCGGCATGACCGAGAAGTCAGTGCCGACATGGCAACTCGAGCACTGTGACGAGGTCGCTGTTGGAATGTGATTGGCGGGCTTGAGCACACCCTCGAAGAAGTTCGTGTTGGCATGACACTGGCCGCAGTCGCCCGACGATGGATGGGCGCTATCGAGCAGCGTGAACGTGCCCGCCGACTTACCAGGTCGCGTGTTGAAGCCAACGTACTGCGTCGTCGCAAGGCCGGTCAGCGCGGCCGGCGAGACCGGGTACTGCGTCATGTCCATCCAGGCGCTGCCGTTCTCATGGCAGGCCGCACAGCCGCCGGAGATCCCGGCATGAATCTGCGCGGTCGTCGGCACCGGCGTCATGAACTTCGTCCCGGGCGCTCCGATCGTCGCACTGGCAGGCACGGCAGCGACCGGCATGGCGGCCTGGTGACAGGCCTCGCAGGCTGTCGTCGACGGGATGTGCGCCGCGGGCCCAGCGGGACTCGTGGGGGGCATCACCACGATCCGGCTGACGCCTGCAAACGTCGAGACATTCGGCCCATGACAGGCAACACAGCTGGAAAGCCCGGCATGGTTCATGTACGAGTTCGAGAACCTGGCCCCGTCGACGACCGGGGTTGCGGTCATGCTGGAACCTGCGCCGACGTGGCAGACCTCGCAGGACTGCGAGGTCGGCAGGTGGTTCGACGGCAGGCCGACGATCGCGAAGCCGACGGCGGGAATTGCAAACGAAGCCGCCGCGCTGCCGTGGCACTGATCGCAACCAGTGGTCGTACTCGGCGCGTATGCGTGAATCGCCGTCACCGTCGGAATCACCGAGAAGTCCGTGCTGACGTGGCAGTTCGTGCAAGTCGCTGCCGCCGCGACCGGGATGTGGTTGGTCGGCTTCGGTACACCCTCGAAGTAGCTTGTATTGCCGTGACACTGGCTGCAGTCGCCGCTGCTCGGGTGCGTGCGGTCAGCGAGCGTGTACGGGCCCGCCGCCGCCCCCGGTCGGGTGTTGAAGCCAAGATACTGGGTCGTAGACGTGCCGCTGATCTTGGTCGGCGAAATCGGGTACTTCGCGACATCCAGCCAGACGTAGCCACTTTCGTGGCAGGCATTGCAGCCGCCGGTGACGCCCGCGTGGATCTGCGACGTGCTCGGCACGGGCGTCGCGAACAAGGAGCCTGGCACGGTGGCCGTCGCGTTTGCTGCGACCAAACCGCCGGGCATCGAACCTGCATGACAGGTCTCGCATGTCGACGCCGTGGGGATGTGCGAACTCGGGCCGGCGGGGCTGATAGCCGGCATCACGACGATCCGATTGATGCCGACGAAGCTCGCGCTGCTTATCGAGGGACCGTGGCAGCTGACGCAGGTCGTGACGCCGGCGTGGTTCATCCGCGAGCCTGAAAACTTGGCCCCGTTCGGCACGGGCGCCTTGGTCACGCTGGAGCCGGCGCCAACGTGGCAGACCTCGCAGGACTGCGATGTCGGCAGGTGGTTCGATGGCAGCCCGACGATCGAGAAGTTTGCCGACGGGATCGCGAAACTGGGCGCGGCCCCGCCGTGGCACTGGGCACAGTTGGCCGTCGTACTGGGCGCGTAGGTGTGAATGTTCGCCAACGTCGGCAGCACCGAGAAGTCGCTACTCGTGTGGCAATTGCTGCAGGACGCCGACGGTGCGGTCGGGACGTGGTTGACCGGCTTGACGACCGCGTCGAAGTAATTCGTGTTGCCGTGGCATGCGCCACAGTCGCCGCTCGCCGGATGCAGCCCATCGGCGAGCATGAAGGTCCCGGCCGTCGCGCCGGGGCGGGTATTGAAGCCGGTGTAGTGTGTCGCGGGGTCGCCGGTCAGGGCGGCGGGCGATATTGGAAACTGACTCATTCCAAGCCACGTCGTGCCGCCCTCGTGGCACGTAGCGCAGCCACCAGCGACGCCCGCATGGATCTGCGCCGTCGTCGGCGCCGGGGTCATGAACAGGCTGCCAGGCACCGGCGAGGCGGCATTCGCCGCGACGGGCGACGAGGGCGTCGACGCCTGGTGACACGTCTCGCATGCGGTGGTGGACGGAATATGCGCCGCTGCACCGGACGGACTGGTGGCCGGTATCACAACGATGCGGGTGACGCCCGCGAAGGTCGTGACGTTCGGGCCGTGGCAGGCGACGCAGGTGGTCGCGCCCGCATGACTCATCCTGGAGTTAGCGAACCTTGCGCCATCGGTGACCGGCGTCGCGGCGACGCTGGAGCCGGCGCCCACGTGGCAGACCTCGCAGGACCGGGCCGTCGGCAGGTGATTGGCTGGCAGGCCGACGATGGCGAAATTGGCGGCCGGGATAGCGAACGAGGCCGCGGCGCTGCCGTGGCACTGTGCGCAATTGGCGGATGTACTCGGCGCATTCGCGTGGATTGCCGAAAGCGTCGGCATCACCGAAAAGTCCGTGGCCGTGTGGCAACCGGAGCACTTCGCTGCGGTCGCGGTCGGAATATGATTCGAGGGCTTGAGCAACCCCTCGAAGTAGTTCGTGTTGCCGTGGCACTGCCCACAGTCACCCGCGGTCGGGTGCGCGCCGTCCAGCAGCGCGAACGTGCCGGAGACAGCGCCCGGCCGCGTATTGAAGCCGATGTATTGTGTGGTCGCGGTGCCGCTGAGTGCGGCAGGGGAGAGTGGATACCTGCCCATTCCAACCCAGCCGCTGCCGGACTCGTGGCAGGCGTTGCAGCCGCCACTGACGCCAGCATGGATCTGAGCCGTGGAAGGCGCGGGAGTCGAAAACAACGATCCTGGCACCGCGAGCGTCGCGCTGGCCGCCACGAGCCCGGCGGGCATCGACGCCAGGTGACAGGCTTCGCAGGCAGTGCTTGCAGGAATATGTGCCCCCGGGCCTGCAGGGATGGTCAGTGGCATCACGATGATTCGCGTCACGCCGGCAAAGGATGTGCCGCTCACCGATGGTCCATGGCAGCCGACGCACGTGGTCAGTCCGGCATGGCCGAACTTGGAGCCTGAGAACCGTGCGCCATCCACGACAGGTGTCGCTGCGATGCTGGAGCCGGCGCCCACGTGGCACTGCTCGCAGGATGCGGTCGTGGGCAGATGATTGGTCGGCAGGCCGACGATTGAGAAGTTCGCTGCCGGAATCGCGAAGGTTGCTGCGGCGCTGCCGTGGCACTGCGCGCAGTTGGCGCTCTTGCTTGGCGCGTAGGCGTGGATGGCGGTCAGGCTCGGCATCACCGAGAAGTCCGTCCCAATGTGGCAGTTCGTGCATTGCGCCGAGGTCGCCGTGGGGATGTGGTTCGAGGGCTTGAGGACACCCTCAAAGTAGTGCGTGTTGCCATGGCACTGGCCGCAGTCGCCCGCGGACGGATGAGCGCCGTCGGCAAGCGTGAACGCGCTCGCGGTCTTGCCCGGTCGGGTATTGAAGCCCGTGTACTGCGTCGTTGCGCTGCCGGTCAACGACGTAGGCGAGATCGGATACCGGTTCATGCCTAGCCAGACGGCGCCGCCCTCGTGACAGGCGGCGCAACCGCCGGAGATGCCGGCATGGACCTGCTCCGTGCTCGGCACCGGTGTCGCGAATCGGGTGCCGGGCGCCGTCACCGTGGCGTTGGCGGGAACCAGGCCGGTTGGCATCGCACCCTGGTGGCACGCCTCGCACGCCGTGCCCGACGGGATGTGCGCACCAGTCCCGGCGGGGCTCGTCGCGGGCATGACGATGATGGAGTTGATACCTGTGAAGGAGGTGACCGTCGGTCCGTGGCAGGCAACGCAGGTCGCAAGTCCCGCATGGTTCATCGCCGAACCCGAGAACTTCGCACCGTCCACGACGGGAGTCGCCGCGATGCTCGAACCGGCACCGACGTGGCAGGTCTCGCAGGCCGCCGTCGTCGGAACGTGGCTTGACGGCACGCCCACGATAGAAAAATTGAGGCGTGGAATCGCGAACGACGGCGCTGCGCTGCCGTGACACTGCGCGCAGTTGCCAGTCGTGCTCGGCGCAAAGGCATGGATCGAAGCCAGCGTCGGCATCAATGACAGGTCGGGGGTCGTGTGGCAACTGCTGCACTGCGCCGCCTGCGAAGTCGGGATGTGGTTCGCCGGCCAGATGTTTTTCGAAAAGTCACCGACGCTAACGCCTTGGTGGCAGATCGCGCAGTCGGCGCCCTCTGGCGCGGTGGCGAGCGGGTGTGTCGGATCCTGGGCGACGGTAGGCCGGTCCACCATCACCAGGCCATACCAGCTCATGCCAGTCTCGTGGCAGGCCTGGCAATTGCTGGCAATGCCCACATGGTTCATTGCAGTGCCGGCAAAGGTCCGAAAGTCCGCGGATGAATGGCAGGTCTCGCACGGCGCGGAGGAGGGAACGTGGCCTGCGGGCATGCCCACCGCGTGAACGTTATCGTGACAACTCGCGCAGTTACCGGTGATTCCCGCGTGAATGAACTTGGCCGACGCCCACGATTGCGAGACGCTATGGCATATGCCGCACTCGAGCGTCGTGAGCACGTGACCTGGCGACTTGCCACGTGATTGGACGTTGTTGTGGCACGAACTACATGTCGCGATCACGTCGAGGTGGTTGAAGCGGGCGACCGGACGCCAGCCGAATTCTGTGTGGCACTGCGAGCAGTCATCGCTGGAAAGAATGTGGTTGGTGGGCTTCGCAGACGCGCCAGTACGGGCCCCGGCAGCATGACAGGCGAAGCAGTCCTTCGGCGTGCCCTTGAAGACGCCGCCGACGTGGCAGCCCTCGCACGCCGCGCTCCTGTGCTGACCGATAAGTTCGAAGCCGGTCGTCAGATGGTCGAAGTTCGAGCCATTGGCGGCATCAGGTGACGACCAGGCCAGCGCAAGCAGCAATGCGCCCACAGCAGCACGCCATGACAGCGCGACGTCTGCGCCGATGCTCCTCATGGGACGCGCATCAATCCGGCCAACGGCAGGCGCCGAAGGGATGGGCTAGTCTCTGCACCATCGAACACTCCCCCGCCCTGTGCTGTTACGCCGGGCGTCTTTCAGGGGAGATTAATTTCAACTGGACAGACAGCAACCGATATTTGGTCGTGGTCTGGCGACATCGACGCGCTCCACCCTTCTGCTGCGCTAAGTCGCGATGTGCGTCACAGAACCAGCGGAAGTGCTCGTCGCCGGACGGCGACAAATCTTTAACGGAAGGCGACCTGAGGTCGCGGGGAGAGGCCGCTCAGATCCCGCTGCACCACTGCCGCAGATCGTCGAGTGTCACGTGCTCGCCCGCGCGCAGCGGATGCCGGTCGAGGTCTTCAAGCACGACCAGTGCCTCGTCAAACTTCTCGTCGACACTGTACGTCGTAGGCGTCACGATGCAGCGCAGGTGCGCGCCGCGTGCGGCGATCAGGCCATTGCGAGTGTCCTCGAACGCAAGCGCGTCGCAGGACGGCACGGCCAGCCGCTGGAGGACCCAGTCATAGACCGCCGGGTCCGGCTTCTTTGCGGCGATCTCGTTCGCCGTGCCGATCGCATCGAACCAGCCGACTGCAGCGGGGCCGAGCGTGGCCGCGAGCAGTGTCGTGACGTTTTCGCGCGTCGTCGTCGTGGCGATGCCCAGTTGCAATCCCTCTGCCCGGGCGGCTCTGATTAGGCGCGGAATGCCCGGACGCAGCCGCACCGCGCCGCTCGCGACATGGCGAACGTAATGCACGGTCTTGCTTGCATGCATTCTGCGAATCTGCCCGAGGAGCGTCTCGTCCTGCTGCACACCGAGGTGTTCGCACGCGAAGTGGAGCATCCGTTCGACGCCGCCTGCGACCTTCAGCAGCTCCCCGTAGAGCGCTTCATCCCAATGCCAGCCGACCCCCTCGGCGGCGAATGCCGCGTTGAATGCAATTCTATGGCCATCACGCTCCGTGTCAGCGAGCGTGCCGTCGACGTCGAAGATCAGCGCTCTCAACGTCATGGCGCGGGCGGCGGAGTGCCGGCAGAAGCGGGAAGTTCATCGGCGCGCGGCTGCAGACCGTATGGCTGCACCAGCCGCCATACATGCGCTGGCACCATCGACTTCAAGCGCCGCGGCTCCTCCCGACGCAGGTGGATCACCGTCTCCACCGCCTTCATCTCGATGCGTGTTCGTGCGAATTCCAGCCCGCGAGGGCCGATGCGCGGCATCAGCCAGCCGACGACATGCCGCAGCCAGCCCGGCATTCGCCGCAGCGGCAGCCCGCCGGCCGCGCGCTCGACGTTGCTCATGAACCCACGAACATGCGCCTGACGCTTGCCCTTGCTGCCTAGGGAGCCCAGCGTGACCTCGTCGCCGATCAGATCCAGCAGCTCCTGCCCGCGCTCGTTGCGCACCAGCAGCCACTGGTTGCCCTCACCGGCCATGTACCCTACCGTGATGTCAGCCAGTACGTTCGTGTAGTCGACGCAGGTCCTGCAGGTCAACGGAAAGAAGTCAGCGGGCAGGCGCGACAGCGGCAGGAGCAAGAAGGGAATCTCCCGGACTCGCCCGTCCGCAAAGCGCAATTCGACGTGATAGTCAGCCCTGAACTCTAGGTAGGTGATGGCGGCCGGGTCCTCGGACAAAAGCCCGAGGAACTCGTGAAATCGCTCGGTTGTCGTATTGTCCGAGCAAGGCGTGCCAATCACGTAGAGCTTCTCAAAACCAAGCTCGCGCTCCAGCGCGCGCAACGCATAGACTTGGCACGGAATGCCGATAATCGCGAGGCGCCGATAGCCGAGTTCCCGCGCCGGTTCCAGCAGCGCGAGTAGCGGCGCGTAGCCCATGCGCATGCCGCGAGTCGCCGCCATGTCTTCTGCGCGTGTCACGATTACCGGCACGGGTCGCCAGCGATCGTCGCTGGCCGGTGCCATCGTCAGCACGGCGTCGATCCGGCCTGTCTGAAGCAGTCGCTCCGCGATCCGCGTCGTGATGCCGGTCCACTGTGCGCCGGGTCGCGGCGTGTCAAGGCGCGCACGGTACATCTGTCGGATCGGCCCGAAATGCACCTCGTCTACCCGCGCCGGGTCGCGCGGGCGGCCGTGGACGGCCGTCTCCAGACCCTGGTAATCCGGGGTCGTGAACTGGCAGGCGCGACCGCACCGGCGCGGATCGGAGGAGCGGGAGATGCCGCAGTCGGTGCACAGATGGCGCGAAACCGCCGGAGCGAGCGGCGGTTGCTGCAGGGTAGTGGACGTGTCCATGTCTTCCGGCATAGTCGAGCTTCCTCGGGTCCGTTCTGCCCATCATAGGGGGGACGAGGCTGCCGTGGGAGATTCCCAGTGGCGATTGCCCTTGGCTGCGGTCCCTGCGGACGCGCCGGGTGGCGCGGGTATCCGAAGATATGCCAGATGCGGCACGTGGTCAGGGGGCTTGATCGATGACACAGCTCTTTCGTTCCGAGCGCGGTGCCGCTCGCGTCCGCACGCTCTACCAGGAATTCCTGGACACTTGGCCCGTGCCGCATCGTCAAATCCGGGTCGCGACGCGCGAGGGTGAGACGTTCGTCATCGCCTGCGGACGCCAA
This sequence comes from Pseudomonadota bacterium, assembly GCA_025356815.1. Lineage (GTDB taxonomy): Bacteria > Pseudomonadota > Gammaproteobacteria > Steroidobacterales > Steroidobacteraceae > CAIKZZ01. The sequence goes on from JANXQL010000042.1 coordinate 21,458, forward strand.
GATGGGCCGCCGCTCGTGCTGCTGCATGGGAGTGGTGGGAATAGCGCGATGTGGAGCGAGGACGTCGAACGCTGGTCCGCAACGCATTGCGTCTACGCCGTCGATCTGATCGGCGACCCCGGATTCAGCTCATCGTCGCGGCCGAGCCTCGTATCCGGCGCCTACGCCAACTGGCTGGGGGACGTGTGCGCCGCGCTAGGGCTCAACCGTGTGACACTCGTCGGTATGTCCCTGGGAGGCTGGCTCGCTCTTGATTATGCGATTCGCAACCCGGGAAGCGTGACCCGCCTCGTGCTGCTCTCGCCCGGCGGAGTCGGGCGCCAGCGACCGTCGTTCCTGCTGCGCATGATTCCGCTGCTGCTGCTGGGCGGATGGGGCCGGAGGCGGGCCCTGCAGATCACCAGCGCTTCCGGGCCGAACCCCAGCGCGCAGCAGGTCCGCTACCTGCAGTTCCTGTCGGTCGTGCAGCAGGAATTCCGGCGGCGCATGGATCCGTTGCCGCTGTTCAGTGACGCGGAGCTACGCCGCCTGACGATGCCAGTGCTCGCGATCCTTGGCGGAGCGGACGTGATCCTGGATTCGGCCCGGACCCGGGTCCGGCTGCTCGCGACCCTGATCAATGTGCGCGTGCTGCAGGTGCCGGCAGCCGGGCACGCGATCGCCGGCCAGAGCGAGGCTATCCTCGCCTTTCTCGGCGAGCAACGCCCTACGGCTCCCTAAACAGCGCGAAGAGGACGTCGTCCTCGATGGACATATGCTGCTCAAGCGACTCGAGCAGTCGCATCACGGCGTCATGCAGCAGCGCAATTTCTTGGGCAGCCGCTCCCGTCGCGAGCAGCTCTGCCATCGCAACGCGCAGTGACCGCGCCGTGCGTCGGTGTTCGTTGTGTTCTGCCTGCATGTCGTCGAGCAGTCGGCCGATTAGCCCATTGCCACCCTGTAGCATCAATGGAAACAGTCGCATCTCCTCCTTGAACATGTGCTGCTCGAGTATTTGCCGCATCACCGACAATGACGCGCCGATCGAAGAGCCTGGAACGCAAGTCTCGACCGCGCCTGCGAGCGACATGATCACAGCCAGATCGCGACGATGCGCGTCATGGAAGTTCGCGATGATGTGATCAACGAGCTCCTGTGGGGATGTCGGCAGCTGCATGTCCACGGCGACCTCGGATCGGGGTGCTCGCTTGCGCTAGTGCAGCAGCGCGCGGATCTGTGCGAGAAGCGCAGCGTCTGCCGCGGAAAGGTCATCGGTTCGCCCGTTCGGGACACCGCGCGCGTCAAGAAGCGTCAATGCGGATGAGTGGCTGTAGTTGCCATCCGGCAACCGGCGGTACCGGATGCCCAGCGCCGCAGCGAGCTGCCGCACGTCGCCGGCGGACGCATGCGCCACGACCCATTGGTCGGTATCGATGTGATGATCCGCGGCAAAATCGGCGAGCTTCGCGACGGTATCGCGCTCTGCATCGAGGCTCACCATCACGAACCGAACCTGCGCTCGCTGCGAAGGATCCAGCGCCAACGCGGTCTTCTGCATTGCAACCGTGAGCATGGGGCAGATCACCAAGCAGCTGCTGTAGAACATCGTGATCACCACTGGCGAGCCGGCGAGCGACACCAGCGGCACCTCGCCGTGGCCGACTCGCTCGAGCGTCACTGGCAAATGGTAGATTGACGCGCCCGGCAGGGGCGTCGAACCCTGCACCTCGGCTGCAGCAGCGAGTGCAGATCCGCCCAGTAGCAATAGCGCAAGCACCAGTCGTCGCAGAGACTTCTTCATGGCATCACATCGTCTGCACAGCGAAAGCCCAGGCTGCTGGTCGTGTAGCGCGCCTCCAACGAGGACAGCAGAGCAATGCGCATCAGTACCGGATAGTCGTCACGGATCTCCGCGCTCAGCGCGCCGGCTCCGCAGAAGGTGAGTTTGTCGGGGTCCCCTTGCGTGCGGCTGTCGCCCGATACCATCAGGCCTGCGTAGTCCTCAACCCATTCCCACACGAGACCGTGCAGATCGCCGACACCGTACGCATTGAGCGGCGAAGCGCCCACGTCCGCCGGAGGGCGTCCCGCGGAGCGCGAGTACCAGCCCAGGATTCGAGCGCGCCACGCAGGATCTTGGCGCGCGTCGGCGACCTTCTCGTCGGCAGCGGCCGAGTATTCCCACTCGTACCAGCGAGGCAGGCGCCCGCCGGCGGCGCCGCAGTAAGCGCGCGCGGCGTACCAGCTGACGTCCGTGACCGGCTGCCCGGCGCGAGCGTCCGGCCCCAGATCGTCCGGTCCCGACCAGCGGGAGAGGTAGTGCTCATCAGCATAGAGCGCGGCGATACGATCCCGGCGCCATTCGGGCTTCGCGCGCACGAAGGCGAGGAACTCCCGATTGGTCACCGGATGCCGGTCGAGTAGGAACGGAGCGACGTGGATACTGCGTTCGGTCGGTCCCGGGACGATCACAGGCTTGAATTCGCCGCCCGGCAGTTCCACCCGCTCGCCGGCGTCCGTAGGTGCGGTCGGCACCTGTAGGACGACGGCGAGAACCAGCGCGACGATCGATGGGCGTACGCTCGGCATCTTGATGTTTCTTAGTGCGCCGCGCCCGCGGGCCGTTTGGTCGTACGACGCACGTCCGCGACCTCGGCTGCCGTAACCACACCATCCGTGTTGCCCCAGGAGTTGCGCACGAAGGTCAGGATGTCGGCGATCTCGTCGTCGTTGAGCTGGCTCATGGGCGGCATGACGGAATTGAATGTCTTGCCGTTCACTGTGACCGGACCGTTGAGGCCGTTGAGGACGATGCCGATCGCGCGATGTTGGTCGCTCATCAGGAAGTCGGATTTCGCCAGCGGCGGGAATACGCCCTCAAGGCCCTGGCCCGTCGTCTGGTGGCAGACAGAGCACGTGCCGGCGAAGAGCTTTTGGCCGGCCTGGATCTGGCCGGCCTTGTCGAGCTTGCCGGCGACGCTGCCGGTGATTGGCGCGGCCACGCGCGGCGTGACAGCCGCGGAGGTCGAGGCCTTGTCGCCCAGATACACTGAATCGACCTCCTTGCCGGAATAGACGGCCTTGTTCTCCGGACCCTCCACCTTGAGGATGCCGAGCGCGCCTTTGTTGAAGGCACGGAACAGTGAATGATCGACCATCACGAAGCTGCCCGGAACGATGGTGTGGAATTCGGCAATGGCGGCTCCGCCGGCAGGTATCACCGTGGTCTGCACGTTCTCCTGGTAACGCGTACCGCCCTCAAACCAGACCTTGTCGAAGATTTCGCCGATCAGGTGGAAGCTGGAGATGAGGTTCGGACCGCCGTTACCGACGAACAGGCGCACGGTGTCGCCGACCTTGGCCTTCAGCGCCTTGTCGCCGATAAGTGCCCCTTCGGCGCCGTTGAACAGCACATACGTCGGGCGTTCGTCGATGGCACGCTGCATGTCGAACGGCTGCAGGCCTTTCTCGCGGTACTTGCCGACCGTATAGAAATCGCCCTGCATCACGTAGTACTCGTGATCCACCGGCGGCAGCCCCTCGGGCGGCTCGACCAGCATCAGCCCGTACATGCCGTTGGCTACATGCATGCCGACAGGCGCGGTCGCGCAGTGATAGACGTAGATGCCGGCGTTCATTGCCTTGAAGGTGAACTGCGACTCGTGACCGGGCGCCGTGAAGCTCGAGGCGGCGCCGCCGCCCGGGCCGATGACCCCGTGCAGATCGATGTTATGCGGCATCTTGTTGTCGGGATGATTCTTGAGATGGAACTCCACCGTATCGCC
>JANXQL010000113.1 GCA_025356815.1 Pseudomonadota bacterium
CAGATCCTTCAGGATCTGGTCCATCGCCGAAATGACGGCATCCCGATCTGACGGCCCCAGACCCTTCGGGAACGCTACGGTGACCTTGCCACGCGCATTGCGAACGAGGATCGCCCGCCCTGCCTTACCGACGTTGTACTCGCGCCGAATCGGCTCAAGCTTGCGCGACTGATCGAGGCTTGCGAGCAGCGCCTTGAGTACCTGCCGCGGATCGCGAACCGCGTCCTCGTCCCGCCGTGCAAGATTCTTCGCCGCCTGCAGCACGACGTCCCTGGCCCCCGGACGCTCCATCAGCGTGCCGAGCTTGTAGGCCTGCTCGACCGGTACCGCCGACTTGTCGCCCATCAGGTTCGCGATCGGCGCGTAGGCCAGCAACTGCGCGGCCTTGAGCATCTTGGTCACCTGCCCCTTCGATACGTTCAAGGCACTGGCGAGCGACTCCTGGGTCGCGAACAGCTTCGCGTCGATCTGGGCCTGAAAGGAGAGCGCCCGTTCCATCGGCGTGATGTCCTGACGATCGGCGTTCTCCAGATGCATCAGCACCGCGGCTTGCGCATCGGAAATGTCGACCACCCGCACCTTAAGTTTGGTGTTGGTGACCTCGCAGGCGTAGCGCCGGCGCATGCCGTAGATCAGCTCGTAGTCGTAGCCGGCGTCGCCCGTGACACGCCTCGCGAGCGCCGGCTCCTGCTGGCCGTCCTTCGGAATCGACCGGATCAGATCCTCGCAGCGCTCACGCGTATACCAAGCCTCTGTCCTGTTGTGGTACTTCCAGCCGCGGCACCGACGCGCATCGACGCTCAGCACGGTCTCGCGCGTCAGCCCGGGGCTAGTCCGCCCCTGCAGCGCGAGTTCGGCAGTGGGCAGCACCGCCTGGGTGGCCCCGCGTTCGGGCACGCCAGTCTCGCCCTTCTCGCGCACCGAGTTCGCGATATCCCCCAACCGGGTTCCGCCAAAGAGTCGTTTGCTGTTCATGATCCCCCCTCGCCCAATTTCAGATGATGCCCCTGGCGTTCAACTCGGCCCGCTTGGATGGCCACTCCCGCAGGATGGCGAGCTCGATCTCACCGAACACGCCATCCATCATCTCGAGTACTTTTCGGTTCGGCTTGATCTGCTCATACGGCCCGACGAACTGCGCCGAAGCGTTGATCACCTCGGCCGCATGGAAAAAGACCCTCTGGAAGACCGATTCCCCAAAGCACGCGCGCATGACATCGACGAATTGCCGCTGGCTGTCATAGCGCTGATCGAACAGCGTCGTAAGCACCGAGATCCAGCGGTAACTCTTCTCCGGCGCCAACTGCGCCACATAGGTCCGGATCATCCTGAAGAACTGAACCGTCGACGAAAAGTCGAACATCTTCGCCGCGGTCGGCACGACCAGTGCGTCGGCCGCGATTAACACGTTCAGCGAAATGACTCCCAAGGCCGGAGGTGAGTCGAGCAACACGACGTCGTATTCGTCAGCCACGGTCTGAATGCCGTACCTCAGCTCCGCGAACACCTCGCGACGTGCCTCCGGCGATGTCTGCTCGGCAATATGAAGCACCAGCGCGATCTCCGCCTCGTACAGAGCGAGGCACGCCGGAATGAGGTCGATGCCAGGGAAGTAGGTCCGTCGAACCACGGGTGCGAGCGTCGAATGGGCCCCGCCAAGGTAGGCGAGAATGGTGTCGTCCTGCTTGATCTCCGCATCCGGGACGTAGCCGAACATTGACGTCGTCGTGGCCTGGCTGTCGGTGTCGATGACTAGAACCCGATAACCCTTCAGCGCCAGGTAGTGGGCGAAGTTGATGCAAGTCGTCGACTTGCCGACGCCGCCTTTGAAGTTTTGGCAGGCGATGACCATCGGCCGATCCTGCGTCGCATCGCGATGCGGGAGCGTCTTGAAATGAGCCCTGAAGGCCTGGATCTGATCCAACGTGTACCCGACCCGCCGATTGTTATCGGGGTTGCGCACCGGCGGCGCGACGCCAAGTTCGGCCTCCGCGCGCGCGAGCGTCGTCCTGTCACGCCCCACCATCTCAGCAGCCTCGGACGGCGAGAACAGTCGCTGCAGGGACTTCCGCGAATGGGGCGACTGCCCCATCTCGTGCATCTTCTCGAGAAAGTTCTCGCTGAAGGCGAGGATGTCATCTAGCTTGTCAATGGCGGGCGTCGCTGGCACACTGCTCTCCCGGAATGGCTCATCCACGGATTTCAGGCGGAATCTACCAGAAATCCGTGCGTATGGCTTGGACAATAGGCGTCATAATATCGCCGTGAGCACTGACCTCTTGCCACCCGGACCCGATCTCTCCGCTCTGATGCAGCGATATGAAGCTGCAGGATACTCGCGCGCGCGTATGCTGGCTCAGCTGGTGGCCGACGGTGTATCGCATACCGAGCTTGCTCCGCACTTCCCCGCTTTCCCCGCGAGCGCCTTCGAAAGGGCGCCGTTGCCGGGGCCGCGCGCTGTTACGCCGCGCATCCCGACGTCGCCCACCGTGGCAAAAGTCGACCTCCGGACGGACGCCGTCACCCGGGCGCCGCAGCACGACGTCGCATCGCCCTCAATCGAAGGCATCTCGTTTCATTACGTCCCCCTGATTCAGTGCTCGTTCCCGCACGCTGATCCCGGCGAACTGACAAGCTTCACCCGCAAGAATGGTTGGCTGGAACTGACCCTCGGGACGACCCGACCCGAGTCGGGGCTGCCGTACGGCGTTCCGGCGCGGCTACTGACGATCTACTGCGCGAGCGAAGCCGTCCGCACCCGCTCGCCGGAGATCTATCTGGGACGTTCCGTTCACGAGTTCCTGCGCCTGCTCGATGTTCCGGTCACACGTGGCGAACGCGGCAATCTGCGCGTCTACGCAAACCAGCTGCTGCGCTTAATCCACTGCACGCTGTCGATCGACGAAAACATTCGCGACGCGAGCGGCCGCACCGGTCTGCACATTCGCCAGGCGCTGTTCGCCGAAGAGGCCAAGCTCTGGTGGGACGAAGACCAAGGCGTGGGGCAGGGGAGTTCGCTGCAACTCTCCGGCGTCCTGTTCCATTCCATTCTGGAACGCTCCGCGCCACTTTCCACACGGGCGATCCGGCAACTGCGCAAGAGCCCGATGGACCTCGATGTCTACGCATGGCTCGTGCACCGGCTCTTCCATCTGGGCAAGCCCAGCGCAGTCACCTGGCCGCAGCTATCTGAACAGTTCGGCCACGCGTATTCGGAACTGCGCCAGTTCCGCCGCTTCTTCCTCGACTCTCTCAGCCGCGTGCGCCTGGTCTACCCAGGCGCCAAGCTGTCGGTCACGGAGACCGGTCTGCTGCTGCTGCCGTCAACGCCGCATCTGGAGAAGCGCGCGGCTTCAAGGCCGCGGTGACGTCTTCTCAGCAGCCGTTACATCTCTCACGCCTAGCGATGCCCGCCGATGCTCGACTATTCGAAAAAGCCTAGGATTTCAGGGGCTTTGGACCGTCCTGCAGCGCCCCGTTACATCTCTCACGCTTGTCGTGCAACATATTGTATTGACAACAGTTTTTTTCGGCGAGCCGCCATCCATTCCGAAGGCGGGCGTTGCATCTCTTACGGCGACCCGTCCCATCTCGCACGAAAACCGGTTGCAACTCTGCCAGCCGGGCGTCGCATCTCTCCGCAATAGTGCTAATTACACGTATTGAATCAACGCGTTACGAGAGCCCCCTGTAGTCTCCTGTAATTCCTATATCAAGTCCCTCGCCAAGCGCAGGGAAGCGGCCGGGAGCGCGGCAGCGGCATCGAAACAGACCGCGGCCGCTCGCGCCAAAATGAAGCACCCGTCGCTCCTCATGCGACGCAGCAGAATTAGCTCTCGAACTGGAAGCACGCCTGGTGATTGACCGTCACGCAGTCCGACGCCATTGCCGACAAGCTCCGTGTATGTATATCAGGCACGCCCCACACCACGAGAGCCTGGCCCAAACGAAAGCCTACCCGGGCCTCGCAAGCCGCGAGCTCATCTGCTGGTGGATGAGATTGACGGCCTTCAGCGGCCTGAGCAGGACCTTGAAGTCCACGACCCGTCCGCGCTCGTCCCAGCGCAGCATGTCGACGCCATTGACGTGCACCCCGTCCAGATCAACCGTGAACTCCAGAACCGCCTCCTGATTGCCAACGACTTCGCGCACGTAGCGGAAGGATGGCTGCCCGAACACCTGCAGCGCCGCGCGCAGATAGGCGAAGACAACGGGCCGCCCGCTCTGGGGCGTGTGCACGACCGGCGAATGGAACACGACCGTTTCCGCGAGCAACTCGAAGAGCGCGGACTCGTTCCTCGTGGCGACAATCTCGTGCCACGCCGAGAGCGTATCGATGGTCACGAGGACCCCCTTTCGGCAGCGGTGGCCAGGGATGCTACTCCATGAACCGGTGGGAGACGTCTGACGGAACTGCAGTCAGCGGGGAGGGCCACGCGGATGCCGATTAGTCGTCGACTCTGCGCGCAAGCAGACATCGGCAAGCCTCCCGAGTACGCGTCGCAAACCCCAAGCGCTCCGTGACGACGGCCGAGCAACCCGCGCCGCCGAGGAGGGCGGAGAGGTACGGCGTGCCGTCCGGCCTGCGGACGGATACCTGGTCGAACGCATCCGCTCCGCCGGGACGACATCGGCACTTCGTAACTGTATCTTTGTACAGTCACCTGGCGAAAAGAAAGCGGGGCAACCATCAGTATGGTGCCCCGCAATGATGTCGGGCTGCAGGGGGAGGGGAAAGCAGCCCGATACCCATTCGATTGGGCCGAAGCGCAGAAGTTCAACCGCCATCCACGTCTGCCGGGCTAGGCTAAGGCGCCCGCCGCACGCGAGCAGACCGACAGTCATCCGCCGATGTCACCGCCAGACCTCGTCTACCGAACGTGCACAGCAAAGGACGCAGCGCTTCTGCGTGCCGTAGCGATCAGTTGCTACACACCGTACTACTGTGACCTGTGGGAACCCGGTGGCATGGAGGCGTATCTCAACTCAATCTATGAGCCGGTGTTGCTTACCTCAGAACTTGGCGATCCGAACCTGCGCTTCGAGATCGCCTACCTCGACGCGGAGCCAGTCGGGTTCTCCAAGTACCACTTTCGTTGCGACCGCGCGGACACTACAAACGCCGCTTACCTTGAGCGCGTCTACGTCGCGCAGGCGGTTACTGGCCGAGGCGTTGGCCGCCGCCTGATCGACAGGATGATCGATACCGCGCGCGGCGACGGGCGCGACTGGATCTGGCTACAGGCGATGTTGCACGCCACCAGGCCACTCGAACGATACCGTGCGCTCGGTTTCAGCGAGTGCGCGCAAGTTCGACTCACTGTGCCCAAGGTGCGCACGGCGCAAGCCGGCATGGTCGTGATGCGACTGCGCCTCAACGAGGCGTAACACTTCGAACGCAACTTCCGTTGCGCGCTCCCCTGCCCATTCCTCGACAAACGCACAAGATTCGCGACTCGCGAACGCGCGCTGCGGCGCCGACGATTACCGCTTCCGACGAAGACCGGCATCACCGCTCGCGCATGACGTGCGGGTACCGGATCTGGCCCCGCGCCCGCCTGTGGCGCGTCGGCAGTCGTGCCAGGAACGGCGCCATGAGTATCATGTTCTTCAAGGTTCGCTCCCTATCCCGCGCGCGCGGCGGTAACGCAGTAGCGAAGGCCGCCTACATCTCCCGCGACAGGCTCGTCGACCAGCGGCTCGGCGCGGCGCACGACTATCGACGCACGCCCGGCCTTCAGCACAGCGAGATATTCGTTCCCGAAGCTTTGTCAGCAGATGCTCGCGGCTGGGCCTCCGACCGATCGCGCTTGTGGAACGCCGCAGAAAAAAGCGAAACACGCGTGAACTCACGCGTCGGGACTGAATACACGATAGCTCTTCCTCACGAGCTCGACCACGATGTACGCCGCGCATTGGCGCGTGCTTTCGCCACCCAGATCTCCGAGCGCTATGGCGTGGCGGTCGATTTGGCGGTGCATGGCCCAACCCAGCGCGGGGATCCCAGAAATCATCACATGCACCTGCTCGCGAGCACCCGCGAGCTCGCAGAGGCTGGCTTCGGGCCGAAAGCCACGAATCAGCTGAACACCGAACGGCGCCGCCAGCTGGGCCTCGGCCATATCGCCCAGGAATTCCGAGACCTGCGCGATTTGTGGGCAGGTCTCGCCAACGAGAGATTGCGCGAGGCCGCAATTGAGCAACGCCTGGAGCCGCGCTCGCGTGCGGATCTGTCGTTGAGGACGGCGATGAAGATAGATGACCACGGCTCTGAACCGACAGTGCAGGGGCCGACTGAAAACAGCCTTGAGGAGGCCCGCCGGCGCGGCGTGGAGCGCTGGCGTGCCTACCGCAGGGAGAAGGAAATAGCGAAGGACTCAACCCGAGATCTCGCCCGTAAGCCGGATCGCCAGTTCGACAACGGCTTCGAGATCTAGCCGGTCGCGCAGGGGGAGGGAAGGGCGCCGAGCTGGCCGGCACTAGATGTTTCGCATCTCCTCGAAGAGAGCTACCCCGAATGAATAACTCCCGCATGCCGCGCCGAATGTCTCAGGTACATGCAGTAAGGTGACGCGGCGCGCGTCCTCCTCTGTGAAGGCGAGAAAACCCATTCCCGGTTCACAGAACACCTCATTATCATCCAGTTCCGTCCCACAGATCTCGCAGTAGTTGAGCCACTCGTACGAGCCACTGCGGGAGAATCCAGGACGGTAGTCAAGCGTCAACGCGCGTACGCGAAGCGCAACCTCGGGCGTGACCTGCGAGATCGAACACAATAGGGAAGGCTCGTCACCCACCTCCCACTCGTCCTCGTCCTCATCATCCCCGACATTCAACAGCGTGTGGCCTTTAGGCAGGATGAAGCCGTGAACGCGAGTACTCCTCCTGCAACGGGCGCATTCGTGGCTGGAGGCGGCGACGAAGTACGACGGGGAGCGAACATTAAGCTGCCCCGCGTCCGCCATCCATGGCATGAACGGCGTCGGGTTCACCCCTTCGGGGACGTACCAGGTACGCGCTTGCGGGTCCCACTGACCACCGCGCGCCTTGACTTCGTCCTTGTCACAGAACGCGACCTGAAGAATGATCCGTGCCATTCGCGCCTCCCTGAGGAGCTAGCCTCGTCGCACAGTCTCCGCTGCATCCGCAGCAAAGGTCACCTCCAAAATCTGTCGCGAATCTCTAAAAATCCTGCAGTCAGCTCAGAGTACTCGTGCCTTTCGCGGCCCGGGCCTGCCCGAGAATCGGACACGAGAATCCAGCACCTCCACTTCGATCTGCGCCGCGCGGCCGCTGTAAACTTCCGCCTTGAGCCATTCACTCTCGGCCTTCGCAGCTGACTTCGGGACAACGCGGTGCCAGCAGCGACGATCCGCATCCCACCGGTAATTGCGCTCACGCAGGACGTCCTTGGTTTCGAACGGCGACCCGGTCGCCCAGAGCCGGAGCGCCGGCTCGCTGGCAGCATCCATCAGCCGCCGCAGGCCCGTCTTGCCGGACCTGGGGAGCGGGCGGTGCAGCAACTCCAGCAGTGCGCGGCAGTCCACCTCGCTGCGATGTGCGCCATAGAAGAAGCCGACGGCCGAGCATAGATACTCGAGCTTAGCGCCCCGGAAGCCCTCGTCAGACCAGGGGACCTGTTCGAGGGAACACCCCCATGCGAGGTTCGAAAACAGTGGCATTCTGTCTTCCAGGAACGGCCGGTCGAATGACGCGTTGTGCGCGATCACGAGCGTCACTCCGTCCATGATGGCTGCGATCCGGGCCTCGTCGAGACTCTTGCCTGCCACCATGGCGTCCGTGATCCCGTGTATTTCAGTCGACTCGGGTGGGATGGGAAAGCCCGGGTCCTCGAGCCCGGAGTAGACGTCGGTAACTCTCAGTACCCGCCCGGTATCCACGTTGAAATCGAAGCGAACGATGCCGACCTCGATGATCCGATCCGTGCCATGGCGGGTTCCCGTGGTTTCGGTGTCGATGATGGCGGCGGAGCTGATCGGGCCGCTCGCGCCCTGCTCGAACTCCGAGCGGATCTCGAGACGCCGGAGTAGCCGGAAGTCCGGATGCGCTTCCAGCAACGCAACGGCTGCCGCAATTGCTGCGTCGCTGCTGGAGTCCGTATTCGCCATGTTGCGCCCTACCTCGGAAATATTTCGACGAAACAACTGCGTGCATGCCGTCCAGCGTACGACCGTAGGCCGATGCCAGCAAGGAGAACGCGCCCTTCACGCGGCAAAGCACAAAAACTGAAAGAACGGAGCAGGAATAGCGCTTTACGCTCACGGCGTGGCCCTTGAACATCGGTCCCCTATGTTCGCAAATCCGCTCGATGATGCGCTTGTCGATTATGCGATGACGCTGCTCGGAGCCGTCATTGGCGTGACCTTGTGGCCCGCGCCGCGCTGGCGGATTCTCACGCTGCCAGTACTCGCCATTCCGGTGGCGCTGGGGTGCTTCCTCGCCTGCCGCCTGATCATGGCGGTACTGCCCGCGCTCTCTGGCGCCGCTGGACCGATCGGCAACCGCCTGGCGATCGCGACCGTCTATGGTCTGCTCGGGCTGCTAGCCGGAATGCGGGAATGGAGAAGCGGGGATCGAGTGACCTTGCTACGCGGCGCCCGCGTAGTCGGTACGTCGAACCGCCTCGCCGTCCTTCGACTTTCTTCCCCGGTTGAGCTGCGTCTCGCAGGCCAGCTCGTCCCCCGGATTGACGAGCCTAAGCACTTCAAGATCGTAGGTACTACCGGCACAGGAAAAACAACGGCAATCGCGCAGCTGATCGACGGCGCGCTCGCGCGCGGGGACCGCGCGATAATCGCTGACCCCGACGAGTTCTTTCTTGAGCGCTTCTTCGACGATCGGCGAGGCGATCTCATCCTCGGGCCGCTTCATCCACGGGCGTGCCGGTGGGATCTGTTCGCGGAAGTGCGAACGATCCAGGATGCTGATGGGATCGCGCGCGCCCTCGTGCCGGATCTCGGCGGTGACGATAGGGCATGGCGTGCCTATGTGCGTGTGCTGCTCGCCAGCACGATCCGGCAGCTACTGGCTGCCAGCTGCAGGGACCCTTTGGAGCTGCATCGTCTGATAACCGTAGCCGCAGTCGACGAGCTGCGTGAACTGCTCAATGGCACGCCAGCAGCCGCGTACCTTACGCCTGACAACGGACGGTTCTTCGCCTCAGTGCGCGCGATCGCAAGTTCAGAGCTCGCTCCGCTTGAACTGGTCGCAAATCACCGAGGCACCGGTCAATTGTCGGTGCGTGATTGGATCGACGAGGGTTCCCGCGACTCGCGGCCCGGTGTGCTCTTTCTGCCTTACCGTGCGTCGCACCTTGCAACCCTGCGCGGACTCCTCGCGTGCTGGCTGCGCATCGCCCTGTTCGAGAAGATGGAGCAACGCGAAAAGTCGCTGCCTCTGTGGTTCGTAGCCGATGAGCTCGATTCCCTCGGCAATATTGATGGACTCAAGGACGCGTTGACCCGTGTACGAAAATATGGTGGCCGATGTGTCCTGGGCATGCAGAGCATCGCGCAGCTGACCGGCAACTACGGCGCTTCAGCCGCGCAGACCATCATCGAGAACTGCGGCAACACCCTGCTGCTGAGATGCTCGGCAGCAGAAAATGGGGGAACGGCGCGCTTTGCCTCGACACTGATCGGGGACCGTGAGGTGCTCAGGACTCACGTGAGCCGGACGCGGACCGGGTTCTTCGGCAAACCGGACCCGTCGCGCAGCTACACGACGCAGCGCCACACAGAACGGGCGGTACTGCCAGCACAGATCGAGCAGCTGCCTGACCTTGAGGGCTACCTCAAGTTCGCGTCGACGGCCGAATGGCGCCGTGTAACGATTGCTGCTCAGGGACGCTGCCAGCCCCCCCCAAGTGCCTTGTTCAGGGCGACATAGCTTGCCGCGAGCTCCACGGCGGCTGCCACTTTCTGATCTCCCGCGTCCTGCGCGAGGCGCTCGACGGACAGCAGTTCAAGCGTCGAGATATCTCCGGCCAAGAGCCGCCGGCGCATCACGGCGACGCCAGAATCGCGCGCATCGGCGATTGCAGCGATCGCCTCGAAGCGTGTCGAGGCCGCGCCGTAGCGGACGATGCCCGACTCCGCATCCGAAAGGGCGCGAAGCACCGCGCCTTGGTAACCCGCCAGCGTCGCGTCAAGCTCGGCCTGGGCCGCGCGTACCCCACTGCGCAGGCGGCCGCCCGAGAATAGTGGCACTGTCAGTTGCGGACCGAGATTCCAATAGCGACTTGCGGCGCTTGTCAGGTCGCCGGCGCGAACCGAGTCGAAGCCGGCTGCCCCGACCAGAGTCAGTCTCGGAAACTGCGCCGCAACCGCAGCGCCCGCATCGGCCGTGGCTGCAGCTAGTTCCCGCTCCGCGCGCCGCACGTCAGGGCGGCGGCGCAGCAGGTCGGACGGCAGGCCCGCGGCAACCGACCGTGGCGGCGTGGGCACCGCCGCTGGCGCGCTCAGTGCGGAGCGCAGGTCTTCGGCAGGTTCTCCGGTGAGGGCGGCGAGCGCATACACGGCCGGATCTACCGCGCCTTCAGCGCCGGCGAGCGCCGCCGCCGCGCCCCGGCGCTCCGCGACGGCCTGCAGCAGCTCCGTGTCGCCGATAAACCCCACATTTCGCTGGAGCTGAACGAGTCGAAGCGATTGCTCGGCCTGCGCATCGCGCGCCCTTGCGATCGATAACCGCAGGCTCGAGCCGCGAAATTGAACGTACGTGGTCGCGACTTCTGCTGCGATGACCACTCGTGCATCGTTGCGCGTCTCCTCGGCGCTGCCGAAGCGCGCGACGGCGGCGTCGACCTCCCGCTGGGTCCGACCCGCAAGGTCGATCTCCCACGAGAGGTCCAGCCCAGTCCGATAGTCGGTGAACTCCGTCGTCTTCGGCACGACCGGGATCAGCGCGAGGTTCTCGCCGTTGCGGCTGAGCTTGTCGTCCGCGACTCTGGCACCCGCGCTGACGACCGGTAGCCGACGACTGTTCGAAGTGATTACGCCTTCGCGGCTGCGCCGTACCCGAGCCTCGGCTGCCTCGAGCTGCGGATTGTCACGCAGCGCGACGTCGACGAGTCCATCCAGTACAGGGTCGTGGAGGCTGCGCCACCACTGGTCGTCCGGTGCTGCCGCAGTCACGCCCGGCGACGCGGCGTCATACGCCTTTGGAGGGGGGGGCCGCAGAGCGGGGCCGCCGTAGTGCGGGCCGACCGCGCAGGCAGACAGGGCGAGCACGATAGGGGCCGTGAGCGGGCGAATGCAGTGCCACGGAAGGCCATGAAGCGATGGATCGGATTTCATAGCTCGCGACTCCGCTCAGGCAACTCGGCGCCGGAACATCCAGAAGCCGGATGTCATCGTGCCTACGGTGATCAGCAGCATCGGCCAGAGGTTTGGCCAGACCGTGCCGAAGCCATGCCCCTTCAGAAAGATCCCCTTCACAATCAGGATAAAGTGAGTCAGCGGGTCGATCCAGCTGAGAACCTGGAACACCAATGGCATGTTTTCAACCGGCCCTATGAAGCCCGACAGCATCACGGCGGGCACCATGAAGGCGAACACGCCGAGGAACGCCTGCTGCTGTGTCTCGCAGAGCGACGAGATGCAGAGACCGAAACCCGCGAGTGATAGGGCGTAACAGAGCATGCTCATGTAGAGCAGGCTGACCGATCCCAGAAACGGGACTCTATAGACAAATACTGCTGCCAGGGTGATCACGGTCGCCTGCCCGAAGGCGATCAGTAGCGCAGGCACGGTCTTGCCGACCATGATCAGTCCCGGTGTCAGAGGCGAAACCAGCAGCTGGTCGAGCGTGCCCTGCTCCCGCTCACGGGCGATCGACAGTGCTGTCACGATCAGGCTACCCAGGGTCGTGATGATCGCCACGAGGACCGGCAGCATGAACCAGCGATACTCGAGATTCGGGTTGTAGCGGTGACGCACCACCAGTCCGGTGGGAACGGGTCGGCCACGCGCTTGTGCGATTTCCGCGCCATACGATTCGATCACGGCCTGCGCGTAGCCGGTCGCAATCTGCGCGCTGTTCGAGCGTCTGCCGTCGATCAGCGCCAGAACTTCGGTGGGCTTCCCGGCGGCGATCGAGGCTGAGAAATTCTCTGGAATATCAAGTGCAAGCAGGACGTCCTGACGCGCGACGACCGCCGCGAGCGCAGACTGGCTATGCACCGTCACGACGTTCGGAAAGGCACGCGCACGCGCAAGGCGCTGCACAAGTTCCGCCGACGCTGCTCCCTGATCTTCGTTGAAGACTGCCAGCGAGGCATTCTTAACCTCGAGGGTCGCCGCGAACGGGAACAGCGCCAGCTGCAGCACGACCGGCAGCACCAGCAGGCGCCGGCTCTGCGGGTCGCGGAACGCCAACTGAAGTTCCTTCTTCACCAGTGTCAACAGCCGGGTCAGCATGGCCTAGTCCAGCCTGCGCGCAGTGCGCAACGCGGTCAGCCCAAGAAACAGCACGGCCGACAGCACGAGGAAAATGAAATCCTCCAACAGCACATGTCCGACGAATCCCGCCTGGAACAGCGTCTGCAGCGCACTGACAAAGTATCGTGCCGGGATGAGGTAGGTGACTGCCTGGATCGGCAGCGGCATGCTCGAAATCTCGTACACGAACCCCGACAGCATCGTGGCCGGCAAGAAGGCGGCGTTCAGCGCCGCCTGCGCCGCGTTGAACTGATTGCGCGTCACGGTGGACAATAGCAGGCCAAGCCCGAGCGAGCTGCCGAGAAACAGGGTTGTGTAGAGGATCAAGAGCAGCAGCGAGCCTCGGAACGGAACGTGAAATACCCGGATGCTGATCGCGAGGCATAGCAGCATCGAGGCGATGCCGAGTACGTAGTAAGGCAACACCTTTGACAGCAGCAGTTCCGAACGCGTTACCGGTGTCGAGAGCAGCGCCTCCATCGTGCCGCGCTCCCATTCGCGGGCGACGACCAGCGATGTGAGCAGCGCTCCGATAATCGTCATGATGATCGCGATGGAGCCGGGGACAATGAAATTTCGGCTGACTGCAGCCGGATTGAACAAATACCGCGGAATGACCGTGATCGGCTGCGTGACCGTCATGGCGTGATCCTGCGCTCGTTGCAGCAGCCAGCTTTGCCATGCTGCTTTCAGGTAAGACGCGACGAAATTGGCCGTATTCGGCTCGGCGCCATCCGTGACCACCTCGAGCGGCGCCGACGAGGGGAAGCTCTGCAGGCGCACTCCGAAGTTCGAGGGGATGACGGCGAAGCCCCGGATGGCTCCCGCATCCAGCCAACGGTCGAGTTCCTCCCTGTCGCCTGTAAAACGCGTCTCCAGATACGGGGAAGCGGCCAGGGTGCGGGCGAAGCTCGTTGCCTCCGCGCTGCTATCGGAGACGAGCACGCCGACGCGCACGCGGGCAGCGTCTAGGTTTACGCCGTAGCCGAAGATCATCAGCAGAACGATCGGCAGAATGAAGGCGATGATGATGCTCGACGGATCTCGTGTGATCTGGAATGTCTCCTTGCGGCAGAGTGCCACCAGCCGATGGAACGAGGCGTGTCGGTCTATCATGCCGCTGCCTGTCCGTTCGCAGGTTCATGTCGTTCCACCAGCGCGATAAAGGCGTCCTCCATCGTCGGGTCAGGCAGGGCCACGGAGGCTGCATTGCGTTTGAGTTCGTCGGGGGCCCCCACTGCGATCATCTGTCCGCGGTAGACCAGTCCGATCCGGTCGCAGTATTCCGCCTCGTCCATGAAGTGCGTCGTCACCATGACCGTCACGCCCTTCTGAACGACGCCATTGATATGTGCCCAAAACTCCCGGCGGGTGATTGGATCGACGCCTGAGGTCGGTTCGTCGAGGAAGAGTACGCCCGGATCGTGCATCAGCGCGCAGGCCAGCGCGAGGCGCTGCTTGTAGCCGAGTGACAGCTCGTCCGGCGGGACGTCCCGGTACGCTCCCAGCGCGAAGGTGTCCTGCATCCGTCGGATCTTTTGCATTGCGTTGGCGCCGCGCAGCCCATAGACGCCAGCGAAGAACTCCAGGTTCTGCTGCACCGTGAGGTTGCCGTACAGTGAGAATTTCTGGGCCATGTACCCTAGGCGCTGTCGCGCCTTCGCCGCGTGCCGTTTAAGGTCGATGCCCAGAACGCTGGCCCGCCCTGCGCTGGGCACGAGCAGGCCGCACAGCATCTTGAACGTCGTCGACTTGCCAGCGCCATTCGGACCCAAGAGCCCGAAGATCTCGCCCTGGGGCACCTTGAAGGTGATGTGGTCAGCGGCCGTGAAATCGCCGAAAGTCTTGGTCAGCCCATCTGCTTCGATGACCGACGATGCGGTCGAGGGATCCACTGTCGTCGGCACCATCAGACGGGCGAGTTCCGAGTCGCCTCCGGGGCCGCCACCGAGAATGTCCATGAACGCGTCTTCGAGCCGCGGCGCGACGGGTTCGATGCGTGATTCCCTGCCTGCACCGACCGAATCCGGCGATGGTCCGGAGCTGCCCTTGGCGAGGACCAACCGGATCCTGCTGCCCTGGATTACGCCGTCGAGGACGCCCTCCGCGCGCAAAGCCCGCGTCAGTACGGCCCTCCGATCAGCCGAGATCCCGTCCAGCTGCACGCTGCGCCCACGCAAAGTTTCGGTCAAGGTAACGGGCAGGCCTGCGTACAGCAGGCGGCCGGCGTTCATGAGAAGTATGTGCGCGCAGCGCTCCGCCTCGTCGAGGTAGGAGGTCGACCAGACCACCGAGAGGCCAGTTTTGACAAGTAGCGTGACCATGCGCCACAGCTCGCGTCGTGAGATTGGATCGACGCCAACGGACGGCTCATCGAGAAGTAGGATCCGAGGCTGGCCCAGCAGCACGCAGGCCAGACCGAGTTTCTGCTTCATACCGCCCGACAGCTTGCCGGCCGGACGGGTCGTGAATGAGGCGAGGTCCGTGAACCGGAGCAGGCGCTCAAATTCGGTGCCGCGCGAGTCGCGGTCGACTCCGCGCAGGTCCGCATACAGTTCAAGATTCTCGAGCACAGTGAGGTCTTCGTACAGGCCAAATTTCTGTGGCATGTACCCAAGGATCCTACGCAGCTGGTCGCCTTGCCCGAGCGGATCAAGTCCGCCAGTACGCAAGCTGCCGCGCGTTGCGCGCAGCAGTCCCGACATCAGCCGCATCAAGGTAGTCTTGCCAGCGCCGTCCGGGCCGACGAGGCCCGTGATGTGCCCGGCAGGGATGCTGGCCGTCACCGCCGTCAGGGCGTCCGTCTGCGCGTGCGCGTAGCGGTAGCCGATATCGGCAAGTTCGATCGCATTGGTCACGGCGGCGAATTGAATGCGCTTGAGCCGTCCAGGCGGACGGTGACCGGCATGCCCTGTCGCAGCGCTGGGTCGGCATCCGTCACGACGACGCGCGCACGGTAGACGAGGCTCGTGCGCAAGTCGGTTGTCTCGACGTTTTTCGGTGTGAACTCTGCGGTCGGGGACACGAAGCCGATCCGGCCGTGATACGGGGTGCCTCGGCGCGAATCCGTATAGAGCAGCACCGCTTGGCCGGGGGGAACCCGGCCAAGGTCAGACTCTGCGATGTAGACGCGGGCCCAGACAGGCGAGCGAAGCGAAAGCGTGAACGTGGGAGAGCCCGCAGCGAGGATCGCGCCTGGTTCGACCGCACGTGTCAGGACCGTACCATCAGCCGGGGCGATGAGTACCGCGTCGTCCAGCCGCTGGCGCGCCTGCGCGGCGAGCGAGAACGCCCTGGCCTGGTTAGCCTCGGCTTCGGCGAGTTCCGGCTTGCGGTAGCCGCGCTCCAGCTCAGACAACGCCGATTCGGCTGAGGCGACCCGCGCGCGCGCCTGATCACGCGTGGCGACGGCGTCCTCGTATATTCGAGGTGCGACGGCGCCCGTGTCCTTGAGTTGCTGTTGCCGGCCGAATTGAAGTTCAGCGTTGGCGAGTGCCGCCCTTCTTTCGGCGACGCCAGCACGAGCTTGAGCCACGTCTTCCGGTCTGAAGCCGGACCTAAGCAGCGATAGGCGCGCCGTGAGTGCGGCGGCGCTGGCTTGAGCCTCGCCTTCCTGTAGTTGGAGTGGCACGCTGTCCAGTCGCGCCATGACCTGCCCTGCACGTACGCTGTCGCCTTCGTCCACATCGACGGATGCGACCTTGCCGGCGACCCTGAAGCCAAGCGTGACCTCGCGGATATCGATGTTGCCGTAGAGAACCAGCTCACCATCGTGCGAGCCTCGGACAAAGACGGCATAGCCGATAGCGAATAGGCAGGCGGCCGCTGCGGCCAGTAGGATGATGCGGCGTCCCGGTGTAAGGCTTGTCATGGCATTCCTGGCGGCGACAGGCCGCGAATCGCCCAGTCGAGCCGTTGCACGACCCGGTCACGGTCCCTCGCAATGCGGCTCAGGGCGCTAGAGAGTGATCTTGGGAACAGCGGCGGTCCGTGCCATCCCGAGGCGACCAGCCGCGGCAGGCCGACGGAGGCCATCAGGAAGCAAAGGATCTGAAGCGGATCCTCCTCGACGATTGCGCCGGAGGCCTGCGCCTCGGCGATCAGCCGCACGAGCAATCGTGGATGTCGAGCGGCCAGGGAACTCAGGAACCTACGGGCGCTGGCATCGTTCGCGACTGCCGCCATGAAAAGCCGGCCAATGAACGCATCGTTCGTGATGCCGAAGTCGACAAGTTGCAGGATCGCCTGCCGCAGGCGCTGCAGGGGAACCGCGGACCCGTCGACGGCATGCGCGACGCCATCGAGCAGCGGCGCGTACCACTCCTCGATGAGTTGTTCGACGAACGCGTCGCGCGTCCCGAAGTGATAAACGAAGCTCCCCAGGTTTGCGCCGGCGGCGGCCGCCACCGCGCGGACCGTCAAGTCCTGAAATCCGTCTTTTAGGGCAATTTCTCGACCG
This sequence comes from Pseudomonadota bacterium, assembly GCA_025356815.1. Lineage (GTDB taxonomy): Bacteria > Pseudomonadota > Gammaproteobacteria > Steroidobacterales > Steroidobacteraceae > CAIKZZ01. The sequence continues at coordinate 16,918 of JANXQL010000113.1, forward strand.
GCGACCATCAGCAGGTCGCGGGCGGACGGCTTCGGTTCGACGGCGACAGCCATAAGCGAATTATACGCTCGTATAAACGAAAGACTAGGAGTTACTGCACGAACGCACGCGATTCACAGCTCACGGATTTCACGGCAGGGGGCGATTCTGGGCGCGACCCACGGAGGAGCCGTCATGTCCCTAACCCACCTGTCCCGTCTCGCCTGTATCCCAGCGCTGGCGCTGGCCGCCATTCCCGTCGTTGCGCAGACCAGTCCATTTGCAACCGGCGCAACCGCCTTCCAGACCAACCTGCTCGCGATTCTGACGCCGGTCGCCGTCATCGCCGTGATGGCTCTCGGAGTCGGGGCGTGGTTCAACCGCATCAGTTGGAGTGGTGCGATCGGCGGCGCCGTCGGCATCCTGCTCGTATTCGGTGCGCCGCAGATCGTCACCTGGGTGCGGGGACTCGCCGGTGTCTAGGCGCAGCTCGAATCCTCACACCGCCCGGCTGGTGTCCGATCCGCTGTTCGTGGGCCTGACCCGGCCGGCAATGGCGCTGGGGGTGCCGTACGTCGCCGTCCTCGTCAATGCCCTCCTCACGCTCGAGCTGTTCCTCGTCACGAGGAATCTGCTCGGTCTTCTGATCGCGATTCCCCTCCATGCGACGACCAGGCTCATCTGCCTCACGGAGCCGCGCTACTTCGACTTGGTCAGGGTGTTTGCGTCGACCCGTGGCCGTGCCGGCTTTGCCGGTCGCGGTCGCTGGCGGGTCGTGAGCTACGGACCACTGGAGACACGGATCGCACACGGGAACCCCCCGTGCATTCGGGGCATTACGGGGTTTTTACCATGATCTCGCTGCGCCGACTGGCAAAGCCAAATGGCGACAACCTGACCGCCGGCGTGCAGATTCCCTTTCGGGCACTAATCACGCCGTACGTCGTGCGCACTGCATCCGGGGACCTGCTGAGGGCGTGGAGGATTCGCGGCCACGGCTTCGAATGTGCCGATTCCGCCGATCTGAGCGCTGCACATGCGCGCCTCGCAGCCTGGATGCGCAGCATCGCGTCCCCGGACGTTGCGATATGGACCCACGTGATCAGGCGCCAGCAGGAGGCGCATATGGTGGGAGAATCGCCGGAAGGATTTGCGCGCGATCTGATGGAGCAATACCAACAGCGCCTGTCGAGAGAAGCGCTATGGAAGAATGAGCTCTACCTCACCATCGTGCATCGCCCAGTACAGGCAGTCGCCCGTGGTGCGGGGAGCGCGCTCCACGCTCAGTCGGTGGAAGCGGATCGCGTGGCACGAAGCGTCGCCCTCGACACCCTCGAAAAGCTCGCGCAGCAGACAGAAGCAACACTCGCCTCGTACGGGCCGGAAACGCTTGGCACCTACGTGCACCAGGGCACGACCTGCTCCGAGCTTCTGGAATTCCTTGCCCTGCTGATCGATGGTGAGCCGCGGCGTGTCCCGCTTCCACAGGCGCCGCTCGAGGATGTTCTCGCTACTTGCCGCCTGTTGATCGGATGGGAAACGATGGAATACCGACAGGTGGCCAGCAGTCGTCTTGCCGCCTTCCTCGGCATCAAGGAGTACCCACCAGCCACGACACCAGGCCTTCTGAATGCGTTGCTGTGCGCGCCATTCAGTTTCGTGCTGACACAGAGCTTCTCGTTCATCTCGAAACCAGCCGCGATGGGTCTGCTCTCCCGCCAAATGCATCGCATGAAGAACTCGGCAGATGCGGCAGTGTCGCAGGTGCACGCTCTCTCCGTCGCGCTCGACCAACTGGCGAGCAACGAGTTTGTCTTCGGCGACCACCACCTGTCGTTGCAGGTCCTCGGCGAGCTGGCCGACGTAAGTGCCGCGAATCCCTCACTGGCGCTGCGCACGCTGGGCGAGGCATTGGCCCAGGCACGTTCGATATTTGCGAACGCCGGTATCGTCACGGCGCGAGAGGACATCGCTTTGGAAGCCGCCTTCTGGGCGCAGCTACCAGCAAATTTCGCACCCCGCCCACGAGTCTCCCCGATCACCAGCCGGAACTTCTGCGCACTCGCCCCGTACCACAACTATCCAGAGGGCAGGCAGGCCAACAATCACTGGGGCGATGCGTTGGCGGTATTTAAGACCGCCGCAGGATCTGCGTATCATTTCTCGCTGCACGCGTCGGACCCAGCCGACCCGACGGGCAGCAGCCGCCACGATACCGGACATACTTTCATCTGTGGGCCGAGCGGATCCGGGAAGACGGTGTTCGTTGGCTTCTGCATCTGTCTGTTGCTGCGACAGCAGGCGACACAGGTCATCTTCGACAAGGACCGTGGCCTTGAAGTCCTTGTGCGGGCGCTGGGGGGAACTTACCTGCCGTTCACCCGTGGCGAGGGAACGGGCTGCAACCCGTTGCAGCTGCGGGAATCTCCAGAAAGCGTCGCGTTCCTGCGGCGCTGGTTGCGAGTCCTGATTGACCGCCCTGGCCGTCCGCTCTCGGTGAGGGAGGAGGCGGAGGTCGACCATGCGCTGAATGGTGTCCTCAGCCTCGAACGTGCCGACCGGTGCCTGTCGCGCCTGGTGGAATTTCTCGACCCGACCACACCCGACGGGCTGCACGCGCGACTTGCGCCATGGTGTCGGTCTACCACTGGCGTCCACAGCTGGGTGTTTGATACCGGCGACGACACGATGCTCTCCGAAGTCTGCAGCAGCGCCGTGGTTGGCTTCGACATGACCAGCGTGATCGGCGACGCCGAGATCAGAAGCCCGCTAACGCTCTACTTGTTTCATCTTGTCGAGCAGCTCTTGGACGGACGCCGTCTCGTCGCGTGGCTGGACGAGTTCTCCCGCCTTGTCGATGACCCCGGATTCGCCGCCCTTGCAAGCGATGGCTGCAAGACGTGGCGCAAGCGAAACGGCGTGATCGCCTTCGCCACTCAGAGCCCAACCGACGTGTTGCGCAGCCCGATCGCGCGAGCCCTCGTTGAGCAGACGCCGACAAAGATCCTCTTTCCGAACGTCGACGCGAGGTCGATCGACTATATCGATGGGCTCGGGTTGTCTGAACAGGAGTTCCGGCTGCTTCGGACAGACCTTTCGCCGGGTTCCCGTCGCTTCGTGATCAAACAGGCCAATGAAAGTCTCGTAGCGGAGCTCGATCTCGAGGGCTTCGAGCGCGAGCTGGCAGTGATCTCCGGGCGTACCGAGACCGTCGATCGCGTTCACGCACTTATCTCCGTCCATGGCGCCGCCCCGTCCAGCTGGCTGCCGCACCTGACAAGAGGCGGACACTCCTCAACTCAAGGAGACTCCCCATGAAGGTTCGCGCCACGAAGCTAATCCTGTCAGTGCTAATCGGCGCCTTCGTCGCTGCCGACGCTGGAGCTACCATGCCCGTGGTTGACGTTGCGGCGATCAAGCAACTGCTGCAGCAGATGAACGCCTGGCAGCAACAGCTGCGCGGGATGCAGTCCCAGCTGACGCAACTACAGCAGACCCACCAGGCGTTGACCGGACGGCGCGGTATGGAGGGCTTGCTACTGCAGACTGCCGTAGAACGAAACTATCTGCCCAATGAATTGTCCGAGCTCTCCTCCCTCGCAGTCAGCGCTTCAAATAGCTATCGCGAGCTCGCTGGCGCGGTAAAGGACCTGTCAGCAACCGCGGGCCGGCTGACACCGGTGGACGTTGCTCGGCTCCCGGCGGACGCGCGCGACCTTCTGTCGAGCGCCCGCACGAGTGCCGCCGAGAATCAGGCGGTCGCGCAGCTCGCGTACGCGCATAGCAGCGTTCGCTTCAGTCAGCTCTCGACGCTGATCGATAGGATCGGAGCCGCTCCCGACCTGAAGGCGATCGCGGACTTGCAGGGACGAATAGCGGCGGAACAGGCCATGCTGGCGAACGAGACTGTCAAATTGCAGGCCTACTCCTACGCTGCAGACGCCCAGCGCGCGGCAGCCATCGCGCTGACGCGTGAGCAGATCGTCCACGGCCATGGGACGTTTGCTCACCGCTTCCAGCCCGTTCCGCCGGCTCCGTGATGTTTTTCCAGACCTTCTGGCTCTGGCTCACCGAGCGGCTGGCAGCGTTCATTAGCAGCCGGGCCGCCGAGATGGCGAGCGCTATCGAACCGGTTGCCGCCGTGTTGGCGACGATCTATGTGATGGCGTGGGGATACCTGCACCTGCGCGGGAGAATCGACGAACCGATCATGGAGGCAGCGGTTCGCGTGCTCAGGCTGGCAGTCGTCTTCGGAGTTGGACTGCACCTGTGGCTGTATCACGCGCTCATGACAGAGATCTTCTTCCGGGGCCCGGATGAGCTGGCAGCGCGCCTGGTTGGTGCGGCGACACCAATCATGACGGTTGACACCATTTGGGCGAGCGGCGCGCTTGTCGCCGCCACGCTCTGGGACAAGGGGAGCGTGCTCTCCGGAGACATCGGCTTCTATATAGCCGGCGTCGCCGTCTACATCCTAATCGGATTCTGCTGCGTCTACACGCTGTTCCTGCTCTCGCTCGCGAAGATCGCTGTCTCGGTGCTGCTCGCGATTGGGCCGCTGTTTATCGTGTTGACGTTGTTCGAGTCTACCCGGCGCTACTTCGACACCTGGATACAGGAGCTGGCCAATTACGCGCTGGTCTCGGTCGTGACGGTTATGGTCAGTGCGCTGCTGCTTGACTTTGTCAAGGCCTATGCGGAGCAGACGGCCGCCCGCGGAGAGGCACTGGTCACTGTGGACGCACTGAACCTCGCACTCGCAGCTGGTCTGGTGACTTTGGTACTGCGCCAGGTGCTGCCGATCGCGGCCCGCCTCGCCGGCGGCTTTGGGCTCTCGACATTCGGCTCCGTCGAGCAGCTGACCCAGCGACTTCGGGCGACGGCGCTCGGCGCCATGACACTTGCCGGCGCAGCCGCCATTTCACCACAGACCGACGACGCTGCGGAGTGACCGTCATTCCGCCGAACAGGAGGGCCCTTTCCCATGAGACGACTTCCGATCCTACTTATCCTTCTGTGCCAATACGGATGCGCCCTCACACACGCCGAACCGGCCTGTCCTGGGAAGCTGCGACCCATCAACCCGCCGACTCTGGAACAGCACCATGAACAGCACTGAAATGGAGTACTTCCGGGAATCCGCTCGTTGGGACGCTGACCGCGAAAGGGCGATGGCTGTGAGCGCGCGACGCGCCTGGACCGTCGCCTGGACCGCCTGCGCCGCTGCCATGCTTTCAACTACTGCCGTTGTCGCACTGGCGCCACTGAAGCGTGTAGATCCATTCCTCATTCGGGTCGATGCCGCGACGGGCGTCGCCGACGTGATCCCGAACTATGTCGGCACGGCAGACCTTCCCGACTCGGTGCTTCGTCATCTAGCCACCGAGTATGTAGGGTTGCGCGAGCGGTACGTTCCGGCACTCGCCGAGACCGACTACGAACAGGTCCGGGCGTTTTCAAGCTACTTGTCGCATTTGTGGGTTGACTGCGGTTCGTTCTGCGATTTGATTATCTGATTCGGATCTCTCCGTTTTGCCCGTGTTTTCGGGATTCAGGTGGACGACGGCGACTCGACGCCAGTTTCGTG
>JANXQL010000145.1 GCA_025356815.1 Pseudomonadota bacterium
CCCAAAGTCGCGCTGGTGATGAAGTCCCTCGCCAACGACTTCTTCGCGACGATGGCGAAGGGTGCAAGCGAGCATCAGGCGGCGCATGCCGCCGACTACGTACTGCTCGTGTCGGGCATCAAGAACGAGACCGATCTCACCGAACAGGTGAACCTCGTCGAACAGGCCGTCGCGCAGGGCGCGCGCGCGATCGTGATCGCCCCGGCTGACTCCAAGGCGCTGGTCCCCGCGCTGCGCCGCGCACAGCAGGCGGGCGTCGTGATCGTCAACATCGACAACCGCCTGGACGCCGATGTGGTGCGTCAGGCCGGGCTGTCGGCCGCGTTTGTCGGCCCCGACAACCGCGAGGGGGCGAAACGTGTCGGGCTTGCGCTGGCCGCACGACTCAAGGCCGGCGACGAGGTCGCGATCGTCGAGGGCGTGACCACGGCGTTCAACGGCCAGCAGCGCCGCGCTGGATTCGAAGATGCGATGACGGCCGCCGGAATCAAGGTCGTGGCGGTGCAGAGCGGTGAGTGGGAGATGGAAAAAGCGAACGGCATCGCCGCCAACCTGCTCAGTGCGCATCCGACGCTCAGGGCGATCCTGTGCGCCAACGACAACATGGCCATTGGTGCCGCGGCGGCCGTGCAGGCCGCCGGCCGGGGTGCGCGCGTGCTCGTCGTGGGATTCGACAACATCAGCGCCATCAAGCCGCTGCTCGCCGATGGTCGGGTGGTCGCGACCGCCGACCAGCACGCAGATCAGCTCGCGGTCGATGGCATCGAGCTTGCGCTGACCGCATTGAAGGGCGGCGCGGTCAGCGACCGCGCCACGCCCGTCGATGTCGTGAGTCGCTAGGCGAGGCCGCGCCGTGTCGCGTCTGCGCAGCGGATCGGCGGCCGACCTGCTGGTGCTGCTGGCCGTGTGGGGCGGGCTGATCCTGCTGTTCGGCGAACTCAGCTCCGGGTTCTTTGGTGCGGCGACGCTCGGTTCGGTCGCGAACCGCATTCCCGCGCTGCTTCTCGCTGCAACCGGCATGACGCTCCTGATGGTCTCGGGCGGCATCGACCTGTCGGTCGGGTCGGTTGTCGGGTTCTGCGGCGCCGCTGTCGGCGTGGTGATGGCCGACTGGGGCTGGGGCCTCGCGGCTGCGATCGCGGCGAGCGTGCTGCTGGGGACGCTGCTCGGCGGCGTGAACGGGGTGGTCGCCGTCAAGCTGCGGCTGCCGTCGTTCATCGTGACGCTCGGCATGCTCGAAGTCGCGAGGGGACTTGCGTTCCTGGCCACCCATTCGCAGACGAAGTACATTGGCGCCGCGGTCGAGGGCGTCGGCACGCCGATCGCAGGCCTGGTGGTGTCGCCGGCGTTTCTGTGCGCGCTCATGGTCGTGGCCGCGGGACAGATGCTGTTGTCGTACACCGTGCTCGGCCGCCAGCTGGTGGCGGTGGGAGCGAATATCGAGGCGGCGACCATATCCGGGATCCCGGTCGACCGGCCGAGAATCTGGGCGCACGCGCTGCTCGGTGGACTCACCGGACTTGCCGCCGTGTTCAACTGCTCGCGGCTCGGATCCGCCGATCCCAATGCCGGCGTCGGCTTTGAGCTGTCGGTCATCGCCGCGGTAGTCGTCGGCGGCACCAGCCTGCTCGGCGGGCGGGGCTCCGTTGCCAAGAGCTTCCTCGGCGTCCTGATCGTCGCCACGCTCGAGGCGGGCCTCGTGCAGATGGGTGCCTCGGAGCCTATCAAGCGCGTCATCACTGGCATCGTGATCGTCGTCGCGGTGCTCGCCGATAGCTGGCGGCGCAAGACGTGACGGCGTTGAGCGCGCAGCGGCTCACCAAGCGCTTCGCTGGTGTCAGCGCGCTGCGCGAGGTCAGCTTCGAGCTCATGGCCGGGGAGATCCATGCGTTGTGCGGCGAGAACGGCGCCGGCAAGAGCACGCTGATCAAGTTGCTGTCCGGCGCGCACCCGCACGGTAGCTATGAGGGCAGGTTCCTGGTCGACGGTCGAGAGGCGCGCTTCCGCTCGATCCGCGATGCGAATGCCGCCGGCATCGCGGTGATCTACCAGGAGCTTTCCTGCATCGACGAGATGACCGTTGCCGAGAACCTGTTCCTCGGGCGCGAGCCCACTCGTCTGGGCGTGTTCGTCGATCGCCTGGCAGCCAGCCGTCAGGCGGCCGCGGCACTCGCACGCTTTGGGGTCGAACTTGATCCGTCGACGCCGATGCGCGCGCTGGGCGTCGGACAGAAGCAACTGGTCGAGATCGTCAAAGCGCTGATGCGCGACTCGCGCATCCTGATCCTGGATGAGCCGACCGCGGCGCTCGCCAGTCACGAAGTGGAGGTCCTGCTCGGTATCCTCGCCGAGCTGCGCACGCGGGGCGTCTCGTGCATCTACATCTCGCACCGCCTGGAGGAGGTGTTGCGCATCGCCGATCGCATCACCGTGCTGCGCGACGGGGCGACGGTGTGCACGCTCACGCGTACGCAGGCCGACGAGACGAGCGTTGTGCGTCACATGGTGGGTCGCGACCTCGGGGACCTGTACATCCGTGCCGGGCGGATGCCGGGCGAGGTGCTGCTGTCGGTCGAGGATCTCGCCGTCGCGGCCGACGATGGCGCGGAGCGGCTGTCCGGGATCTCCTTCGAACTGCGGGCCGGCGAGGTACTGGGCATCGGCGGATTGATGGGTGCGGGACGCACGGAACTGCTGAGCCACCTGTACGGCGCCTGGGGCCGGCGAGTGCGCGGTCGGGTAGCGCTGTGCGGGCGCGCCGTGGCTGCGCCGACGCCGCGAGAGTCTCTGCGCCGAGGTCTGGCGCTGGTCACCGAGGATCGGCGGCGGCTCGGCCTCGTGCTCAACGAATCAGTCGGCTTCAATCTGTCGCTGTCCTCGCTCGCTGCACTGTCGCATGCCGGCATCGTCAATAGCAGCGAGGAATCGGCGTGCAACCAGCGCTGGTTCGATTCGCTGCAGGTGCGCGCGACCGGTCTCGGCGCGAGGGTCGGGCGGCTGTCCGGCGGCAATCAGCAGAAAGTCGTGCTGGGCAAGGCGCTGATGACCCGCCCGCGTGTCGTCATGCTCGACGAACCGACGCGCGGCATCGACGTCGGCGCCCGGCTGGAAATCTACGGGCTGGTCAACCGCCTGACCGCCGAGGGTTGTGCGGTGCTGCTGGTGTCGAGCGAGCTGCCCGAGCTGATCGGCCTGAGCGACCGCATCCTGATGTTGCGCAATGGCCGGATCGGCGGCGTGTTCGAGCGCGGCGCGGCGACGGCGGAGGCGCTGCTGCACGCGGCGCTGGGCAGCTGATGTCGGTCCCGGCGTAGAATCGAGTTGATCGCCGGACGCGATCCCCCACACGAGGAAGAATCATGAGTCGGATGATGCACAGGCTCCTCTTGTTGGCCTTGGTCACCGTCTCGCCGGCGCTCGCTGCGACCGCGGCGCCGCGGCTGGTCGTCATCGACCAGGACGGGTCGGGGCCGGGGGGCTCCAACCAGATGTCGATGATGGCGCTGCTGCAGTCACCCGACGTCGAGGTGCTCGGGATCACGATCGTCACCGGCAACGCCTGGCGCGACGACGAGGTCCGCCACACGCAGCGAATGCTCGAGCTGATCGGCCGTGCCGACGTGCCGGTCGCACCCGGCGCGGTGTTCCCACTGGTCCGTACGCAGGAGGAGACACGCCTGCAGACGGCCGTGAACGGCCAGGTCGGCTGGCTCGGCGCGTGGGGCCAGAAGCCGGCGTCGGTGAAGACTTCCCCGGCGGGCCTGGTCGAGCCGCCGCGTCCGGCGGTCATGCCCGGTCCCTGGGAGACGCCGGCGCTCAAGGAAGGCGAGCCGCAGACACGACCGCTGGCGGAGGACGCGGCCCATTTCCTGATCCGCCAGGTTCGCGCGCACCCGCACCAGGTCACGATCTACGCCGCGGGGCCACTGACCAACATCGCGCTCGCGATCTCGATCGATCCCCGCTTCGCGGAGCTTGCGCAGGGCATCGTGCTGATGGGGGGCAGCCTGAACCCGCACACCGACGATCCCGAGTTCGCGACCAGCCCGCGCCACGAGTTCAACTTCTGGTTCGACCCGGAGGCAGCCCATATCACGCTGCGCGCACCCTGGCCCCGCATCGACGTGACCACCGTCGACATCTCGATCAAGGCGATGTTCACCGAACAGATGCTGGCCGAGATCGCCCGCTCGCAGCACGCGGCCGCCCGCTATATCGCCAACTTCTCCGCCGAGCGCTACTACCTGTGGGACGAACTGGCCGCTTGCGCGTGGCTCGATCCGTCGATCATCACCCGGGAAATGACGTTGTACATGGACGTCGACGTCAGCCACGGGCCGTCGTACGGCAACACGCTCACCTGGGGGGAGGAGCTGCGGCCGTTGATCGGCGTGCAGCGCGTCCACGCGCAGCTCGACGTGGATTTGGCGAAGTTCCAGAAGCAGTTCATCGGGCTCATGACCGGCCCGACACCGCGCGCGCTGCCGGTGGCGACGCGCTAGCGAAGGTCGCGCGCGTCAGGGCCGTCCGAGGTACAGGTAGACCGAGACGAAGCCGCCGTTGGCGACGCCCGTGCCCAGGTACAGCGGGCCAAGCGCCGAGTCGGCGGACAGGAACAGCGAGCCGCCATAGAAGTGGTTGCCGCGGGTCGTGTCCAGCGGATGGGAGGCATCGGCTGCCTCCAGCGAGAAGCCTGCGTAGAGGGCGGGTACGAGCGCCGAGAAACTCGCGACGTTGCGCCGGTAGACCGCACGCAGGAACGTCGCGCGGTTCACCAGCAGCTGGTCGTCGCGAAAGCCGGACATGTTCTGGAAGCCGCCGAGCGAGAACGCCTGGTTCGGCGGCAGCACGCTGCCGAGCGAGGTTTGGATGCGTGCGACCAGCAGCAGGCTCGAGCGCTCGCCGCCGAAGGCGCGCTCGAGCTCCACCGAGACCCTGTCGTACTTCTGCGTGCCGCCGAGTATGCGGCGTGCGACGCGTGCCTCGGCACTGAGCATGAACCCGTGCCGGGGAAAGTCCAGGTTGTCGAGCCGGTCGATGACCAGGCTCGTGCGCCACGCGGCCAGGCGTTCGTGCAGGTTGGGCAACAGCGGTGAGCCGATCGAGAGGGTGGCGTCCGAGCGGCCCGCCTCGAGCCCGAGGCGCACTTCGCCCGTGTTGCCGAGCCCTGCCCCGACGTCGACGCCGCCGCCGAGGTCGCGCAGTCGGTAACTGGCGATCGCGGAGCCGTCGATATAGAGGTTGCGGATGCGCTCCTCAAGGTCGATGCGCGGGGCGATGAAGTAGCGCCGGGTGGGCTCGAGCGGCTGGCGCAACTCGCTGATCAGCTCGTTGCGGTGGCCGAAACTCGCGCGATTGCGCCATTCGAGGCCCGCGTCGGTCAGCCAGGTCATCCGCTGGTCGAGTAGCAGCGTGAAGTCGCTGTTGCCGGCAAAGTCGGTCGCGAGGATGACGCCGCCACGCAGGTAGTTGGGGCCCCACGGCTTCTCGCGGGGTCGCAGCACGAGCGCCGTGCCGGTGCCGCGAGGTTCGAGGTTCGCCGTGACCGTCTCGAAGTCGTCGGTCGCAAGCAGGCTGTTGACCGCCGCTTCCGCGTCCTTCGGATGCAGGCCCACCAGCCGCTCGACCGCGACCGGCGGCACTCGGTGCAGCGTCGTGGTGTCGACGACCACCTCGTCGTAGTGGGTCGGCGTGCGCGTGACGCGCTGTCCCGCCTGCCAGGCGGCGTAGTCCTCGTCGCTGACCGCGTATGCCAGCAGCGCCACGGCGCGGCGACGCGTGGCGAGTTCGGCATCCAGGATGTGGTCGGCCCCATGGGCGAAGTCGGTGGCGCTAAAATTTCCCAGTTCCGGCTCGATCAGCACGTCGGAGGGGCCAAGCTGCGCGAGCGACACCCGCACGTTCTGCTCGGCCAGGATGTTGACCATCTGCCCGGCTGCCGCGAGGATCGAGTCGATCTCGTTGCGCTTGAGCAGCGGCGTGCCGGTATTGATCGCGATGATCCGCTGCGCACCGAGCGCGCGTGCGACGTCGATGCCGATGTTGCGCGCGAGTCCGCCGTCCACCAGCACATGACCGCCGAGCTCGACGGGCGCGAATGCGCCAGGCACCGACATGCTGGCGCGGATCGCCGTGGCGAGGTCGCCGTCGTCGAGGACCACCAGCTGGCCGCTTTCGAAGTCGGTCGCGAGCGCCCGGTACTGGATCGACAGCTGGTCGAACGAACCGCGCCCGGAGGGCGAGACGAGCGTTTGCAGGAAGTACTGCAGGTGTTCGCCTGCGACGACTGCCTTGGGCAGCAGCAGGGTCGGACCCCGTGCGCCGACCTCGGTGACGCCGACATGGGCCCGGTCCAGTTCGCGCGCGTAGACGGAGCGGTCAGGTCGCGCCGGCCGGTCGGTCAACAGCAGGTCCCAGTCCGCGCCCCGGATCGCAGTCTCGATTTCCGCGGGTGACGCGCCGGACGCGTAGACGCCGCCGATGATCGCGCCGGCGCTGGTGCCGACGATGCAGTCGATCGGGACGCGCATCTCCTCCAGGACCTTCAGTACGCCGATGTGCGCGATGCCGCGCGCGCCGCCACCGGAGAGCACCAGACAGGTCTTTGGACGCACGCTGGCCGCTGCCGTCCCGGTGGCTGCGAAGAGGGCCAGCGGCAGCAGCAGGAGCTGCAGGAGGCTGCGCAAGTGACGGGTGTGGTGCATGAACGACGGGGCGGGCGAGGCGTGGCGGGGTCAGGCGGTGCCCGCGGGCCTCGGTCGCGGCGCCACGCAGACGGGCGCGCCGAGCGCGGAGGGACGCCGGAACGCTACCACGCGTCCGCGCCGATGTGCCAGCCGCGCGCGGCGCCCGTCACGGCACCACCGTGTCGATCGCCCCGGGCAGGACGTGGATCGAGATCGGCGTGGTGCCGAGCAGCTGGCCGTCCGCCTGGACCCGTGCCGGCGGGTCCGTCTCGATGGACAGTGCCGCGACCTGGCGCCACAGGACAGCCGGGTCGTCGAGCAACCGGCCGTCGTAGATCGAGGGCAGGCGCCGCAGCGTCGACAGCACCCCGAGGTGGTCGATCGTCACCAGGTCGACCAGGCCGTCATCCGCACGCGCTCGCGGCGCGAACTGCATGCCGCCGCCGGCGTAGCGCCCGAGGGCAGCGAACGTGGCGAAGTAGCGCCCGCCGAAGCGCTCGTCGCCGGCCGTGACCTGCGTCAGCGGCGGGCGGTAACGCATCAGTCCCGCCGCGACGGCCGCGAGGTAGGCGAGCGCTCGCGGACCGCGGCTCGGCAGGTGCTCGAGCACGTAGGCGTCGTAGCCGACGCCGGCTAGGTTCAGGAAGTGGCGCACCTCGCGCCCGCCTTTGCCCTCAAATTCGATCACGCCGACGTCATGCGCGAGCGTGCGCCCGGCGGCCAGCATCGCGGCGAAGGCGCGAGGCTCGCGCGGGATCGCCTGCCCACGCGCCCAGTCGTTGCCGGTGCCGCAGGCCGCGACCGCGAGCGTCACCCGCACTGTCGTGTCGCGCAGGCCATTGAGCACCTCGTGCACCGTGCCGTCGCCACCGACGCAAAGGATCCGCACGCCGCCGGCCGCGACGGCCGCGCGCGCGATCCGCGAGGCGTCACCGGCGCCGGCGGTCGCCTGCAGTTCGATATTGATGCCGCGGGCGGCCAGGGCTGCGGCGTAGCGCGGCCAGAGCCGGGCGGCACGGCCGCGGCCCGCGGCGGGGTTGATGATGGCCAGCCAGCGCGTGCTCATCGCGTGGCGTCCGCGAGCGCAGCCTGCATGCCCAGCAGGGTCGCGACCGACTCGAAGTCGGGTGGCGGTGGGGCGAGCACCCGCAACGGCTCGCCGGTTGCAGGGTGGGACAGCCCCAGTTCAATCGCGTGCAGCAGCAGTCGTTCGCACCCGAACCGCTCGCGGAACAGCCGGTTGTGGGGTCCCTTGCCGTAGGTACTGTCGCCGACGATGGGGTGGCTGACATGCTTGAGATGCCGCCGCAGCTGGTGGCGCCGACCGGTCGTGGGTCTCAGCTCGACCAGGGCGTAGCGGGCGGCCGGGTAGCGGTCGATCGGGATCGGCATTTCGATCCGCGCCAGTGTCCGCAGCGCCGTGCTCGACGGCTGCGCGTCGCCCGCGTCGGGCAGGATGTCGCCGTCGTCGGTCATCCGCCGCAGCGGATGATCGATGTGCAGCACCTGCGGCGGCCAACCGCGGACGATCGCGAGGTAACGCTTGGACACGGCGCCGTACTCGAAGGCCATGCTCAACTGCCGATGCGTCACGGTGTCCAGCGCGAACAGCAGCGCGCCGGAGGTCGCCCGATCGAGCCGGTGGGCGGGGTACACCGGTGTCCCGAGCTGGTCACGCAGCCGCTGCACGGCCCAGGTGAGCGCGCCCGGATCGAGCCGCGTGCGGTGGACGAACAAGCCGGACGGCTTGCCGATCGCGACCAGCCACGCATCGGCGTGGAGGATTTCCAGCGCGCGATCGCGGCATACTGCGTGTTCCGCCCCCTGCCCAGGATTTACCGCCCCATGACGAGCGCGACGCGGCCGACCCGCCGACCCAGGACCCGCAGCGGCCCCTCCAGCAGCTTCACCCGCGTGCGGCGGCTCGCCGACCGCGGCGTCTACGAGCGCGACGTCATCGCTTCGATCCTCGATGCCGGCATGCTCTGCCATGTCGCGCACATCGTCGACGGCCGCCCGGTCGCGACCCCGACGTTCCACTGGCGGATCGGTGATCGCGTCTACTGGCACGGCAGCGTCGCCAGCCGGATGCTCAAGACGAACGCCCAGGGCGGCGAGGTCTGTCTGACGGTCACCCTGATGGACGGGTGGGTGCTGGCGCGTTCGGCGTTCAACCATACCGCCAACTATCGCTCGGTCCTGTGCTTTGGTCGACCGCTAGTCGTCGAGGAGGCCCAGGAGAAGGCGCGGCTGCTGCAGGCATTTACCGATCACTGGTTCCCGGGCCGCTGGCCGACGCTGCGGCCGATGACCCGCAAGGAGCTCGGCGCGACGCTGGTACTGTCCTTGCCGCTGGACGAGGCGTCGGCCAAGGTGCGCACGGGCGGCGCCGACGATCCCGCGCGCGACCTGGATTTCCCGGTCTGGGCGGGCGTCGTGCCGGTGCGCGAGAGTCTCGGCGCGCCGCTGGCCGAGCCCGGCCTCAAGCAGGGGCTCGCCAAGCCGAAGGTGCGGCCACCCAGTCGGGCGCGAGTGGGCGCCGCCCGTCGGCCCGGCACCGGGTGCTGAGTGCGCCTCGAATACCTGACTGCCCGCGAGGCGATTGAGCTGTTCGCGGCCCGGCGGCTCTCGCCGGTTGAGCTGATGCGGGCGCTGCTCGATCGTGCCGCGCGCCTGTCGGGGCCGATCAACGCGACCACGGCGATTCACGCCGAGGCGGCGCTCGCGCAGGCGCGCGAGGCGGAAAGTCGCTACCAGGCCGGGACGCAGCGGCCGCTGGAGGGCGTGCCGGTCGCGATCAAGGAGGAGACCTCGGTCGCCGGCTGGCGACGCACGATCGGCTCCTGGCTGCACGATGAGGTGCCCACCGAGAGTCACCCGATCGTCGACAAGCTGATCCAGGCCGGCGCCATCCCGCACCTGCAGACGACCGTGCCGGAGTTCTGCGTGATCGGTCAGACCCTGTCGTCCCGCTATGGCGTGACCCGCAATCCCTGGAACCCGGCCATCACGCCCGGCGGCTCCAGCGGCGGCTCGGGCGCGGCGCTCGCGGCGGGACTCACGCCGCTCGCGACCGGCAGCGACATGGCAGGCTCCACCCGGATCCCCGCGGCACTGAACGGGCTGTACGGCTACAAGCCGCCGTTCGGGCGGCTGGCGAGCACGCCGGGCGAGGAGCTGTTCTCTTTCGCGGTAGAAGGACCGCTCGCGCGCAGCTACGACGATCTGGTGCTGATGCAGAACGTGATCCGCGGACCGCACCCGGCGAGCTACAACGGCATGCCGGGCGAGCGACTGCCGGCGACGCACCCGGACCTGGACGGGATGCGCATCGGCTGCGTGGTCCCCGAGGCGGGCATCTGTCCCGACACGCGCCGCAACCTGCTCACGGCCTGCGAGGTCCTGCGCGGCCGCGGCGCGCGCGTCGAGCCCGTGGCGCTCGACTGGGACATGGGGCAGGTCGGCGAGGTGCTGATCGAGGCCATCTTCGGCCTGTTCTTCGACGAGTACCTGGACGGCTACGGCCCCGAGGCGCTGAGCCGGGCGACACCCTACCTGAACTGGCTCATCGGCCGGTTCCGAGGTCGGCGCAATTCGATCATGAAGGCCGCATCGCTCGCCTCGCAGATGCACCGCGAACTCAACGCCAAGCTGTGGAGCCGTGGCGTCAAGGCGCTGATCTGCCCGACCGTGCTCACCACGGCCATGCCGGCCGAACTCGACCTGACGACAAGCCGCTCGGTCGAGATATCGGGCGCCCACGTCGACAGCTACCTGGGCTGGGTGTGGACCACGCCGTTCAACCTGCTCAGCCGCTATCCCGCGCTCGCCGTGCCCACCGGACTTGCGGCGAACGGCGTGCCGACGAGCATGCAGATCGTCGCGCCGCCGTTTGCCGACGAGGCCGTGTTCGCGGTCGCGTACCATCACGCGCTGGCGGCCGGCCCGGACCTGTACCTGCGCAGATTCCCCGAACTTGCCGACGCATGAGGCCCAGATGACCCAATCCCCGCCGACGGCCACCGCGCCCGCGCTCAGGCGCTCGCTGCGTTTCTGGGACCTGATTGTGTACGGCCTTGCGTACATCGCGCCGATCGCGCCGCTGTCCACGCTCGGCTTCGTCTGGGACGCCTCGAACGGACTGATCGCGCTGGCCTACGTGCTCGGCGGCGTCTGCATGTACTTCACCGCCAAGAGTTACGCAGTCATGAGCGAGTCGCTGCCGACGGCAGGTTCGGTCTACGGCTTCGCCCGCCATTCGCTCGGCGCCCTGCCGGGCTTCATCGCCGGTTGGATGATCCTGCTCGACTACCTGCTGATTCCGGCGCTGGTGTACGTGCTGATCGCCGTTGCGCTGGGCACGCTGGTGCCCGGCGTCGATCGCTCGGTGTGGATCGTGCTGATGGTCGCCTTCACCCTCGGCGTCAACTGGTTTGGCGTCACGGTCACCACGCGTGCGAACTTCGTCGCCGTCGCCTTCCAGGTGCTGCTGCTGCTCGGGCTGCTCGCGCTCGGTGTGTGGGCGCTGCTGCACGGCAAGGGCAGCGGCCACCTCACGCTGCAGCCGTTCTACGACGCCAGCCGCTTCAAGCTCGTGGCGATCTTTGCCGCGACCTCGATCTGCATCAACTCCTTCCTCGGCTTCGACGCCATCTCGACGCTGTCCGAGGAGGTGGAGGGCGGCGATCGACGGATCGTCGGGCGCGCGATCATCGCGGTGCTGATCATCTCGGCCGGGTTCTTCGTGCTGGTCAGCTGGATCCTCGGCAACCTGATGATGGGGCTGTCGATCCACGACCCGTCGGCGGCCGCCTACGAGCTCGCAGGCTCAGCAATCGGGCCCTGGGCCGCGGTCGTGCTTGCGTGGGGCTACGCCACGCTGATCGGCCTGTCGAACGCGTTGCCGATGCAGGTCGGCGTCGCCCGGATCCTGTACGCGATGGGTCGCGATCGCCAGCTGCCAAGCGTGCTGGCGCGGATCCATCCCAAATACCACACGCCCTACGTCGGCATGATCGTGACGGCGGTGATCTCGCTCGCGGTCGCGATCGCGATGCGCAACATGCTCGATGAGCTGGCTACGATCGTGAACTTCGGCGCGCTGTCGGGCTTTCTGCTGCTGCACGTGTCGGTGATGGCGCACTTCGGCATCAGGCTGAAGTCGCGCCAGTGGTTCTCGCACTGGGCGAGCCCGGTGCTAGGCATCATCGTCGTGCTGGCCGTGTTTTCCGGCATGAGCGGCCTTGCGACCAGGCTCGGCCTGTCATGGCTTGCGGTCGGCATCGTCTACGGGGTCGTGCTGCACTTCAAGCACCGCGACGAGTTCGGCGACACCCTGTAGCGCTCAGCGGCCGGCAGGCACCCTGGCGGCGAGGGCGGCCGCAAGGTCGACCACGGCCCGCTGGTGCGGTTGCAGGTCCTGGCCTGCCATCTGCATCAGTTCCTCGAGGTACGGGTCGGTGGCGTCGGTCCTGAGCCCGGCGAGCGTCTCGATGACGGCCAGGCCGCAGAACGGCACGTAGGCGTTGGAATAGCCACCCTCGTGCGTGGCGAGGACCCGACCGGCTGCCGACACGGCGGCAGCGGCTAGCACCTGGCGGGTCAGCGCCCGGTACGTCGCGCTTGTGCACATCATGCGTCCCAGCGGATCCATCGCGCTTGCGTCGAGTCCCGAGGCGATCACGATCAGTTCGGGCCGGAAGCGCAGCAGCGCCGGGATCACGGCACGCTCGAACGCGTCGACGTACGCGCCGTGGCCACTGCCCGCCGGGAGCGGGATGTTGAGGTTGGTGTGGGCGCCGGCGCCGCGGCCAGTCTCGTCGATGCCGCCGGCATCCACGGGGTAGCAGCGGTCCTGGTGGACGGAGATCGTCAACACCGACGGATCCTCGAGGAACGCAAGCTCCGTCCCGTTGCCATGGTGCACGTCCCAGTCGACGACCGCGATCCTGTCAATGCCGTGCACCCGCTGGGCATGGCGGATCGCGATGACGAGGTTGCCGAACACGCAGTAGCCGCGGCCCTGGTCCGGCTCGGCATGATGACCCGGTGGCCGGACCAGCGCGTAGGCATTGGCGACGTGACCTGCGACCACCGCGTCCACCGCGGCAATGCAGCCACCGGCGGAGAGTCGGGCGATGTCGTAGCTGCCCGGGCCGATCGTGGCGCTGTCGCCGACCGAGCCGCCGCCTGCGGCGGACAGCCGCTCGACCAGTTCGACATAGAGGGGCGTATGGAAGTATTCGAGTTCGTGGCGCAGCGCGAGCCGCGGAGTGATGCGCGTCAGTTGGTCGGCCAGGCCACTGACTTCCAAGAGTGCCAGCAGGCGG
This sequence comes from Pseudomonadota bacterium, assembly GCA_025356815.1. Classification (GTDB taxonomy): domain Bacteria; phylum Pseudomonadota; class Gammaproteobacteria; order Steroidobacterales; family Steroidobacteraceae; genus CAIKZZ01. The sequence goes on from JANXQL010000145.1 coordinate 13,016, forward strand.
CGCTTGGAGTCGGGGGATTCAGGGTGGCGGTCCGGTTGTGCGTAGGGGTTGACGCTGGAGAAGCCGGCGCCGCTGCCGGCGTCATGCCAGAAGTAGCGCTCGTGGGCGACGAGACCGGTCGGCTTCGACATCGGTATTCCTGAAACGAAAAAGGGGCGGCGACCGGTGGGTCGCCGCCCCTCGGAGTCTACCGTCTCAGTAGCGGTAGGTGGCGGTCACCCCGATGGTGCGTGGGCGCACGCCGCGGTTGAAGTACAGCGTGTCGGTGATGTAAGCGATGTCACGCGACTTGAACATCAGCGGGTGAGCGTCGGTCAGGTTGCTCACGAAGGCCGACAGGTCGAGGCCATTGAGCCGCAGGCCGGCCCGCAGGTCGACGTTATTGGTCACCGGCAGGCCCGGGATCGTCGTGTCGTAAAGCGCGTTGTGATCGTTCTGCCCCGGCAGCAGCTTGGTCTGCGCCGAGGAGTGCTGAAAGTCCACGCGCACGTACGGCATCCGGTCGCGCCACTTGGCGAAGTGGTATTCCGCCGACGCCGTGACCGACCACGGCGAGCCGATCAGCGCATCGCCCTTGCTCGCAATCGGCGCGACCGACACTTCCGGGCCCGAGCAGGCGGTGCCATCGAACACCAGCGCACCGGCGCAGGAGGTCTTGGTGAGCTTCGCGTCCGTGTAGGCGACCATCATGTTCAGTGTCAGCGTCTCGACCGGGCGGAAGCTGATGTCGATATCGCCGCCCTTGCTTTCCGCCTGGCCGAGGTTCGCCGTGAACTGCTCCCCGCAGCTCGGCAGGTAGACGTTCTGCTGGATGTTCTTCCAGTTGATGAAGAACAGGCTGGTGTTCACCTGCAGGCGGTGATTGAAGAGCGTGTTCTTGCCACCGACCTCATAGCTCCACAGGCTGTCCGAATCGAACTGGTCGGGAACGCGCGGGCGGCCGTTGACGACCGGAAGGCCGAGCGTAAATAGGTCGCCGTCGCAGATGCCGCCGACGCCGGTGTTGACGCCACCCGGCCGGAAGCCCTTCGTGGCGCTCGCGTAGTACATGTTCTCGTGGTCGGGGGACCACGACAGCACTGCCTTGGGCGTGACCGACTTTTCCGAGGCGCTGAAGCGCGAATCGATGGTCTCGCCAAGGAACGGGCCGGTCCCCTGGTAGGTGCCGACGTAGTCCAGCTTGGAGACGCGCAGGCCGACGGTTGCCTTGATCGTGTCGGTCAACTTGTACTCGACCTCGCCGAAGCCCGCGATCTGCTTGTCCTTCACCCGCGCCTCGTGGCCGGTGTAGATCAGGCCATTGGGACAGGGCAGCGTGTCGCTGCACAGCGCGTAGCCGCCCTCGGAGTAGTTGATCGTCTCCTGGTTGAGCGTTGCGTCGTAGATGTCCTCCGGAATGTTCTCGTTCAGGTGCGAGAAGAACACGCCGGCGGTCCACTTCAGGCGCGCATTCGGGTCGGTCGAGGCGAGCTTGATCTCCTCGTAGAAGTTGCGCTGCACGTCCTGGAACGGCGCGTAGCCGTTCGCGCCGTTCTGCGGGTACGTGTTCGGCAGCAGGCCGAAGTAGTTCCACGTCGCGCGCAGGTACTGCGAGTAGTCCGACACCGAGTGCTGGTCACGCGCGAGGTAGGAGGTGTTCGAGGTCAGCTGCGCGAAGCCCAGGTCCCATTCCGCCTTGATGGCGGCGAGGGAGAACGGGTCGGTCGAGGTGTTGGGCAGCGCGTTGCCGTTGCGGAACACGCCGGCTGACGGGTTCGACAGCGAGTCCCAGTACACGGCCGTATCGTTGAGCTGCAGGCGCTGGTAGTAGATCGACGGGGTGATCTTGAAGGTGTCGCTGACCTTCCAGGTCAGCGCGGCCCGCATCGTGAACACCTGCTGCCAGTTGGCGGCGCGCTCGACGTTGTTGGCGAAGGTCGGGATCGGATTGGCCGCCGTCGGATCGTCGAGCGTGTAGCCGACGCGATCCACCCAGCCGCCGTCACGGCGCATCGAGGCCGCGACACGGAAACCCAGCTTGTCCTCGATGATCGGCCCGCCGAACGCGGCGCCGGCTTCGTAGCTCGGGTCGCCATAGCGCGTGGTGGACAGCTCGGCGCGCATGTAGCCGTTCTGCTCGCGCAGGCTCGGCTGCGGGGTGATGAACCGCACGGCGCCGCCCTCGGCGCCGGCACCGAACAACGTGCCCTGCGGGCCGCGCAGCACCTCGACGCGGTCCAGGTCGAACAGTGCGGGGAAGATGTTCACCGAGCCGAAGCCGATGTGGCGGCTCTGCACCGGCGTATCGTCAACGTAGATGCCGGTGGTCGAGGTGCCGGCCTGCGAGTCGATGCCTCGGATGTTGATGTCCGAGCCTTCGTCGTTGTAGTTCGCCGAGGAGCCGGTGCCGTTGCGCGAGAACGTGACGCCCGGCGACAGGCGGGTCACATCGTCGATGCTCTTGAGGCCCGCCGCGTCCAGCTTTTCCTGACTGAATGCGCTGATGCTGATGGGCACGTCCTGCAGGCGTTCCTCGCGACGCGTCGCGGTGACGACGATTTCGTCAAGGCCACCGGCGGTGACGCTCTTGTCCGCCGTCTGCGCCTGGGCGCCTCCGGCGAGGGTCGCGCCGAGCATCACGCTCGCCACGGCGGCTCGAAGGTTAACCACGGTCATGCTGCAATCCCCGTATTGAGAAGAAGACGTCAAAGCGGCGTCGCCCCGTGGCGAAACGCCAGTCAGTGGGCGCCGAACCCCCGCAAATACAGTCGGCGCCTGGAACCCCATGGGCCCGTCATTTTGTTTTTTCGCCACACCCGTCGGCAGGCGACTGCATAAAGTTACCCGAGTTTGGACTGCATGGACAGGGGCGCCGGTGGGGGGATGGCTTTGCGTGGCGGGGCCGCAACTGCGAAGATCTGGCGTCCCGGCGGGATCCCCGGCGGGGGGTCGCCCGCGGTCGCCGGGCGTTGCCACGTCTTCGAGGAGTGCGGCATGCGCAGAACGGATCGATTCGGGGCGGTGCTGGCGTTCGCCGGCCTGTTGGGGGGCGGCGCGGCCGTCGCGGCGGCGCCTGCCGAGGCGGAGCTGGTCGTGACGGGCGGGCGCATCTACACCGCGGCCGAGGGCGGACTTGCCGAGGCGCTCGCCGTCAGCGGTGGCCGGATCGTCTACGTCGGCTCGGCCGCCGGGGCACGCGGCTTCGTCGGTCCGAAAACCCGGGTCGAGCAGCTGCACGGCGCCTTCGTCGTGCCGGGGCTGGTCGACGCGCACCTCCATCCGATCGACACGGTCGACCTGAAGGTATGTGATCTGGACAGCCGGGTCGTCTCGCTCCGCCAACTGTCCGCGTTCGTCAGCGGATGCCTGCGCAGGTTCCCGCTGGCGGCGGGCAAGCGGCTCTTGGTCCACCAGTGGAACTACACGACCGGCAACCAGCCGGATGCCGACTATCCGACACTCCTCGTCGCGCTCGACAAGGCCTCGACCACGCGCCAGATCCAGCTGTTGGGCAACGATGCCCATCACGGCGCGTTCAACAGCCTGGCGCTCGCCAGCGCCACGAACACCCGCGGCGAGGTCGTCGGCATCTCGCGCGCGACGCTGCACACCGATTTTGCGCCGTACGCGCGGCTGATCGGGGTGGACGCCGCCGGCGAGCCGAATGGCGCGGTCAACGAGGACGCGCGCTACGCGATCAACCCGCGCAGCATGATGTATCCGGAGCTCGAGTTGGTCATGCAGTCGCCGGCGGCGATCCCGCGGCGCATGAACAGCGTCGGCATCACCGCGATGACCGACGCGATGGCCGACCCCGCCGGCTACGAAGTCTGGGACACGCTGGACAAGCGCGGGCAGCTGACGGTTCGCACCACGCTCGCGCAGTTCTACGACCCGGCCCGCTTCCATCGCGCCGACGGCTCGGTGGACTACGACGAGATGGTGCATCGCGCCGAACGGGTGCGTGCAAAGTACCAGGGCAACCCGCTGGTCCGCGCCGACATGATCAAGATCTTCGCGGACGGCGTGCTTGAGGGCAACCCGTTCGCCGTGCCGCCAACGCTGCCCAACGGCGCGGTGCTTTCGCCCCTGCTGCAGCCGATGTTCGCGACCGACAAGCAGGGTCACGCGAGCGTCACCGGCTACGTAGACACGGGCTCCGAGCTGTGCGCGGGCGTCAGGAGCGACGCTGCGCGCTACGCGCGCGAGACCGAGGTGGTGGCCTTCAGCAAGGCGCATGGCTTTCACCCTACGCAGTGCGCGATCTCGAACGGCCAGCTGCAGCACGAACGCAACGTGATCCTGGAGTATGCCCGCCGCATGCACCTCGCCGGCTTCAACCTGCACATCCACGCGATCGGCGATCGCGCCGTGCGCACGGCGGTCGACGCGATCGAGGGGGCAAGGGCGGCGGACGGGGTGAGTAGCACCCGTGACGGCCTGGCGCATATCCAGCTCGCCCACCCCGACGATATCGCGCGGATCGGCCGCGACCACCTTTATATTGCCTATACCTATGCCTGGGCGAACACCGATGTCGACTACGACATGACGGTGCTGCCATTCCTGCTGCAGGTCAGCGGCAACAGCTACGGGCAGCTGCACCCGAAGGGCGGCTACTACGAGTCCAATGCCTACCCGGTGCGCGCCACGCGAGATGCGGGCGCGATCCTCGCCGCCGGCTCCGACGCGCCCGTCGAGACGCGCGACCCACGCCCGTTCGTCAACATGTCCATGGCGCTGCTGCGCCGGCATGGCGGGCAGCCGGCCCTGAACGCTGACCAGACGATCGGCATCGACGACGTGCTGCGTGCCTATACGATCAACGGCGCACGCTGGCAGGGGATCGAGCGGGACGCAGGCTCGCTTGAGGTGGGCAAATCGGCCGACTTCGTGGTGCTCGACCGCGACCTTCTCAAGCTGGCCGCGAGCGGCCACGCGGAGGGCATCGCCGGGACCCGCGTACGCAGCACCTGGTTTATGGGACGGCGGGTCTACGCCGCCGGTCGCTAGCCGCGGATCTGCGCCCTGGGCCGGGCATGAGGCGGCGGCGCAGCGGCCCCGAGCCTAGCGGAGTTGCGCCTCACGCCCCGCCTGCGTCCAGCGCCGCGACCGGCGGCGTTCGGGCTGCCAGGCGCCGCTCGATCAGCAGCGGGATCACGCCCGCGGCGAGGAAGGCCACGCCGACCAATGCCCCGTAGCCCGTGTACAGCAGGCTCGACCACAACAGCCAGGCTGCGGTGGCTGCGAACAGGGCCGGTACCAGCGGGTACAGCGGCACGCGAAAGCCACGGGGCAGGTCCGGGTGCTTGTGGCGCAGCACGAACAGCGACAGCGCCACCAGCAGGATGAAGAACCAGAACACCGGCGCGGTGAACTCGACGATCGAGGCGAAGCCATTGCGCGTGAGCACCGCAAAGCCGATCAGCGCCAGCGCGATGACGGCCTGCACGACGATGGCGCGTCGCGCGGCGCCCGATTCGTGCCAGTGGCCTAGCCAGCCGAACACCTTCCAGTCGCGGCCCAGAGCGAAGGTGCTGCGCGAGCCGAAGAACATCGTGGCGCTGATCGACTTCAAGCACGAGAACGCGACGATCGCGCTCAGCAACGTGCCCGAGGACGCGCCGAAGCCGAGCCTGAACAGGTCGGCGGCCGGCGTGGCCGAGGCCGCGATACCTTCGTGGCCAAGGCCGTACAGGTAGGCGGCGTTCACGACCAGGTACAGCGTGGTCACGGCGCCGAGCCCGAGCAGCAGTCCGCGCAGCACGCCACGGCGACTGTCGTGTGCCTCGGCGGAGATATACGCCGCCTCGTTCCAGCCTCCGTATGTCAGCAGCACGAAGACCATGGCGAGGCCCAGCCGGCCGCCCAGCGGCGTGTCGTCGCCGAGCGACTGCGCGACGGCGGCCGGCGGGTGCGCGCTATGCGCGAACACGCCGGCGGTGACGATGCCGAGGATGGCGAGGATCTCGATGACCATGAACAGGTTCTGGGCCGTCTTGGCCTCGCGAATCCCGAGCCAGTTCAGCAGGCTCAGCAGTAGCGTGACGATGACCGCCCACCAGGTGCTCGAATAGGCGCCCAGCGGCAGGACCGGCGTCATGTAGTCGCCGAGCGTGATGGCGAGCATCGCGATCGAGCCGGTGACGATCACGGTTGCACGCGCCCAGGCATACAGGAACCCGACCTCGCGACCGTAGGCTTCGCGCAGGAAGTGGTACTCGCCGCCGACGTTCGGGAAGGTGGTGGCCAGTTCCGCGTAGCAAAGCGCCCCGAGCAGCGACGCGCCGCCGCCGACGGCCCACAGCCCGAGCAGCGCCAGGTCGCCATGTATCTGGGAAGCGACAAGTGCGGGCGCCTTGAAGATGCCCGCACCGACTACAGTACCGACGATCAGCGATATGATGTCGAACGTGCGCAGGAGAGGCTTTGGCTGTGGTGCCGGCATCGGGAATCCTGAAGTCCTTTGAATGGCTCCGTGGCAGGCCGCGGTGCGGCCGGCTCGTGCGTACGGCCGGTGCCGTGGCGCTGATGTGCGTCGCGGTCGCCAGCCAGGCGCTGGAGATCCAGGACGGGTATTTTCGCACTTCGGACGGCGTCAGGCTGCACTACCGGCAAGCCGGCAGCGGCCCCAAGACGCTGGTGTTCATTCCCGGCTGGCTGATGCCCGCGGATATTTTCGACGCACAGCTTGCCCAGTTCGGCGCGGACTACCGGGTCGTGGCGCTCAGTCCGCGCTCGCAGGGGGGCTCGGACCTGTACGGCGGACACCACTCCGCCGAGCTGCGGGCACGCGATATCGAGGAGTTCGTCGGTCACCTCGAGACGCCGGACTTCGTGCTGGTCGGCTGGTCGCTCGGCGTCATGGAGGGGCTCGACTACGTGCACCGCTACCACCCCGGCGGCCTGCGGGCGATGGTGCTGATCGACAACTCGATCGGCGAGGCGTCACCGCCTGTGGTCGCGCCTCGCAAGGCACCGATGAAGCCGCCGACACCGGCTCAGCGCATCCAGAACCTGAAGGACTTTGTGCGGGGAATGTTCAGGACTCCGCAGCCGCCCGCGTTCCTCGCGCAGATCGACCGCTCCGTGCTGCGGCCGTCACCGCAGGTCGCGCAGGAACTGCTGGCGAAACCCTACCCGCGCGAATACTATAAAAACTCGATTTATCAGGAGAATGTACCCGTGTGGTACGCCATCACGCCGCGCTTTCGCGAGCAGGGAGCCGCGCTCATGGCGCACCTCGCCAGCGCCCGGATGACCGTCTACCCGGCCGCGGGGCACGCTCTGTTCGTCGACGCCGCGGTGCAGTTCAACACCGACCTGCGGCATTTTCTCGAGGACGTGTATTGAGCCCGCCGCGCGCCTCACCCGAGGCCCGGCTGCGGTGGCTGGCGGTCGTCGTCGGCGCCTTGATCCTGCCGTCCGCCGCGGCGGCCACCTCGCCCCGGCACCATGGGCGCCACCACGCCAAGGCCGCAACGCCCGCCGCCACCCATCCCCATGGCAGGCATCGCGACCGTCACGCGCCGGCCCGGCTGCGCCCCGGCGCCAAACCCGATGTGCTCCCCGATCTCGACCTTGCCGGGGGTGGTACGCGCCACGGCTGCGCCGCGCCCAGCGCCCGTCATGACGAGCTGCTCGCAGGCATCGGCGTTCATGACCCGTTGCTGCTGCAGAGCCTGGACGCCGCCGCCCCGGAGGCGCTGGCCGCGCCTGGCGACTGCGTCCCGTATGCGCTGACCGTGACCGGCAGCGGTGCGGTGCGGGCGTTCGGCCTGCGCCTCGCCGCGCACGACGAGGCCGGCGAGCGTCTCTACTTGTTCTCGCGCGCCGCGGCTGGCGCCGAGTTACAGGCGCGCAGCGAGGACGTCGCGAGCCGGCTGAGCGACGTCGCGACGGTGACCACGACCCTGCAGGAGGTCGCGACCGGCGCCGCCGGGCTGCAGGCGGCCGTCCCGACCGAGGTCCTGCATGGCCTCACCGCGCTGGTCCCGCTGCTGCATGCGGCGGCTGCCGACGACGACCCGCTGCGCTATCTGGTGCGCGCCTCCTACGGCGTCGGCGAGGGTATCGATGCCGACCGGCTGCTAAGCGTGGAGATCCTCGAGCGCGACACGGGCGATGTAGTGCGCGAGGCGCTCTGGGTCGCGCGTGACGGGCTGCCCGGCGGCTACTTCGCGCCGGATGGAACCTCGTTCGAACATGCGCTGTGGACCTCCCCGGTCAGCTTCACGCGGATTTCGCGCGGCATTGGCAACTTCCGCACGACCATCCGTCGTCCGGTCACCCGCCGCTCCGGTCACAAGACCCGCATCGTGATGGCGCGTTCGACCCGTCGCGGCACCCACGTCGGCATCGACTTCGCCGCGCCCATAGGCGCGCCGGTCGTGAGCGTCGCGGACGGGCGGGTCGTCGACATGGGCCTGCGCGGCGGCTACGGCAACCTGATCGTCGTCGAGCACGGCGGCGGCTACACCACCCGCTACGCGCACCTAAGCGGGTTCGCGCCCGACCTGGAGATCGGCAGCGAGGTGCGCCGCGGATCCGAGATCGGCTTCGTCGGTTCGACGGGATTCTCGACCGGTCCGCACCTGCACTTCGAGATCCGCCGCGATGGCATCTACCTCGACCCGCTCGACGAGCGTCTCGCGTTCGGGCTTTGGTCGATGCGGCCGGTCGACTACCTGCCGATGCTGCGCCAGACGCTGCTGACCGACGCCACCGACCGCGTGGCCGCCGCCGCCGGCGGCACGCTGCTACTGGACCAGGTGATCTCGGCGCTGCGCCGCCCGGCACCGGCTGAGCTTTCGCCGCTGCCGGACCACTCGCTGGCCGGCAACCGCTGAGGCGGGGCCGCGTCCCTCAGGGCGGAATGCGCCGGCCGACCATCAACGCGGAGCCGGCCTTCTTCTCGTAGCCGATCGTGAACGGTAGCGGCCCTTTGACCTCGTGCGTCGCGTACTCGTCGGCGAACGCATGCGCCGCAGCGTTGTGCGCCCACAGCGCCTGCGGGTTGGTGAAGCGCCCGTACAGCGTCAGTTGGTAGGCCTTGTGCAGCTGGTCGATGCCCAGTCCCGTCTCGTCCTGCACCACGAACAGCGCCGGTGGGGTGACCAGCAGCTCCGCCAGTACCGAGAAGTGCGGGCTCTGCAGCAGGTGCGAAGCCGACTTCAGGAAGAGCACGTCGGTTGCGGCGCGGTGCAGCAACGCAAGTGCCGCCGCATCGGCCTTCAGCCCGTGGTTCGACAGGTCGACGACCAGGTAGTCGATCTGCATCGTCTGGCCGTCCCGCCGCTGCACGCCGAAGCGCACGCCCTGCGCACGCCGTGTGCCGCCGGGTGCGAATGTCTCCAGCTCGCCGCCGGCGCCGATCGCGAGCAGGTTGGCGCTCTTGATGGTGCCGCCGCCGAACGCGATCGAGTAGGCGAGCAGCTTGATGAACCGTGGCCGGCTGCCGACCTTGCCGTTGAGATCGTCGGTCCGGTAGTAGCCCAGATGCGAGAAGAACGTCAGCATCCGACACTCGCGCTCGGTCTGCTGCGGCGAGTCCGCATCAGGCTGGGCGAGCAGCTCGTACTCTGGCTTCTGGTCCGCCACGAGGGTGAGGTGGTTCGCGGCCGGGAACAGCGCCATCGTGGTGACGATGTCGGGCCCCGAGAACAGATACAGCACCGGCCGACCCTGCAGGTCTGGCATCTGCGCCGCGCTCCAGTCGCGCATCCGGGCTGCGAACTGACGGCTGTAGCTGGCCTGCAGCTGCTCGAACGACTTGCACTGGATGGTGGCCAGATGCTGCAGCGCCGTCGGAGGGGTCGCTGCGCCCGCTCCCGGCGCGCCGGGCGCCGAGTTCCCGGCGATGGGCTGGGCGGTCGCGTTCGCCGCCAGCACCAGCAGCAACCAGGTCACC
>JANXQL010000146.1 GCA_025356815.1 Pseudomonadota bacterium
CTTTATCGGAGCGGGTTCAGTCGCTCCGGCCTGTCTGAGCGGTGCTTCGCGGCGAGGGACGTCGCAGGGTGAATGCACAACATGGTCGTCGCCGTACCCGACACCAGCATGAACCGGGAACCCTAACCCCGATCCAGTCTCCGCATTCGCATGCGGGCTGGTGGCCTCCATAGCCTAGGTGCGGCCAAGGACAAAGTTACCAAAGCCACAGGGAGGGGCGTCAAGGCAAAGTTGCGAAACTGCTTCGCGCCCCGGGCCTCCGCGCGGGGGCCTGTCCTCATGAGGAGAGGAGAGGGGAAACGGGGCCAGCTGAGGCGCCCCGGAGAGCCCCGGAGGCCGGTCATGCCGACCCCCGGGGCCATGCCCTTGGCGCTACGCGCGGCGCCGCTGGGGTGCCGCGGGGGCTACGGTTGCGGGCGTCCGCGGACCGTCCAGAGCAAGGCAGACCTCGACCTCGGGCGGGGCGTGTCCTTCCTCGCCCTGTTCGGGGCGCCAAATATTTCGCGAGCCTTTCCCGAAGTCCACTGGCTGCCGCTTTCTCTGTCGGGAATTGACCCGATGCGGACGTATGCGTGTGACCGCTGCCGGGCTTCCACAATCGTCGGTAGCGCCTCAAATGGTCGTCGGTTGCACGAATTCCTCGAAAGTGATATCGTGATATCATGGATCTATTTGGAGTCCTTTCCAGTGGCCCAATTCGTTGTGCGGGATATCGAGGAAGACGTGAAGGTCAGGCTCAAGCGACTTGCTGAGCGGCACGGCCGCAGTATGGAGGAGGAGATCAGACAAATTCTCCGCAACGCAGCCAAGGAGTCCAGTCGACCGATTGCGCGGATCGGATCGCGAATCGCCGCGCGATTCAGCGGCAAAGGGCTGGTGGCGGATTTGCCGGAGCTGCGGGGGCAAGTCGCACGGCCTGCGGATCTCGAGCAGTGATCGTGATTGACACGAACGTGCTTTCGGCGCTGATGCGCGAGGTGCCGGATCAGCCGGTGATTGAGTGGCTGGATCGCCAAGCTGCAGAGTCGATCTGGATTACCAGCATCACAGTCTTTGAGGCTCGGCTGGGGCTGGCGCTGCTGCCCAAGGGGAGGCGCCGACAGACCCTCGAATCCGCCTTCGATAGCCTCGTGGTTGACGACCTTGAGGGTCGCGTACTGGACTTTGATCGACCTGCCGCCGAGGCTGCGGCGCAGCTTGCGGCTGGACGACAGCGAAAAGGACAGACGATTGATATCCGCGATACGCAGATTGCTGGGATTGTCATCGCACGTCGCGCGGCACTTGCAACCCGAAACGTCAGACACTTTTCGGATCTGACTATTGGCCTCATCAATCCCTGGGATTTTCATCGATGACCGACTGCGTTTGGACCAGAGCTGTCCGATGCGAACGTCTGCAACGGGGTAGTCAGCCCAGCGCCCTTCGATACAAAATGCCTTCGCCGAAGCGTGTTGCTGAGACCCCAACGCTTTCGAAGCCACTAGCAACATAGAACTCCCTAGCATGGGGATTTCCAATGACGCACAACGCACTGGACCCAAGTGAGCGTGCCGCATCTTCGCAGTGCTTGACGAGTTGTTGGCCAATCCGTTGGCGCCACCTGCCTGGTTCGACGAATAGCCCGTCGAGTTCTGTGTCTCCATCCTGCCGCGGCAGGATCGCCGCGAATCCGACAATAGCATCGCCTTGCGTCGCGACATAGACAAACCCAGATTCCAGTTGAGTACGTGGGATCTCGATAGCGTCTGGATGCACCAGTATGGCATCGCGGTCCCCCGCGTTTGCGAGCGAGGCTCGTCTCTGTATCGCCTCAAGAGCTTCGCGCTCGGATGGCAAGGCACAGCGAATTGAGATGGCTTCGAGCATTGGCGGCCGCATATCCATCTAGTTTAATCGATGGCGATTGGTCTGTATGGAGCTGCCCCGCTTCCGTGGACAGGAACTGGCCGGCCACGAATTCGGACTTCTCATACCCGAGTTGGGCAGCGGCCATCCGGAAGGCTCGCTAGAACTGTTCATCGTGGCCGCCGATGCAGTCGCCGGCAGCGCTGGCCGCGAAGTCAGCGGCCGGCGCAAGGACGGCAGCATGGTCCCGCTGGAGATTGGGGGGACCGACATGTGGCTCGGCGGCAAGCGCCATGTCACCGCGGTGCTACGCGACGTCACTGCGCGGCGGCGCGTCGAGTCGGAACGCAACGACGCGCTGGCGCTGGCGAAGAGGGCCAACCTTGCCAAGTCCGACTTCCTGTCCAGCATGGGCCACGAGCTGCGCACGCCGCTCAATGCGATCCTCGGCTTCGCGCGGTTGCTAGAAACGAGCTCCCAGCCGCCGACGCAGATCCAGAAGAGCGGCATCGAGCAGATCCTGCAGTCGGGCTGGTACCTGCTCGAGCTGATCAACGAGATCCTCGATTTTGCGCTCATCGAATCGGGCAAGGCGACGCTGTCGCAAGAGGCAGTCTCGCCGGCCGACGTGATGCTGGAGTGCCAGGCGATGATAGAGCCGCAAGCGAAGAAGCGCGGCATCACGCTCGCGCTTCCGTCGTTCGCGAGCGACCAATTCGTCGTCGCCGACCGTACGCAGCTGAAGCAGGTGCTGATCAACCTGTTGTTCAATGCGGTCAAGTACAACAATCCGGCAGGGTCCGTTGCGGTCGAGTGCACGCAGACGTCGACGGGCACGATCCGCATCGGGGTGCGTGATACCGGCGTGGGGCTGACGCCGGCCCAGTTGGCGCAATTGTTCCAGCCGTTCAACCGCCTCGGCAGCGACATGGGCAGCGAAGAGGGCACCGGCTCGGACTTGTGCTGACCAAGCGCCTGGTGGAGCGGATGGGCGGCGACATCGGCGTCGAGAGCGTTGCCGGGGTTGGCAGCCTGTTTTGGGTGGAATTCGCCCTGACCACCGCGCCCCGATTGCCATCGATAGGTCCTACTGTGGCGGAGCCTGAGCGTGCGTCGGCCGCTATCGATGCGCCGTGGCGTACGGTGCTGTACGTCGAGGACAACTCGGCCAACCTCGCGCTGGTGCAGCAACTCATCGACCGCCGTGCGGACCTGAGCATGCTCAGTGCGGCGGAAGGGCAGCGGGGAATCGAATTGGCCAGCACCTTCAGGTGGGACGTGATCCTGATGGACATCGACCTGCCCGGGCCGAGGGGCCTGGCTGCTATGAAGATCCTGCGCGCCGACCCGGCGACGGCGCATATTCTGATCATTGCGGTACGCACCAACGCGATTCCGCGCGACATCGCGGCATGCCTCGAGGCGGGCTTCGACGCGTATCTCACCAAGCCCATCAGGGTCAGCCACTTCATGGACACGCTGGATCGCGCGCTGCAGGCGGCGGCGGCATCCGCGAACACAACCTCGCAGGCCACTGCTGACTCGGCTGCGAGTCTGGCTGTGGCCGTGGCAGACGAAACCCGAGCGGTGAAGCCGATATCACCAAAGCAGCGGGCAGATTGCAGGCCGCGGGCGTCATTCGCTATCGGCGCGGCCACATCACGGCGCTCGATCGCTTCGGGCTCGAGACCCGCTCCTGCGAGTGCTACTCGGTCGTGAAGAGGGAAATGATCCGACTGCTTCCGGACGGGCTGAGCCGCCAGCGCGTGCCAGACGCCGCCTGAGCCCTGGCGCGGCGAGAGGTCATTCTTGGGTTGCGCGGGCGTGAGAGTTGAAGGCGCTCAACGGGACCCTGCCTTCGCCCTGGCACGATGCGCTGCGGATGTACCGAATTTCCGCTCGGGCCATTTGTTGCTATACGAGATATTGGATTGAGCAAGGTTCGCTGCGGCGAGTGGCGTCTGCCGACGCGTGGGTGTGGTGAAGGCTGCAATCCGATCGTGCGCTATTTGGCCCTTCGGGTGCCTCCAGAGCCGTGAACGCGTTCAGTTTCGGCAGCTGCGACGAGCACGTTACCAGCCACTGTGCTGTGAGCGACCGTTCGTGCTGCGGAGGTGACGTGATGTACGCGACGAATCGTAATCGCATGCGATGGAGGGCCACGGTTGCGATGGCCATTGTGGCGGTGTTGCCACGGCTGGTCGACGCGGCCTCGGTCGTTGGCGCGGCCTCTTGCGGCGCCGACTCCGCGCCGGTTCGGCAGACGCAGGACTCTGTTAAGGCCGGCCGCGGCGGGCTCAGCGGAGATTCCGGGCAATCGTCCGCCGTGCTGGCCAGGCCATTCACGTCGCGGCCCGGCGACATCGCGAACGCTCGTCCTCTGGCGGGTCCGTTTGGCTTGCAGGCGACGCAAGGCGTCGGCCCCTTGCCGCCCGCACCGTCGCGAGCAGGTTTGGCTGACATTCCGTTGCAACTGACGCTCACGGACCCGCAGATTCGGGCCATCAACGCGGAGTATCAAGCTCAGTCGCTCAACGCCGTGTTCGGCGCATTCGACGACGTCATCGTGGTCGCGCCGGCTTGGGAGGCGCCAATGCGCGACGTCACGCGCGAAGTGTGGGGCGGGCTTGCAGCGCCCGTGTGGGCTATCCTGCATCCCGCCCAGGCATGGCGAATCTTCCTGCCCGTTCCGCCGCGTTGACGCAGTGGGGCTGCTTGAGGCGTTCTGGCGGGCGCAGGCCGAGCTGATCGAGGAGCGCGAGCTGAGCGCGACCGGGTCGTGCGACACAGCGGATGCGCAGCTCGCGGGGCGGCGAGGTGGCGGTTGGCAGGACGACGCTGCGTGCTGGCCTGGTGGCGCCATCTGCCCAAACGGTCGACGCTCGTCATTCGGCGCTGCGGCGAGCGTCATCCAGGGCGGGTCATGTGCTCAGTGGGGCTCGTTGGTGCCGCTATTCGCGTTCAGAAGTTCGTAGGCCGCCTGCTGACCGGTTCTTGCGGCCGTCATCGCCGGCGTCTCGCCTCTATAGTTGCGCAACGCTCGATTGGCGCCATGGTCCAACAGAGCCTGTATCGCTGCCAGGTGACCTGCAAACGCGGCGCTGTGCAGCGGCGCGTACCCCTGCGGCTCGGTCTGCGCATTGACGTCCGCACCGACCTTCAGCAGCGTATCGCAGATCGCCGCGTGCCCGTTCATCGCAGCTGCGTGCAGGGGTGTGAAGCGGTTGCCGTGGGCGGCGCGCGGATCGGCACTGACCGGCGGCGCGAGCAGATAGAGCACGAGCTCTGTGCTGCCCGACGCCGCTGCGAAGTGGAGGGAGGTGAGTTTCGCCGGGTCGTCGCCCATGCGCACGAACGCGGGCCCGTGCAACTTGGCGAGACGATCCAGGGATGCCAGGTCTCTCGCCTCCAAACTGCGCCTCAGAGCCTCGTCATCAGGGGACTCGTCGGCTGTCATGGTCGTCCCGCAGGGAACGTGCCGCGCAATGCTCTCTTCGAGCCGCCTGACCGGTGTTCGGCATCCGGTCAGCCGTTCGATTGAATCGCGCGAGTGCCTTACAGATTGCCTTCCTCGGCCTTCGCGAGCAGTTGCTTGGTGAGAGCTCGGAGCTTGTCGATGACGGTTCGGTTCGCCGTCGCCACGGGCGTCACGCCCAGCGTGCCGGTCCTGGCCGTGAACGCCAGCACGTGCCCGCCGTAGCCGGTGAGCAGGCGCCGGCCGATCGCCACGGCGATGTTGAACACGCAACTGGCAGATTTCTGCTGGTAGATGACGCTTACGTTCACGTACAGATAATCCGGCGCACCTTCCTTCAGCGTCCAGCCACTATCCGCCAGCACGCTCGCCGCCGTGTCCCGAACCTGCGTCGTCCCAACGTTGCACTCCTTCGCGTCGTCGCTGAGCGGCTCGATGACCAGGCCAACTGTCTTGGGCAGGGCCGTCGCATCGCTGGCGACGGCGTGCGCGATGCCCGTCGTGGCGAGCAGGATCGACGCAAGCACGACGCCGTGCCAGCCGGCGAGCGTCTGGCGCACTGGGGGCGGAAGATCGGTTGATGGTGAAATGCGGGCTACTCCCAAGTTGACGGGCGGATGCTGCGGAGCCGGACTCAACTTACCTCATTCCGGCGGCGTTCTGTTGACCGCCGAAGGACCCGCGGGGGCGCACTGTCGGTCGTGGATCGGGGCGGTACGTCGTGCGCGGGCAAGTTCAGCCGATTTGCATTTTTGAAACGCTTGAGCAGATCGAACGCCATGCTGACCTCTCAGCGTCATCCGCTCTGCAGCTGCGAAGACGTGGTGGTATGGTTGGGAGCATGGCGCTCATGCCCCAGACGCGCGAACTGTTCGTGTTCCTCAAGAACAATCCCGGCGTGCGGGCCAGGATCGCTGCGCCGCACAACGGAACCATTCTGTACGCGGGCCAAATCCTCAAGCCCGCCTGGAAGGAAGTGGCCGATCTGAAGGCGCGTTTGCCGCAGCTGGCCAGCCGCAGGACGCTTCCTGAAGTGCTCGCGGCCATCACGCTGATCGGGCAACCGTTCACGGACCTGGCGCGGTGGGCGCAATCGATCGATGCCCTCGCGCCGTGGCCGCACCCCGAATGGCGGTCGAACGGTTACGTCGCCTGGCGCGCCTTGTCCGGCATCTTCGCGAGCAACGCGCGCGGGGCGGTCAGTTTTGTCATTGGCTCCGGCGTCACCCTGGGGCAGCAGCCGGGGGTGCAGCCGAAGGTGTTCGCCGCGACCGAAGTGTCGGTGCTGCTGCGCAATCCGCACGTCGACTCAACCACGCGCGACCTGCTCGAGTACTACCAACGATGCATCCGGTCGGGTCAGCCGGACCTGAGCGTAACGTTCATTCCTGCCTGAGCTTGCGGCCTACGGTTGCCGCCCACCTGATCGGCGCCGCGGCCCTCAGTCGCCGAGCCGGGTGACCACCTGCGAGCGGCTCAGCGCCTCCTTGAGCGCCTCGGCGGTGCTGGCGGATGCGTTGGTCGCCAGCACGCGCTGGCAACCGTCGTCGATGGCGTTCAGGGCGACCTGCGGCGCGAACTGGTGCGGTCCCCGCAGGCTCGTGAGCAGGCGCGCGGTCGTGCCGTCAGTGTGCGAATTGAGCGCGGCGAGGATGTCCGTCCAGCCGGCGTTCGCCGCCTGCAGTCGCCGCACGGTGACCAGCAGTGCCGCGGCGGACTTGGCGCCGCTCTTCGGCGGCGGCGGGCTGTGTGGGGTGGCGGGAGCCGGTGCGCTTGCCTGTCGCGGCTCGCCACTTTTGAGCAGTCTTGCGAACTCCGAATTCGGATCGGGGGTATAGCGACCACCACCAGCGGTGCTGCGCGGGGTCCTTCGGCGGATTAGCACGCGAACTAACACCGCCACGACGACCACGACGATCACGCCAGCGCCCATCATCGTCGGAGTCATCGCTGTATCTCCCGGTGTCTAGCCTTCGATGCGTAATGCAGCAAGACGGCTCGCGCGGCCGTATCGATGGCCCGGGGCACGACAATGCGCTAGTCGATCGCGGTCCCCGACCAGCAGTCAAGGCAGCGCGAAGACCTGTGGCTCGAGCGCACAGGGGGCGCGGTCGGCGCGCAGCGCGATCCGGGCCAAGTCCAGCTCGAAACGACCGAATCGGTAAATCGCTATATCGCTGTTCACAATCGACGTCATCAAGGACGTAGCGCACCGCCGACGTGCAGGCGCTCGCTGCCGGCAAGGCGGCCTTGACGGTGTCGCGCGGGCAGGGCGGGGCGCGGAGCGATCCGCTGCGTCGACCGTGCCCGCGGCTCGCGTTCGACGCAGGTCGGAGCAATCGCCGCCCGGACTCCTGAGGCTCTGCCGTCAGCCCGATGGGCGCCCGTCCGTCCTGCTCACTCCCCTTGCGCCGCCGCGCGCATCGCGCCGAGGTCCAGCTTGGTCATCCGCGTCATCGCGGCCGTCGCGCGCGCGACGCGCGCCGGATCCGGGTCACACATCAAGTCGCCGAGTCCGTCGGGCACCACCTGCCAAGACACGCCGAAGCGGTCCTTGAGCCAGCCGCACCGGCTTTCCTTGCCGCCGTCGCGCGTCAGCGCGTCCCAAAAATGATCGACCTCAGCAGCGTTGCGGGCCGCGATGGACAGGGACATCGCCTCGGAATGCTTGAACTGCGGTCCGCCGTTGAGCGCCTGGAAGCGGCGTCCGGCGAGGCGGAACTCGATCATCAGTGCAGTGCCTGCGGGGAACGGACCGCCCTCGCCGTAGCGTGCTACGGCAGTGATCGCGGCATCGGGAAACAACGACACATAGAACGTGGCCGCGTCCTCGGCCTCGCCGTTGAACCACAGGCATGGTGCTATCTGGGCCATGGCATTGCTCCTCCGTGAGCGGGTCGACGCCTCGGCAGGAGACTGGACGTCGGGCCCGCCGGGATCGCGCGGGTCCCCTAACCTAGGCTCGATGGGCCACGAAGTGCAAGCGACACGGGCAGCGGCGCGCAGCAGTGTCTGACGGGAATGGCGGGGCGAAGGCTCCCCAGTCCGGCGCCGCGGTCTGCGAATCGCCGTCACTGCAGCGGCAGCAGCCATCGCCGGGCGCGGGGCAGCCAATGATGCTCCGGATCGAGTGACACGACGACTCGATCCGCGCGGCCCACGATGCGCTCGCGCGCGACGAAGCCGACGTAGCGCGAGTCCGCCGAGTTGTCGCGATTGTCACCGAGCATGAAATAGCGCCCGGCCGGGACCCGCAGCGACGGCATCGTCGCCGGGGCGGTGCGCCCCGGCAGCAGCAGGATGGGATGCGCGCGGCCGCCGCTCGACTCGATCAGCGCGGTCGGCGAGCGCTCACGCGTGGTTGCGAGCAGTCCCGCCACGGCGTCACCGGGCGCCGCCGCATAGCCTGCGGGCTCGCCGTTGACAATCAGCTGCTCGTCGACAAGCCCGACGGTGTCGCCCGGCACGGCCGCGACGCGCTTGACCAGCGAAACGCCGGTGGTCGGTGAATCGAACACGACGATGTCGCCGCGCGTGGGGTCGGCACCCGCGGTCAAGTGCAGGCGAGAGAACGGCACCCGAAGGCCATAGACGTGCTTGTTGACCAGGACCCGATCGCCCTCCAGGATCGTAGGGTTCATCGAACCGGTGGGGACGACCACCCAGTCCGCCCATGCGGAGCGGAACACGAACATCAGCAGCAGTCCGCCGAGCAAGGCGCGGTGGTCGCGCCACAGGTGGCGCAGGGTGGGGTGGCAGTGGGTCATCGGCAGGTCCTCCGTCCAGGTATCGGATCCGACCGGCTGCGGCCGGAGCGGTTCCCGTCGCTGCCGCGCCTGGTCGCGGAATCGGCGCGGTAAGTCGTGCGCCGCCATCGCGGCGGCGCGCTGCAGGCCGGATGAAGCTGGTAGAGTCGTGCGGGTCCGTCCTTCCGGCCGGGCTGGCCTTGCGGCCGCCCGGGTCGCGTCCGCAGCACGGCACTCATGCATCCAGTCCGCAGCGTCCTGTTCATTCCGGTCTCGGGTCCCAGTGGCATGGGCGAGGTCGCCCGCTGCGTGGTGATCGCGCAGGCGCTGCAGCGGCGCTGGCCGCTCGTGCAGGTGCACTTCGCGCTCAGCGCGGCGGCACCCTATCTTGCTCAGGTGCCGTTTCCAGCGACGCTGTTGCCGTCCTCGCCAACGTTCCATCCGCGCGAGGTCAGCCAGCTGATCCGCACGCTGCGACCAACCGTCGTGGTCTTCGACAACGCCGGCCGCACCGTCCAGCTGCGCGCTGCGAAGGCGGCCGGGGCGCGACTGGTGTATGTCAGTTCGCGGCGCCGCCAGCGTCGCAAGGCGTTCCGGCTGCGCTGGATGCGGCTGCTCGATGACCACTGGATCGCCTATCCGCGCTTCATCGCCGGCGCCAGCAGCGTCTGGGAGCGGCTCAAGCTGCGGCTGATGGGGCGGCCGCAGGTGCGTTACCTCGACGCGCTCCTGCCCGCCCACGATTCGCAGCTCGCCACGAGTCTGCTCGGCCGTTTCGGGCTGACGCGCGGCGAGTACGTGCTGGTGGTGCCGGGCGGCGGCACGACGCACCGCGGCGCCCGGCATTCACCTCGAACGGTCGCCGCGGTCGCCGCGGCGCTCGCGCGACGCGGGACCGCGACGCTGCTGGTCGGCGCCGAGCCTGCCGCGCCAGAGGATGCGTTGCGCACCAGCGGCCGCCTCGCGGTCGCCGAACTGTGCGAACTCGTGCGCGGCGCGCGCCTGGTGCTCGTCAACGGCGGCGATACACTGTTGCAGGTGCTTGCCTGCGGGCGCGCGTGCATCGCCGTGCCGATGGCGGGTGATCAGGCGCACCGGATCGCGTGCTGCGTTGGCGCGGGACTTGCGCTCGAAGGCGATGCGGATCCGGCCGGGCTGGAGGCGCAGGCGGTCGCGCTGCTCGCGGCGCCTGGCCGCATCGCGGCACTCGAGGCGGCGCTCGGGCGTGCCCGGATCGGCAACGCGCTCGACGAGGTGCTCGACCGGCTCGGCGTACTCGGCCTCGGCACGCTCGATTGAACCTGCCGTCGCACGCCACTGTTAAGATGGTTCACGACAGGACTCGACTCCCGGGGTGATGCTGTGGCGAACGCGCATGCGAAGACCTATTCGCTTTACTGGTCGAACGTGCCGAAAGCCGTCCTCGGCCACCAGCGACGCGTATTTGCAGCTCTGTCGCGACCGCTCGAGCAGCAGGAGCTGGACCGCAAGGCTCATGGCGAGTGGATGACCGAGGTGCTCGAGCGCGCCGCGGCCGACGAGATCGTCGTGTTCTGCGACATCGACGCCTTCCCGCTCACGGCGGCCGCCTACGACCGCGCGGTCGCCGCCGCCGCCGCAGGCGCGGTGTTCGGACTCGCGCAGTACGCCAACCAGAAGTCCAACGAACACCTGTACGCGGGGCCGATGTTCCTCGCCGTCGCGCGCGCGACATGGGAGCAGCTGGGGCGCCCGGATCTGGCGCGCAATGCGATCTTTGACGCCGGCGAGAACCTCTCCACGGCTGCCCGGGCGGCGGGCGTCCCGGTCGAGCTGGTGATGCCTTGCGCAAGCCTCGTGCCGCGCTGGGCGCTTGCCGACCAGGGCGTGTTCGGGATCGGCACGTTCTACGGCGCCTGCGAGTACTTCCACCTGTTCGAGTCGCGGCGCAAGACCGGCACGAACATCATGGCGGCGGTCAGCGATGACGTCGCGGCCGGACGGCCGCTGGATTTCGGTCGCTACCTGCAGGTGACCTGGCGCAGTGAGCGCACGCTCGGCGCCCGCCTGGAGCGATTGTACGAGCGCCTGCGCTCGATCGAACGGCAGTTCCGTCGGCGGCGCAAGGCGGCACGTGCCGCGGCGTCCGCTCGCTAGGCCGGCATGGGCTTTCGCTTTCGCCGCTCGATCGGGCTGCTCCCTGGGATCCGGATCAACCTCGGCAAGCGAGGAGCTTCGGTGTCGCTCGGCCGGCGCGGCGCGCACGTGACCTTTGGCGCGACCGGCACGCGCACCACGGTGGGATTGCCGGGGACGGGACTGAGCTACACGCACCTCGAGCCGCCGCCCGCCGCGCCGTCCGCCGAGCCCCTCGAACCGGCCCCGGACGGCGCTCCGGCGCGTCGTGGCGGCGGCCTCTGGCGTGGGCTGCTGCTGCTCGGGTTGTGCCTGTTGCTGTACCGCCTGCTGGGCTGAGCGCGCCCAGGTTCCGGATCCGGACCTGCCGCACGGTTTGCCGGCACCGGCGCATGGTATCCGTAGCGCCGATGCCCCCCGACGCGCGCACCACCGCCGAGCTGACCCCACCCGCCGCTGGGGGCGAGCGCCGGGTCCAGTCGCGCGATCGACGCGAGAGCCTGCTCTATTCTCTCCTTTACGGCGGGTTGCGCCCGCGACGCCACGCCGCCCGGCGCCTCGAGGACCAGCTGCGGCCGATCGTCGACTGGCACGGGCCGGCGCTACTGGCGAGTGCGTTCCTGATCCTCGTGCTGTGTGTCGCCGACGCGCTGCTGACGCTGCGGCTGATCGCGGCCGGTGCCGAGGAGGCGAACCCGGTCATGGCGCTGGTCGTCTACGGCGACGCACGCCGTTTCGTGCTGACCAAGCTCGCGCTGACCGGGGGTGGTGTGCTGCTGCTCGTCGCCTGCGCGCGATTTCGCGTCCTGCGCCTGCTGCGCGCCGACACGATCGTCCACGGCCTGCTGGTCGCGTACCTGTTGCTGATCACCTACGAACTGTCGCTGGCGAGCGACCTCGGCTGAGCGTGCCGCACGGTCGAAGCTCTTTTGTGGGCAGGGCCGGCATCCGCTAAACTGCTGAGTTATCCGGCGCCGGGCCGTCCCCTCGACTACAGAGCCTGGAATGAGCCTAACCCTAAGCGACTGGTTCGCCTCGACCCCGCTGTCGGGCGGCAATGCCGCGTTCGTCGAAGATCTCTACGAACAGTTTCTGTCTGATCCCACCGCGGTCCCGCCCGAGTGGCGAAACTACTTCCGCGTGCTCGCACCGGGCGACGGCGCTGCACCGCGTGACGTCCCGCATGGCCCGGTGCTGGCCCAGTTCGCCGCGCGCGCGCGCGGTCCCCGGGTGGGCACCGCGCCTGCCGCGGCCGGGCACGAAGAGGCGGCCAAGCAAGGCTACGTATCGCGGATGGTGCAGGTGTACGCGAACCGCGGTCACCTGATCGCGCGCATCGACCCGCTGGGGCTGATGCGGCGCGAGACCCCCCGCGTGCTGGAGCTGGGCTATTTCGGCCTGGCCGAGTCCGACCTCGACAGCGAGTTTTACACCGGCTCGAAGACCGGTGCGATCCCGACCCGGATGACGCTGCGCGACATCCTCGCGCAGCTGCGATTCCTCTACTGCGACACGATCGGCGCGGAATTCGCGCACGTCTCCTCGAGCGAGGAGCGGCTGTGGCTCCAGGAGACGTTCCAGGACAGCCGCCTGCGCCATCGCTTCACGGCCGACGAACGGCGCAACATCCTGTGGCAGCTGACCGCGGCCGAGGGCCTCGAGCGTTACCTGCACACCAAGTACGTCGGCCAGAAGCGCTTCTCGCTCGAGGGCGGCGATTCGATGGTGCCGATGCTGGACGACATGATCCAGCACGGCGGCGGCCAGGGCGTCGAGGAATGCGTGATTGGCATGGCCCACCGTGGCCGGCTCAACGTGCTGGTGAACCTGCTGGGGAAGTCGCCGGCGGACCTGTTTTCCGAGTTCGAGGGTAACTACGACCTGTCCCACCTGCGCGGCTCGGGCGATGTGAAGTACCACAAGGGCTTCTCGGCCGACCTGCGCACACCGGCCGGCAACGTGCACGTCGCGCTGGCGTTCAACCCGTCGCATCTGGAAGTCGTGAATCCGGTCGTCGAGGGTTCGGTGCGCGCCCGCCAGGAGCGTCGCGGCGACGCAAGCGGCGCCCAGGTGCTGCCGGTCGTGATCCACGGCGACTCGGCTTTCGCAGGCCAGGGCGTGGTCATGGAGACGCTGCAGCTGTCGCAGGCGCGCGGCTTCTATACCGGTGGCACGATCCACCTGGTGATCAATAACCAGGTCGGCTTCACGACCTCCGATCCGCGCGACACGCGTTCGACGCTGTACTGCTCGGATGTCGCGAAGATGGTCGAGGCGCCGATCTTTCATGTGAACGGCGACGATCCCGAGGCCTGCGTGTTCGTCATGCGCCTTGCGCTCGACTACCGCCGCCGCTTCCACAAGGACGTGGTCATCGACCTCGTCTGTTACCGCCGGCACGGCCACAACGAAGCTGACGAGCCCGCGGCCACCCAGCCGATCATGTACCAGACGATCCGCAGGCATCCGACCACCCGCCAGATCTATGCCGAGCGCCTGGTGGCGGAGGGAACGCTGACGGCGGACGACGCCGGACAGATGGTCGGTCGGTATCGCGACGGCCTGGACGCCGGCAAGCCGCAGGCACGCGCGGCGCTGGGACTGATCGGCAACAAGTACACCGTCGACTGGTCGGGGCATCTCGCGGCCGATCCCCACGAGTTTTCGTATCCGGCGCTCGACACCGCGCACCTGCAGGCGCTCGGTGCGCGGCTTGTCCAGTACCCGCCGGACATCAAGCTGCACCCGCGCGTCGCCAAGATCTACGAGGACCGCGCCCGGATGCTCGCAGGCGAGCAGCCCCTGGACTGGGGGGCCGCCGAGACCCTGGCGTACGCGACGCTGGTCGACCAGGGCTACGGCGTGCGGATCACCGGCCAGGACAGCGGTCGCGGCACGTTCTTCCATCGCCACGCCGTGCTGCACGACCAGGGCAGCGAGCGCGTCTACACCCCGCTGGAGCACCTGAGCCGCAACAAGCGCCTTCGGATCACCGATTCGGTGCTGTCGGAGGAGGCCGTGCTCGGCTTCGAGTACGGCTATTCGACGACGACGCCGGAGACCCTGGTCATCTGGGAAGGCCAGTTCGGCGATTTCGCGAACGGCGCGCAGGTGATCATCGATCAGTTCATCAGTTCCGGCGAAGCCAAGTGGGGCCGCCTGTCGGGCATCACGCTGCTGCTGCCGCACGGCTACGAGGGGCAGGGGCCTGAGCACTCGTCGGCGCGGCTGGAGCGGTTCCTGCAGCTGTGTGCCGAGCTCAACATGCAGGTCTGCGTACCGTCGACTCCGGGACAGATGTTTCACATGCTGCGCCGGCAGATGGTCCGGCCGCTGCGCAAGCCGCTCATCGTCATGACTCCCAAGAGCCTGCTGCGCCACAAGCTCGCGGTCACGCCGCTGGCGGAGCTCGCCGGTGGCGAGTTCCAGACGGTCATCGACGAGATCGATCCGATCGAGCCGGAGGCGGTGCATCGCGTCGTCTTCTGCAGCGGCAAGGTCTACTTCGACCTGCTCGAGCAACGGCGTTCCGACGGACTCAAGCAGGTGGCGCTGGTGCGGCTCGAGCAGCTCTACCCGTTCCCGGCCGAGGAATACGCTGCAGTGCTCGATCGCTACCCGAACGCGCGCGAGATCGTCTGGTGTCAGGAGGAGCCGCAGAACCAGGGCGCTTGGTACCAGATCCGGCACCGCCTGCAGGAGCCGCTCTCGCCCCGTGACGCGGTCTTCTATGCCGGTCGCGCGGGCGCCGCGGCGCCGGCCGCCGGCATCTACCAGCTCCACCTCGAGCAGCAGCAGCGCCTGGTTCGGGCGGCGCTGCACGCAGTCGCCGCCGACGATGCGTCCCGCGAACCGCCCCGGCTGCAGCCACGCAACGAAGCCACCGCCAAACACAAAGTGCTCAGGAAACCGTCATGACGATCGAAGTTCGAGTGCCGCAATTGCCCGAGTCCGTGGCCGACGCCACGCTCGTCGTCTGGCACAAGCAGCCCGGCGACGCGGTTGGGCGCGACGAGAACCTCGCGGACCTCGAGACGGACAAGGTCGTGCTCGAGGTGCCGGCGCCGGTTGCCGGTGTCCTGACCGAGATCCGCATCCTTGCAGGCGCGACCGTGACCAGCGGCACGCTGCTTGCGATCATCGACGAGACCGCGACGAGCGGTGTCGCCGCGAAGCCGGCCGCGGCACCGGCGGCGGCCGCGAGCGGCGCGCCGGGCCGTAGTGAAGGCGCCAAGCTAGGCCCCGCGGCGCGGCGGCTGGTCGAGGAGCGCCAGCTCGATCCCGGCGCGATCGCAGGCTCGGGCCGCGAAGGCCGGATCAGCAAGCAGGACCTCGTGCGGGCGCTGGACGCGCCCGCGGCGGGCTCGGTCCCGGCCGCGAAGAGCGCGCCGCCTGCGTCGTCTACCGTGCGTACCGGTCGTACCGAGCAGCGCGTGCCGATGACGCGGCTACGCGCCCGGATCGCTACGCGGCTGGTCGAGGCACAGGCGACGCAGGCGCTGCTGACCACCTTCAACGAGGTGGACATGAAGGCGCTCAACGAGGCCCGCGGGCGCTACAAGGACCGTTTCGAGAAGACGCACGGCGTGCGGCTCGGCTTCATGTCGTTCTTCGTCAAGGCAACCGTCGAGGCTCTGCGTCGTTTCCCGATCGTCAACGCCTACGTCGACGGCACGGACGTCGTCTACCACGACTATTACGACATCGGCGTCGCGGTCTCGACCGATCGCGGCCTGATCGTGCCGGTGCTGCGGGACGCGGATCTGATGAGCTGTGCCGATGTCGAGCGCGCGATCGGCAGCTACGCCCAGAAGGCGCGCGACGGCTCGATCACGATCGAGGAGCTGACCGGCGGCACTTTCTCCATCACCAACGGCGGCGTGTTCGGCTCGCTGATGTCGACGCCGATCGTCAATTCACCGCAGAGCGCGATCCTCGGCATGCACAAGGTGCAGGACCGCCCGGTCGTGGTCGACGGCCAGATCGTGGTGCGGCCAATGATGTACCTCGCGCTCACCTACGACCATCGCATCATCGACGGGCGCGAAGCGGTGCAGTTCCTGGTCGCCATCAAGGACTGCCTCGAGGACCCGGCGCGACTTCTGCTTCAGGTCTGACGACAGCGCAAGGACACCTTATCCAATGAGCGACAGCTACGACGTCATCGTGATCGGCGGAGGGCCGGCCGGCTACCCGGCCGCCGTCCGCGCCGGCCAGAACGGCCTTAAGGTCGCGTGCATCGATGACTGGAAGAACTTCGACGGCACCCATGCGTTCGGCGGCACGTGCCTCAATGCCGGCTGCATCCCGTCGAAGGCGCTGCTGGAGTCGTCCGAGCTCGTGCATCGCGCGCACGAGGAGTTCGCGACACACGGCATCAACGTCGGCAAGATCACCGTCGACCTCGCGCAGATGCAGAAGCGTAAGGCGGGGATCGTCAAGGCCTCGACGCAAGGCATTCTCGCGCTGTTCAAGTCTGCCAAGGTGACTCCACTTGCCGGCCACGGCCGGCTGCTCCCCGGTCGCAAGGTCGAGTACACCTCGTTCGACGGCGCGGTCCACCTGCTGGAGGCGCGGCATATCGTGCTCGCCAGCGGCTCGACGCCGATGGCGCTGCGCTCGGTGCCGTTCGACGGCAAGCAGGTGCTCGACAGCTGGGGCGCGCTGGAGATGACAGCCGTGCCCAAGCGCCTCGGCGTGATCGGCGCCGGCGTCATCGGGCTCGAGCTGGGAAGCGTCTGGCGTCGGCTTGGCGCCGAGGTGGTCGTCCTCGAGGCGCTGGAGACGTTCCTGCCGATGGTGGACCAGCAGGTCGCCAAGGAGGCCATCAAGCACTACCGTAAGCTGGGCCTCGATATCCGGCTCGGCGCAAAGGTCGCCGGTGCGTCCAGCGCAGCGGATGGCGTGACGCTTGCCTATGTCGATGCCGCCGGTGATCACACCGTCGTGGTCGATCGGGTCGTGGTCGCGGTCGGCCGCCGGCCGCACACGGTGAACTTGCTGGGCGACGGCACGGGCGTCACCCTCGACGAGCGCGGCTTCATCGTCGTCGACGAGCAGTGCTGGACCGGTGTCGACGGCATCCACGCGGTGGGCGACTGCGTGCGCGGGCCGATGCTCGCGCACAAGGGCAAGGAGGAGGGCGTGATGGTGGCCGACCTGATCGCCGGCCGCTACGGCGAGGTCAACTACCGCACCGTGCCGTCGGTGATCTACACCGCGCCGGAGATCGCCTGGGTCGGCCAGACCGAGGAGCAGGTCAAGGCCAGCGGCCGCGCCTACAAGGTCGGCGTGTTCCCGTTCATGGCCAGTGGCCGCGCGCGCGCCATGGAAGCGCCGGCGGGCTTTGCCAAGCTGATCGCGGCGACCGACGACGACGAGGTGCTCGGCGTGCACGTGATCGGGCCGATGGCCGGCGAGCTGATCGGCGAGGCGGTACTGGCGATGGAGTACTCGGCGAGCGCCGAGGACCTGCAGCGCACCATCCATGCGCACCCGACGCTGTCCGAGGCGCTGCACGAGGCGGCGCTGGCCGCCGACAAGCGGGCGATCGACTTTCCCAACCGCTGAGCGCTCCTAGCGGCGCTGCACGCGCAGCACGTCGGTCAGGCCGGTGATGCGCGCCAGTACGGCGTCCAGCTCTGCCAGGTCGTGCACGCGCACGGCCACCCGCATCTCGGCGGTGCGCTCGGCAGCCTGTGTCGCCGTCGTCATTCGCTCGATGCTCATCTTGGCGTCGGCGAGCACGCCGCTGACGTCGCGCACCAGTCCCCGGCGATCGAAGGCAAGCACGCTGAACTCGACCGGGTAGAGCTGCTCTCGGTCCGCGCCCCACGCCACCGGCAGCACGCGCTGCGGTTCGTGCGCCCGCATGCGCGCGAGGTTGCGGCAGCTGGCGCGGTGGATGGTCATGCCGCGTCCGAGCGTCACGTAACCCTCGATCGGCTCCGGTGGAACGGGCCCGCAGCAGCGAGCGTAGTGTGAGAGGAGGTCGGCCACGCCCATGACGCGCACGCCAGAGGCCGACTGCTGGGTCCCCTGCGCGGCGATGTCAGCCGTCCCGGGGGCAGGCGGGGCAAGCGCGCGCTCGCGACGCTGCAGTGCGGCGCCGAGTTGCGCCCCCGACAGGTCGCCGGCGCCGAGCGCGACGTAGAGTGCCTCGGCCGACTCGTAGCCCAGCAGCCGCGCCACCTCATCCACCGGCGGCGGCGGTCCACCGCCGCGCCGACCGAATTCCCGCTCGAGAATCGTGCGTCCGGCGCGCTCGTGCTCGTCATGGTCGATGGCACGAAACCAGGAGCGGACCTTGGCGCGGGCCGAGCGCGTGGCGAGAAAGCCCAGGCTCTCGACCAGCCAGTCACGGCTCGGCTGCGGCTCGCGGCCGCTGATGATCTCGACGGTGACGCCGTTCACCAGCGGCAGGTCCAGCGGCATCATGCGGCCATCGACGCGTGCGCCGCGACAGCGGTGGCCGAGGTTCGTGTGCACGTGATAGGCGAAGTCCAGCGGCGTCGCGCCTTCGGGCAGCTCGACCACGTCGCCCTTCGGACTGAACACGTACACGTGTTCGCGGAACAGGCTTGCGGCGACCCGGTCGAGCAGACCGTCGCCCTCATCGCGCTGCGGTACGAGCAGCGCGCGCAGCTGCTCGAGCTTGCGCTCGACCCCGGCGTCGCGCTGGCCGCCCTCCTTGTAGCGCCAGTGGGCGGCGACGCCGAGCTCGGCCTTGTCGTGCATCTCGCGGGTGCGGATCTGCACCTCGACCGTCCGGCCGCCGGGGCCGTGCACGGCGGTATGGATGGAGCGATAGCCGTTGAGCTTGGGGGTCGCGATGTAGTCGTCAAACTCGCCCGGCAGGTACGACCACAGGCCGTGCACGATGCCCAGCGCCGCATAGCACTGTGCGACGCCGTCGACCAGCACCCGCACCGCCCGCACGTCGAACACCTGCTCGAAGCGCAGGCCCTTCTTGGTCATCTTCCGCCAGATGCTGTAGATGTGCTTCGGGCGGCCCTGGACCTCGGCCGCGATCCCGGCCGCGCCAAGTTCGCGCTCGAGCGCCTGCTTGAGTTCCTCGATGTAGCGCTCGCGGTCGGCGCGGCGCTCCGCGAGCGACTCTGCGATGCGGCGGTACTCGTCCGGCTCCAGATAGCGGAAGGCGTAGTCCTCCAGCTCCCACTTGAGCAGCGCAAGTCCCAGCCGGTTGGCGAGCGGAGCGTAGAGGTCGTGCGTCTGCTGGGCGAGGCGCCGGCGCTCGGGGGGCTCGGCGCGGCGCGCGGCCCGCAGCAGCCACAACTGCTCGGCCAGGCGCGCGAGCACCAGTCGCGGATCGGAGACGACCGCGAGCAGCATCCGTCGCAGCGCCTCGGCCTGCGAGGCCGACAGCGCCGGGGCGGCGGCCGAATCGCGGACGGGGCTGGCAAGATCAAGCCGGCCGAGGCGATCGAGGGATGCCGCGAACGCGCGCACCGCGGCGGGCGCGACTCGCTCGACCAGCGCCGGCGGCAGCGGCGCGCCGCTTCCCAGGGCCTGCAGCAGGGTGCCTGCGACCGCCACCGGCTCGGGGTCGAAGTGGGCGACGATCCGGGCGATCGCGACGCCACGCTCCAGCGCTGCGGGCGCGGCCGCCGCAGTCAGCTCGCCAAGCTGCCCGGCGGCGGCGAGGGCCGCGTCCAGCGCCGCCTGGTCATTGTCGAAAGTGGTTGTTTCCACGGCGGAAACGCTCGTCAGGAACGTGTCGGAGGTCGACTATCCCGGTATCATACCCGCCGATGGACCGTGACGATTCCGCGACGCATGCGACGCTCGGCCGGCTGGCGGGCGTATAAGCCCGGCGCTGCGCGCCCGGCGCTGCGCACGGCTGTGCCGCCGACGCTGCAGCCGGCGCGCATCCTCGGGCTGGATCCGGGTTCCCGCGCGACGGGCTTCGGCGTCATCGACGTCGGTCGCGGCGAGCCGCGCTACGTCGCATCGGGCACGATTCGCGCCACGGGCGTCGACTTCCCGGCGCGCTTGAAGGAGATCTTCGTGGGGGTCGCGGCACTGGTGGCGGAATATCAACCGGACGAGATCGCGATCGAGCGCGTGTTCGTCAATCGCAACCCGGACTCGGCCCTGAAGCTTGGCCAGGCGCGAGGCGCGGCGCTGTCGGCGACGTTCCAGAGCACGGCTTCGATCCACGAGTACTCGCCGCGCGAGGTCAAGCTCGGCGTCGTCGGCACCGGTGCCGCCGACAAGTCGCAGGTACAGAAGATGGTCGGGATCCTGCTCGCTCTGGAAGGCCCCCTCGGGGCGGACGCCGCCGACGCGCTCGCGATCGCACTGTGCCACGCGCACGGCCGCGCGGCGCGGGCCGCGATGTCCGTTGCGGGGGCGCTGCCATGATCGGCTGGCTGCGCGGCCGCCTCGCCGCCAAGATGCCGCCGGCACTGGTCGTCGACGTCAATGGCGTCGGCTACGAGTGCGAGGCGCCAATGTCGACCTTCTACGTATTGCCGGACACGGGCACCGAAATCACGCTGCGCACGCACCTGGTGGTGCGCGAGGACGCGCACATCCTCTATGCGTTCGCGACCGATGACGAGCGGCGGCTGTTTCGCAACCTGCTGAAGGTGTCCGGCGTGGGGCCCAAGATCGCGCTGGGAATCCTCTCCGGCATGAGCGTCCTCGACTTCACGCGCTGCATCGAGGCCGAGGACGCGGCGCTGCTGGTGCGCATCCCCGGGGTGGGCCGCAAGACGGCCGAGCGCGTCCTGATCGACATGCGCGACCGGGTCAAGGAGTTGGCGCCCGACAGTGCGACATTGCCCGCGACGCACTCGTCGCGCGCCGGTGCAGCGCAGCAGGAGGCATTCGGCGCCCTGGTGGCACTCGGCTACCGGCCGGTGGAGATCGCCCGGCTGCTGAAGTCGGTCGGCGATGAGGTGTCCAGCACCGAGGAGCTGATTCGCCGGGCACTGCAGGCGGCGGCAGGCGGATGACGCAACGGAGCAGGACATGATCGAGTCCGATCGCATCGTGGCGGCGCAGGGCACGCGAGAGGACGAGACGCTCGACCGCGCCGTGCGGCCGAAGCTGTTGAGCGACTACGTCGGCCAGCCGGCGGTGAAGAACCAGATGGAGATCTTCATCGAGGCGGCAAGGCGCCGCTCGGAGGCGCTCGACCACCTGCTGATCTTCGGCCCGCCCGGGTTGGGCAAGACCACGCTTGCGCACATCGTCGCCAACGAGCTGGGGGTCGGCCTCAAGCAGACCTCGGGGCCGGTCCTCGAGCGGCCGGGCGACCTTGCCGCGCTGCTCACCAACCTGCAGCCACGCGACGTGCTGTTCGTCGACGAGATCCATCGGCTGAGCCCCATCGTCGAGGAGATCCTCTACCCCGCGATGGAGGACTTCCAGCTCGACCTGATGATCGGCGAGGGCCCGGCCGCGCGCTCGATCAAGATCGACCTGCCTCAGTTCACGCTGATCGGTGCCACGACCCGCGCGGGCCTTCTGACCTCGCCGCTGCGTGACCGGTTCGGCATCGTGCAGCGCCTGGAGTTCTACTCGGTCGAGGATCTCACCCACATCGTGACCCGATCAGCCCACATCTTCGGCCTCGCTGCCGAGCCTGCCGGCGCGCGCAAGATCGCGCAGCGTTCCCGCGGCACGCCGCGCATCGCGAACCGGCTGCTGCGACGCGTGCGCGACTACGCCGAGGTGCGTGCGGACGGCACGATCAGCGAGGAGGTCGCCGCGGCGGCGCTGGACATGCTCGACGTCGACCGGCTCGGCTTCGACGTCATGGACCGGCGACTGCTGATGACGATCATCGAGAAGTTCGCGGGTGGCCCAGTGGGTGTCGACAACCTCGCCGCCGCGATCGGCGAGGAACGCGGCACGATCGAGGACGTGCTCGAGCCCTACCTGATCCAGCAGGGCTTCCTGATGCGGACCTCCCGCGGACGCATTGCGACCTCGCAGGCCTACGCACACTTCGGACTGACGCCGCCACCGCCACCCCCGGGGTCGCTCGGCCTGTTCCGGGCGGACGGCTAGTGGCACCGGTCACCGAACTGCCGGTGCGGGTCTACTGGGAGGATACCGACGCCGGCAGGATCGTCTACCACGCCTCCTACCTGCGCTTCATGGAACGTGCCCGCAGCGAGTGGTTGCGGACCCTCGGGGTCGACCAGGTCGCGCTGCGCGAGCGGGAACGATTGCAGTTCGCCGTGGTCGACATGCAGGTGCAGTGGAAGCGGGCCGCACGCCACGATGACCTGTTGCGGGTGACTGCCGAGCTGAGCGAGGCGCGGGGCGCCTCGTTCGTGTTCCTGCAGCGGGTGCTGCGTGGCCCCGAGCTGCTGCTCAGCGCGACGGTGCGAGCGGCCGCGATCGATGCCGATACTCTAAAACCGCGGCGCCTGCCGCCTGACCTGGCGCGACTTTTTTCATGAATACGACCGACCAGTCCATCTTCAGAATGATTCTAGACGCGAGCCCGCTTGTACAGCTGGTGATCGCGCTGCTGTTGTCGGCATCGGTGGTGTCCTGGGCCATCATCCTGCGCAAGCGTGGCTCGCTGGTCGCGACCCGCAGCGCCGCGGAAGGTTTCGAGACGGCGTTCTGGTCGGGCGGCGACCTCGGTGCGCTGTACCGCTCGATCGAGGGCCGCAAGACGCCGGTGTCCGGGGTCGAGAGCATCTTCGAGTTCGGCTTCCGTGAATTCTCGCGACTGCGCAAGCAACCGTCGATCGACGCACCGCAGCTGATGGAGGGTGCGCGCCGCGCGATGCGGGTCGCGCAACTGCGCGAGATCGATCGCCTCGAGAGCAACCTCGAGATGCTGGCGACCATCGGCTCGATCAGCCCCTATGTCGGGCTGTTCGGCACGGTCTGGGGCATCCTGCACGCGTTCCGCGGGCTCGCCAACGTGCAGCAGGCGACGCTGCAGATGGTCGCGCCCGGCATCGCCGAGGCGCTGATCGCAACGGCCATCGGCCTGTTCGCGGCGATCCCTGCCGTGGTCGCCTACAATCGCTTCTCCGACCAGGTGAACCGGCTCGAACTGCGCTTCGACACCTTCGTCGAGGAGTTCACCACGATCCTGCAGCGCAATGCGGCGCTGCCACGCTCAGGCTGACGCCATGCAGGGCACCGGCAAGCGCGGCCGTCGTCTGATGGGCGAGATCAACGTTGTCCCGTATATCGACGTGATGCTGGTACTGCTGATCATCTTCATGGTGACGGCGCCGCTGCTGACCCAGGGCGTGCACGTCGACCTGCCCAGGACTGGCGGCGCGAGCCTGCCGGACCCCAAGCGCGAGCCGCTCGTGGTCAGCGTCGATCGCGAGCAGCGCCTGTACGTCAACATCGGCGACCAGAAGACACAGCCCGTCGACGTGGTGACCCTCGCCGACAAGGTGCGTCTGGTGCTGTCCCGCGACGCCGAGACGCCGGTCCTGCTCAAGGCGGACGCGGCGATTCCGTACGGCCGGGTGATGCAGACGATGGTGCTGCTGCAGCGGGCGGGCGCGGCGAAGGTCGGCTTCGTCACCGATCCGCTGCCGGCGACACCAGGGCACTGAGCTGGCGTCATGAATGCCTTCTTGCGCGAGCATGCCCGGCCGCTGATCGGATCGGCGCTGCTGCACGTCGGGATTGGCGCGGCCGTCCTTGCAAGCGCCTGGTTCAGCGTCGCGCCGATGCTGGTGCAACCGCCGTCGATCGAGGCCTATCTCGCGCCGTCGCCGCGTGCTCACCCGGGTACCGCGCCGCCGGTGGTGCCACAGCCTGTGCCTGCACCCGAGCAGGTGCCGCCGGCGCCGGCGCCGGAGCCCGTGCCGGCGCCGGCCGTCGTCCCGGACCCTGTGGCGATGGCCCGCGAGCGCAGCGCCGAGCGACAGCAGCAGGAACGCGCCGTTCAGCTGCGCGCGGATGCGGCGCACAAGCTTGCGGTCGAGCGCGATGCTAGGCGCAAGGCGGTGCTTGACGCCAGGCGCGACACCGTCGCGCAGACGGCCGCGAAGAAGAAGGCGGCGGCGGCGGAGGCGAAAGTACGCGCTGCGGCGGCGCAAGCCAGAACGCACGCCGACGCCGACGCCCGGGCGCGCGCGCAGCGCGAGGCGGAGCTGTCGCGCCAGCTGGCCGAGGAGCAGTCGCGCCTCGGCGCGCAGGATGCCGGACTGCAGAACCGCTACGTCGCCGACCTGCGCGCGAAAATCGAGCGCGCCTGGAACCGTCCGCCCTCGGCGCGGCAGGGCATACGCTGCGTGGTCGAGGTGACGCAGGTGCCGGGCGGCACGGTCACCGACGTGCGCGTGGCGGAATGCAACGGCGACGCCGCCGTCGTAGAGTCGATCAAGCTTGCGGTCTTTCGGGCCTCGCCGTTGCCGACGCCCCCCGAGGCCTCCCTGTTCCAACGCAAACTGCACCTGGAATTCAATCCCGATGGCTGAACTACGTCGCTTCTCGTCCCTGCTGCCCCTGCTGCTGCTGGGCCTGTTGCTGGCCGTGCCTGCGCATGCCCAGCTGACGGTGCAGATCACCCAGGGCGTCACCACGCCGATCCCGGTGGCCGTCGTGCCGTTCGCAGGCGACGGGCTGCCGGTGGACGTCGCCGCGGTCGTCGAGGCGGATCTCGCGCGCAGTGGTCGCTTCGCCGGCCTTGCGCGCGCTGGGATGCCGCAGCGGCCGAGCACGGCGGCGCAGCTGGACCTCGCCCAGTGGCGACTGGTCAGGATGGACTTCCTGGTGCTCGGCCGGGTGCTGAAGGCGGCCGATCGCTACAGCGTCGAGGTCGAGCTATACAACGTCGTCACCGGCGTGCGCCTGCTGTCCTACAGCGTCACGGCCGGTGCCAACGGCCTGCGACTGGCGGCGCATCGCACTGCCGACCTCGTCTACGAGAAGATCCTCGGCGTACCGGGCGCGTTCGCCAGCCGCATCGCCTACGTGCTGGTAGAGGGGCCGCTGGCGAGTCGACGCTGGAAGCTGGTGGTGGCCGACGCGGACGGCGAGAACCCCGTGGTGGTGGTCAACTCGCCGCAGCCGCTGATGTCGCCCAGCTGGGCGCCGGACGGCACGCGCCTGGCCTACGTCTCCTTCGAGGGCCATGCGTCGGCCGTCTGGGTCCAGAACCTCGTGACCGGTTCGCGCGAGAAGGTGTCGGCGCGGGCGGGTATCAACGGCGCGCCCGCCTGGTCGCCGGACGGCCAGCGACTCGCCCTTGCGCTGTCGCAGCCGGATGGCAACGTCGACGTGTTCGTGATGGAGCTTTCCAGTCGCTCGCTGCTGCGGATCACGGACGATCCCTCGATCGACACCGAGCCGTGCTTCGCGCCTGACGGGCGCAGCCTGTATTTCACCTCCGACCGGGCGGGACGCCCGCAAATCTACCGGATCGTGCTGGCCGCCGGCGAGAAGCCCAAGCGGATCACCTTCGAGGGGAACTACAACGCCCGGCCGCGAGTCTCACCCGATGGCAGCACGCTTGCGGTGGTGACGCAGGACCAAGGGGCCTACCGGATCGCGACCGTCGACGTCGCCAGCGGCAGTTCCAAGGTGGTCACCAGCGGCAGGCTGGACGAGGGTCCGTCATTCGCGCCGAACGGCCAGACCGTCGTCTATGCCGCCCGCGAGCATGGTCGCGGCGTGCTTGCGACTGCAGCGGTCGACAGCGGGGTCACCAGCCGCATCAGCGCCGCCAGTGGCGACGTGCGCGAGCCGGCCTGGTCGCCGCGGCTGTAGCGTTAAGCAGGCCCGAGCGGGGGGCGTATGGCAAAATACGCGTCGCAGTCAGATTTTCCGGCTCCCTGCAGGCAGGGAGCGTTGTCCAACGGAGTGAGCGAATGAAGCGCATCCTCGGCGTCGCCCTGATCGTGGCCTTCAGCACCCTGCTGGCCGCTTGTCCCAAGAAGCCGACGACGGTGCCCAACGCCGGCGCAGGCCAGGTGGTGGCGCCGAGCACGGGCGCCACCACCGGCTCGAGCTCGGCCGACGCCAGCCAGGTTCGACCGCTCGCCAGCGACAGTGCCGCAAGCTCAGGCTCCGAGGGCGTGCTGGCCTCGACCATCCGCTTCGAGTACGACAGCTCTGAAATCAAGCCCGAGTACGCGCCGGTGATCGCAGCGCAAGGCAAGCGCCTCGCGGGTGACCGCCGCGCCGCGGTGCGTCTGGAGGGTCACACCGACGAGCGTGGTTCGGCCGAGTACAACGTCGCGCTCGGCGAGCGCCGTGCGCAGGCGGTCAAGAAGGCACTGCTGCTGCAGGGTGCCACCGAGTCGCAGCTGTCGACTGTCAGCTACGGCGAGGAGCGACCGGTGGCCGACGGGCACGACGAGGCGGCCTGGGCGCAGAACCGCCGGGTCGAGATCATCGTGCTCGCCTCGCACTGATGCGCCTGCGGCTACCCGGACTCGCTTGCGTGCTGCTCGCGGGCGTAACGCTCACGGGCTGTTCGCTGACGCGCCCCGAGGAGGATCCCGCGTTCGTCAAGGCGAGCGCCGTCGAGGGTCGCGTTGATCGCATCGAGCGGCAGAACGAGGCCGTTCTTGACCTGCAGCGACAGCTGGAGGCTGCACAGGTGGAGCAGCGCCGGCAGCGCGGCGACATCGAGGAGCTGCAGCACACGCTCAAGGCGATGCAGCAGCACGAACGGGACCTGTACGCGGACCTCGACAAGCGGCTCGGCGTGTTCGACGCGAAGCTGCAGGCGCAGGCCTCGGCCGGCGCCGCCGTCCCGGCGCCTACCGATCGCGATGCGTACCAGGCCGCGCTCGAGCGGCTCAAGGGGCGCGACTACAGCGGCGCCGAGCAGGCGCTGCAGAATTTCATTGGCGCCTACCCGCAGAGCGCGCTGATCGACAACGCCAAGTACTGGATGGGGGAGGCCTACTACGTCGAGCACCGCTACGCCGAGGCGCTCGACGCGTTCCAGCGCGTGGTCAAGGAGCATCCCGACTCCCGCAAGCTGCCCGATGCGCTGCTGAAGGTCGGCTACTCCTACTATGAGCTGAAGCGCTATCGCGAGGCGCGCGAGGCGCTGGCTCGCCTCGTCAAGGGCTACGGCGACGCGCCGGCCGCGGCCGATGCCCGCGCGCGCCTCAAGCACATGGACGCTGAGCGCCGCTGAGCATGTCCGCGGCGGCACGTGACACCCTCCCGGCGCAGCAGCGACTGCGGATCACCGAGCTGTTCCTGTCGCTGCAAGGGGAGGCCGACAGCGTCGGCTGGCCGACCGTGTTCGTGCGCCTGACCGGCTGCCCGCTGCGCTGCCATTACTGCGACACCGAAT
This sequence comes from Pseudomonadota bacterium, assembly GCA_025356815.1. GTDB lineage: Bacteria > Pseudomonadota > Gammaproteobacteria > Steroidobacterales > Steroidobacteraceae > CAIKZZ01. The sequence goes on from JANXQL010000146.1 coordinate 27,461, forward strand.
ACGCCTTCTACGGCGGCCAGTGGCGCGCCATCGCCGATCTGGTCGACGAGGTGCGCGCCTTCGCTACCCTGCACGTCTGCGTGACCGGTGGCGAACCGCTCGCCCAGCCGAACGTTCACGCCCTGCTCAGCGCGCTGTGCGACGCGGGACATCGCGTCTCGCTCGAGACCAGCGGTGCGCTCGATGCCAGCGGCGTGGACGGGCGGGTCGTGCGCGTGCTTGACGTGAAGACGCCGGCGTCCGGCGAGAGCGGCCGCAACTTCCTTGCGAACCTCGACGCGCCACGCGCGACAGACCTCGTCAAGTTCGTGATCTGCGACCGGGCCGACTACGAGTGGTCGCGGGCGTTCGTCACCGAGCGCGGTCTGGCGGCGCGCGCGCAGGTGCTGTTCTCGCCCGGTCACGGTCGCGTGACGCCACGCCTGCTCGCCGACTGGATCCTCGCGGACCGGCTGCCGGTGCGCTTCCAGCTGCAGTTGCACAAGATCCTCTGGGGCGAGGAGCCCGGCCGATGAGCGATCAGCGCGCAGTGGTGCTGCTCTCCGGCGGGCTCGATTCGGCGACGACGCTCGCGCTGGCGCGGGCCGAGCAGCGACGTTGCTACGCGCTGAGCTTCGACTATGGCCAGCGCCACCGCATCGAACTCGACGCTGCGCGGCGGGTGGCGCACTCGCTCAGCGCGGTTGAGCACCGGGTGCTCGAGATCGGCCTGGGCGGTATCGGTGGCTCGGCGCTGACCGATCCGTTGATCGCCGTGCCGGAAGCTGCGAGCGAAGGTATCCCGGTGACGTACGTGCCGGCCCGCAACACGGTGTTCCTCGCGCTCGCGCTGGGCTGGGCCGAGGTGCTCGGCGCGCAGGAGATCTGGCTCGGCGTCAACGCCGTCGATTATTCGGGTTACCCGGACTGTCGGCCGGCGTTCATCGCCGCGTTCGAGACGCTGGCTAACCTTGCGACCCGCGTGGGCGTGGAGGGTGGGCGAATGCGCATCCGATCGCCCTTGATCGCGATGACCAAGGCCGAGATCATCACGGCCGGCACCTCGCTCGGGGTCGACTACGCACTGACGATCTCGTGCTACCAGCCGGATTCGGCCGCTCGCGCCTGCGGCCGCTGCGACTCGTGCCGACTGCGGCGGGCGGGTTTCGAGGCTGCCACGCTTGCCGATCCCACCCAATATCAGGAACCCGCATGACCCGACTCGCTCGCCTGCCGCAGGCCCGGCCAAGGCACCTCGTCGGCGTTGCCATCGGCGCGCTGCTGTCGCTGGCGCTTGCCGCGTGTGCCACCGTCCAGACCACGGCCCCGGGGACGATCGGCATCGAACGACGTCAGCAGATGCTGGTCAGCGAGCAGGAGATCGACGGGGCCGCCAGCGCGGCCTACGCGAAGGAGCTCGATACCGCCCGAGTGGCGGGCCACCTCAATACCGACCCGGCGCTGCTGGCGCGGGTACGCAGGATCAGCGAGCGGCTGATCCCGCAGACCGCCGTGTTCCGGCCCGATGCCCCGGCGTGGCCGTGGGACGTCAACGTGCAGGCGACGGCTGAACTCAACGCCTACTGCATGCCGGGCGGCAGGATCATGGTCTACTCCGGACTGGTCGAGAAGCTCGGGCTGTCGGACGCGGAACTGGCGGCCGTGATCGGCCATGAAATGGCCCACGCGCTGCGCGAGCACACCCGCGAGCGGGTCTCGCGCGCCTACGCGCAGGGGCTGGTGCTCGCCGGTGTCGCGGCACTGACCGGCCTTGGACAGGCGGCGACCGAGCTTGCCGGGCGGGTCTCAGACGTGACCTTCCAGCTGCCCCACAGCCGCGCCCAGGAAGAGGAGGCGGACGTCATCGGGCTCGAACTGATGGCACGCGCCGGCTACGACCCGGACGCCGCGGTCAGCGTCTGGCGCAAGATGGCGGCGTCGGAGACGTCGGCCCCACCACAGTTCCTGAGCACCCATCCGTCCAGCGGCTCGCGCATCGAGGACCTGCAGGCCCGGGTGCCGGTCGTGCGGCCGTTGTATGAAGCCGCGCGCCACTAGGCAATCCGGCCCTGCTAGAATCCGCGGCCGTCGCGGCAGGGCGAGTGCCGACCGCTCGGACAGCCGGTGCTCGAGGTCGCTTTCGGGGCGGCTCTTTAGTTTTCTTTATCATCGAGTTGTGAGCGACATTTAGTCGTGGTCGAAGCTTGATCCAGGACCCTCTCCGGGGTGCTCAGGCGCAGCTGTCAGTTCGAGGGTCGGTAGCTCAGTCGGTAGAGCAGTGCCCTTTTAAGGCATTGGTCGTGGGTTCGAGCCCCACCCGACCCACCATTTCATGCCGAAACGATGCGTGCGCAGACACCGCGAGGCGTGCCGAGGACAGCGCGCGCCACGGCCGCTTCAAGGTCGCCACAACGCGCCGGCGCTGCAAGGGGCAGGGCCGCGCCGCCCTGCCGGCGCGACGCCCGAGTCGCTGTCGAAGGGCGCGACCGATGAAATCATATGAGTAATATCCTATGGTTGCGAAGGACATCTGCCGGGACTATCACCAGCTCGCGGGCCTCAGCAGCAGCGCTGCACCGTGCGCGACCAACCGTCATTGGAGCGGCTTTCCCGCCTCGCCACGGCGCCTCCGGATCCAGTGGGCATGCGGTGCTCCTGTCTGCTACCTTCGGCGCGCGGGTCGGTGACGCGGAGCCACCCCATAACGCAATGATAATCATGAGGTTGTGGGTAATACATGCGGTCATGGTCAGGGTATTGAACTGCGTCGCCCGGGGGCTGTCACCGCGCGCCACGCTGTTCGACGGCTCGGGCTAGCGCGGGAGAGACGGGTGCCTGGCATTTCCTTTCGTTCGGACGACGCAACGCTCGACCACGGCTGGATCGCCAGCACCCTGGATCGTCACTACGGCATCACGGGCGATCTGGTCGATCTTCCCGGCGAGTACGACCTCAACGTCGCGGTCGACTGCGACGGTCAGCGGCGCTACGTCTTCAAGATCATGCGCGCCGACTGCGATCTCGGCCTCGCCGACCTGCAGTGCCGTGCGCTCGAGCACGTGCGCGCGGCCGATCCCGCCGTGCCGGTACCGGTGGTTGTCACGGCGCGTGACGGCACGCGCATCGTCTCGGTGGCGACACCGGGCGGGGGCGTGCGCCTGGCCTGGCTCATCACGGCGCTTCCGGGCTGCCTGTACGCGCACGTCCGGCCGCAGAACGCGGCGCTGGTGCGGTCCGTCGGCGCCGCGCTGGGTCGCCTGGACATGGCGCTGCAGGGCTATTCACACGCAGCGCTGGAGCGCCCATCGAAATGGAACCTCGCCTCGGCGGGCTGGATTGTCGAGCACCTCGAGGCGATCGCAGGCGATCGACGGCGCGCGCTGATCGCCACGATCGGGACGCGCTTTCGCAACGAGCTGTCGGCGCGCCTCGCGCAGCTGCCGAGCGCCCCGATCCACAACGATCTCAACGACTACAACCTGTTGATCGCGCCGACCGCCGACGGCACGCTCGGCGTGTCGGGGCTGATTGATTTTGGCGACCTCGCCAGCGGCGCGCGGGTGTCCGAGATCGCGATCGCCGCGGCCTATCTCGTACTCGACCAGCCGCGTCCTATCGAGATCCTCGCCGCGTTCGTCGCGGGCTATCACGCCGTCTGGCCGCTCGCCGAGACGGAACTGGCGCTGATCTACCCGTTGCTGCTGACACGGCTGGCCGTCAGCGTCACCAACAGTGCGCTGGGCAAGCGGGCTCGGCCCGAGGATGCGTACGTCACGGTCTCCGAGCGCGGCGCGTGGGCCTTCCTTGAGGACTCCGAGCGCTACCCGGCCGAGTGGGTCCTCGCGGCGCTGCGCCGCGCCGTCGGGCTGCCCGGCTTTGCGCACGCGGCCCACGTGCTGCAGTGGCTGGCGCGTGCCGACGTGCGGCCCGTCATCGACGTGGACCTCGGTGCCGCCAGCATCCTGGATATCAGCATCGACGGGCCGGCCTCGCCCGACGATCCACAGGCCTTCGACATGGCGGCGCTGGAGGCGCATGTGCGCCGTGCGATGCGAGCCGGCGGGGCGGCGATCGGCCGATATGCCGAGCCGCGACTGATCTATGCCGGGGAGGCTTTCATCCGGCAGACGCCCGCCGGCGCCGTGCGACGCACCGTGCACCTGGGTGTGGACGTGTTCGTGCCAGAAGGCACCGCGGTGCACGCGCCGTGGGACGGCGTGGTGGTCGACGTCGCCGTGCGCGACGCGTCGCTCGACTATGGCGGCGTCGTCGCACTCGAGCACCGCACCAACCTGGGCGTTGCGTTCTACACGCTCTTCGGACATCTCGCCCACGAGGTGACCGCTCGCCTGGTCCCTGGCCAAAGCGTACGTGCCGGGGAGGTGATCGGGCTGATCGGCGGCCCGGACGAAAACGGCGCCTGGCCGAGTCACCTGCATCTGCAGCTGGGCCTCACCCACTTCGGTCGTGGCGTCGACTGGCCAGGCGTCGCCGATCCCGACGAGCTCGAGGGCTGGCTCGAATGTTATCCGAACCCGGCCGTCCTGCTGGGCCTGGCGTCGACTGCGGTCGATGGCCGTCCGCGCCCCGAGCAGCAACTGCGCGCCGAGCGGTGCACGCGCTTCGCGCGCAACCTGAAGACCTCCTACGCGCGCCCGATCGTGGCGGTGCGCGGCTCGAAGCACTTCCTGTTCGACGCCTACGGTCGGGAATACCTCGACGCCTACAACAATGTCCCGCAGCTGGGCCACTGTCATCCTCGGCTCGTGCGCGTGCTCGCAGAGCAGGCTCGCCTGCTCAACACCAACACACGCTACCTGCATGAGACCCACCTCGCCTACGGCGAGGCCCTCGCGGCGTGCTTTCCCGCGCCGCTGGAGGTGTGCTTCTTCGTCAACTCCGGCAGCGAGGCGAACGAGCTGGCGCTGCGGCTGGCACGCGCCCGCACCGGCGCGCGTGACACGATCGTGCTGGAGGAGGGCTATCACGGCAACACCAATGCCGCGATCGCGATCAGCCACTACAAGTTCGCAGGCCCTGGCGGCACCGGGCAGCAGCCGTGGGTGCATGTCGCGCCGCTGCCGGATGTCTATCGCGGTTTCCACCGCGACGAAGATGCCGGCGCGCGCTATGCCGAGGGCGTCCTTGAGCTGCTTCGCAAGATAGACGCCCGCGGCGGCAGGGTCGCGGCTTTCCTGTGCGAGACGTTTCCCAGCGTGGGCGGGCAGATCGTCCTGCCAGCCGGCTACCTGGCGCGCGTCTATGCGGCGGTGCGCGGGGCGGGGGGCGTGTGCATCGCCGACGAGGTGCAGACCGGCTTCGGCCGTCTGGGCGAATGGCGCTTCGGCTTCGAGGCGCAGCAGGTCATCCCGGATATCGTCGTGCTGGGCAAGCCCATCGGCAACGGCTTTCCGCTGGGCGCGGTGGTCACGACCCGTGCAATCGCCGACGCGTTCTCAAACGGCATGGAGTTCTTCAGCACCTTCGGGGGCAGCACGCTTGCCTGCGCCGTGGGGCTGGAGGTGCTGAGCATCGTACGCGACGAAGACGTTCAGGCGAACGCCGAGCGCGTGGGACGGCGTCTCAAGCAGGCGTTGTGCGAGCTGGCAGCGGAGTTTCCGGTCATCGGCGATGTGCGCGGGGCGGGGCTGTTCCTCGGCATTGACCTTGTCGACGAGCGCGCGCTGCGCACGCCGGCGACGCGCGCGGCCGCGTACGTGGTCGAGCGACTTCGCGAGCATCGCGTGCTGATCGGGACCGAGGGGCACCACCACAACGTGCTCAAGGTGCGTCCGCCACTGACTTTCGACGACACCGCAGCCGCGCGCTTTGTGCACTGCCTGCGTGGCGTGCTCGCGGAGCGGGACGCGCAGCCTGCGCACTGAGGGCATGGCGCCGCACCGGCGTGAGTGGATCGCCCCGGGTTCGATGGCAAGGCTCGGGCGGTGGACGCGGGTCGACGATACCCGGCGGCGGGTGTCGAGGTGGCGAGGGCGTCGTCTGACGCCGGCGCGCGGCGGGGGGCAGTCAAGCTCGACCGGGCGCCGCGGCCGGTTCAGCCATGCCGTTCAACGATGTCGAAGGCGGTACCATCAGCCCATACGGCCCGCCGACCATGGGCGCCGCCGGGGTTGTGCAGCGCGCCCACGCGCGCCGGCACCGCTCACACGGAGTTCCATGAATCTCATTGAAACAAGGGATTGAAGGCCATTTCTAACCTTGAACCAAATCACCCGACAGTCGTCCCGAAGGCGAGCGGATATACGCCCTTCGAGGAGCGGCTGCACAGCGCGAGTCACGCGCTGGGGTTCTTCGCCAGCATCGCGGCGGTGGCCTGGCTTGCGCTGACCGCGCTCCGCTACGGAGACGGTTGGCGCCTGCTCGGCGGGCTCGTGTTCGGCTTTGGCGCGATGCTGATGCTCGGCACCTCGACGCTCTATCACGCCTCCCGCGCCCCCCGGACCCGGGCTTACCTTCGGGCGGCCGACCACTCGGCGATCTACCTGCTGATCGCAGCGACCTACACGCCGTTCACTATCTCGGTGTTGCGCGGCCCGTGGGGCTGGGGCCTGTTCGGGACCGTCTGGACCATGGCCATCGTCGGGATCGTGTTGCGCACGACCGGCTGGGTGCGGCTGCGTGGCTTCTCAACCGTGCTGTACCTGACAATGGGCTGGCTGGTCGTGGCGGGATTTCGGCAGGTGGCCGCGAGCCTCAGCACGGACGAGTTGCGCTGGCTGATCGCAGGCGGACTTGCCTATACCGCAGGCGTGCCTTTCTACATCTGGAAGCGACGGGAGTACACGCACGCCGTCTGGCATCTGTTCGTGCTCGCCGGCGTCGGGTGCCACTACGTCGCCGTGCTGAGCCTGATGAGGCTGCCCGGACACTGATCAGCCCGGCCGTGGGGTCATCCGCCGAAGCTGCCATTGCCAAAGACCAGCGCGAGGCCAAACCACAGGCAGCCGAGGCCCATGCCCCACTTGAAGGCCGTATCGGCGAGCGCCGTCTTGGACCAGCGGCCGCCCGGCCGCTCTTGGCGACGGACGACGCCGTTGCCGAAGGCGAGGATCAGCACCGAAAGTACCAAAAGCACGGCTCCTGCGGCTCGCTCCATCGCTGTCCCCCGTCGGCCCCAAGCGGGGCGAGCCCATTTTCGAGTGCGCGTCGCCGCCGTGCAAGCCCGCGGCGGCCTTCCATAACCGGTGAGCCGGGCCAGAGTGTGAACTGGCGCTCAATCTCGACATCCGCGTACGTGATACCCGACGCAGCCCTGTCTGTCTGCCGCGGGCGACAGTAGCGCGCAAGAAGATCGCGAACCGCTCGCTGCCGCATGCCGACCCGAAGGTGCCCGAGTCGCCCCGCGACCGGCGCGAGCGGTGGCGTCATGCCGCTGCGACAGACCACTTCCGAAGGACAAGGACGCCTCACCATGCCGATCTCCCGCCCGTGCCTGACCGTTTCCGCCCAGGCCGTTGCCGCCGTGCTCCGCCGCGATCGGGCACGCTCGACGCTGCACGGGCTCCTCGGGCTGCTGGTGGCACTGCCCTGCGCGCTGTACGTGACGCCCGCCGCAGCCCAGGTCGCGATCGGCAATACCTGCCCGCCTGGTACGTTGTTCAGCTTCACCGGCCCGTCCACGCTCGCGCCGCTGGCGAGCAACGTCGCGCAGAGCGACTGTCAAAACAACCTTGCCATCGGCACAAACTCGGCCGCGGGGGCCGCAGCTGCCACCTTCAACACGGCAATTGCCGGCGGCTCTGCCGGGTTGGATGCGAGCAACGGCAACATCGCCATGGGCGTGGAGTCTGTCGCGGCGGCCGGAGACTCGGTCGCGATCGGCTCCGCCAGCACCGCGCTCGGCGCCAGTTCGACAGCGCTGGGCAGTGACAGCATCGCGACCGGCAACTTCTCCACCGCTACCGGCGTCGCGAGCGCCGCGCTTGGCGACAACGCGACCGCCACGGGCGCCTTCAGCAGCGCCACCAATCTCAATTCGACGGCGACCGGCGTCAACAGCCTGGCGAGCGGGATTTCTGCCACGGCCAATGGCGCCAGCAGCGTCGCGATGGGCGACAGCGCGAGCGCATTCGGTGTCGGCAGCACGGCGCTGGGCACGTCCGCGACGGCGCTCGGCGACAGCAGCCTCGCCAGCGGCAACTTCGCGACGGCGACGGGCGTGGCGAGCGTGGCGAGCGGCTTGTCCGCCACCGCCAACGGCGCCGGAAGTTCCGCCCTGGGCAACAGCGCAAGCGCTTTTGGGGTCGGCAGCGCCGCGCTCGGCACCTCGGCGACGGCGCTTGGCGACAGCAGCGTTGCCAGCGGCGAGTTCGCGACCGCCACTGGCGCCCGCAGCAGCGCAACCGCGGACTTCGCCAGCGCCAGTGGCTACCAGAGCACAGCCTCTGGCACGGGCAGCACCGCCACCGGCATGCTCAGTTCCGCCAGCGGCAACTTCTCGGCAGCCTACGGCGCAGAGAGCATCGCAAGCGCCGACAATGCAACCGCGATCGGCGTCGCGTCCAGCGCCACCAGTGCCGGCGCCAGCGCCCTCGGTGCCGGCAGCCGCGCGTCCGGCATGAACTCCAGCGCCCTTGGCGTCAACAGCATCGCCACCGGCACGTCGGCCACGGCCAGTGGCGCGGGCAGCCACGCCGCCGGCGATGGCTCGAGCGCCTACGGCAACAACAGCTTTGCGCTGGGAACCAGCGCCACCGCGAACGGTGACGGGTCGCAAGCGCTCGGAAACCTCTCCACGGCGATGGGCGCCGCCAGCGCCGCCACCGGCGCGAATTCGAGTGCCTACGGCAGCAATAGCGTGGCGGCGGGCATGTCCTCGTTCGCCGCCGGTGATTCGAGCCTTGCGAGCGGCCTGCAGTCGACCGCGACCGGCGCGTTCAGCACGGCGTCCGGCATCAACGCCAGCGCGTACGGCACGCTCAGCGTCGCCAGCGGGCAATCCTCCGTCGCCGTCGGTGACGCCAGCCAGGCGACGGGCACCTCGTCGACCGCGATCGGTGCCGGCAGCGCGGGTATTGGCGACCTTGCCAGCGCGGTCGGCGTCAACAGCCGTGCCGTGGGAATTGGTTCGACCGCTCTGGGCAGCGCCAGCCAGGCGACCGGCAACGAGTCCATCGCGGCCGGCGCAGGCAGCGCGGCGCTGGCGGCCAACGCCAGCGCCTACGGCTCCAACAGCGTGGCCTCCGGCCTGTCCTCGTTCGCCGCGGGCGATTCGAGCCTTGCGAGCGGGCTGCAGTCAACCGCCACCGGCGCGCTTAGCACGGCGTCCGGCAGCGACGCGAGCGCCTACGGCTCCAACAGCATTGCAGCGGGCGCGTCCTCGTTCGCCGCTGGCAACGCGAGCCAGGCGCTGGGCAACTTCTCCAGTGCCGTCGGCACGAACAGCGTCGCCAGCGCCGACTACGCGCTCGCCGGTGGCTTCCAGAGCAGTGCCGCCGGTTTCGCGAGCACGGCGCAGGGCGCGGTCAGCACGGCCTCGGGATTCGCGGCGTCGGCGTTCGGTGTGTCGAGCACGGCGAGCGGCCGATTCGCAACGGCGCTCGGCGAGGGGTCCAGTGCCAGCGGACTGAACTCGACCGCCGCCGGAAGCGGCTCGAACGCCGTCGCCATCAATGCCAGTGCCTTCGGCGTCAATAGTGTCGCGGCCGGTCAGTCCTCGCTCGCCAGCGGCGACTTCAGCCAGGCCCTCGGCGATCGCTCGACGGCCACGGGCGCCGGCAGCCTTGCACAGGGACTGTCTTCAACGGCGATCGGCGACGGCAGCCAGGCGCTCGGGCAGCAGTCGACCGCGACCGGCGCCCTCAGCACCGCATCGGGCATCAACGCGAGCGCCTTCGGCACCTCGAGCGTGGCGTCCGGTCAGTCGTCGATCGCCGCCGGTGACGCCAGCCAGGCCAGCGGGGCATCCGCGACGGCGATCGGTGCAGGCAGCGCGGGCGTGGGCGATCTTGCGACAGCGGTGGGTGTCAACAGCCTCGCCACGGGCCGCTCCTCGAGCGCCTTCGGCAGCTCCAGCCAGGCCACCGGCATCCAGTCCATCGCATCCGGCGCCGGCAGTTCGGCGCTGGCCGACAACGCGAGCGCCTACGGCTCCAACAGCGTCGCGTCGGGCGTGTCCTCGTTCGCCGCTGGCAACGCGAGCCAGGCGCTGGGCAACTTCTCCAGTGCCGTCGGCATGAACAGCGTCGCGAGCGCCGACTACGCGGTCGCCGCTGGCTTCCAGGCGACGGCCTCTGGCCTGTCGAGCACCGCGCAGGGCGCGGTGAGCACGGCTTCGGGACTCGAGGCCTCGGCCTTCGGCGTGTCGAGCGCGGCGACCGGTGACTTCGCCACGGCCCTCGGCGGGACGTCGATTGCCAGCGGCCTGAACTCGACCGCCGTCGGCTATGGCAGCGCCGCATTCGGCAGCAGTGCCAGCGCCTACGGCGTGGCATCGGTCGCCGCCGAAGGCGGCACCGCGCTCGGCACCAATGCCGCAGCGCTCGGCGTGAACAGCGCCGCGATCGGCGCCGCCACGGCAGCCGGGCAGGCGGACATTGCCATCGGCACCGGCGCGAGCACGGCCGGGATTGGCCCTGCGAGCAACGGCAACGTCGCGATCGGCGGGCAGGCCGCCGTCGGTGGCGCGCCGACCGGCCCGGGCGCGGTCGCCAGTGGCGGCAACGCGGTCGCGCTGGGCACGGCGGCGAGTGCTACCGGCAGCAACTCCGTCGCCCTCGGCGCGTTCAGCACCGACGACGGTGTCGCCAATACCGTGTCGGTAGGCGGAAACGGCCTCACGCGCACGATCACCAACGTCACTGCCGGCGTCAACGCGACGGATGCGGCGAACTATGGTCAGGTGCAGGCGGTGGCGGTGCAGATCAACGCGATCGTC
>JANXQL010000164.1 GCA_025356815.1 Pseudomonadota bacterium
GCGAAGTCGAGCACCTGCTGGCGAGCGTGCCCGGCCTCGATCCGGCCCGGATCCTCTACACCCCGAACTTCGCGCCGCGCCACGAGTACGCCTGGGCCATCGCCGCGGGCCTGACGGTGACGCTCGACAACCTCTATCCGCTGCGCGCCTGGCCGGCGCTGTTCAAAGGCAGCGCACTGTTCGTGCGCATCGACACCGGTCGCGGCCACGGTCACCACCAGCACGTGCGCACCGCCGGCCAGCACGCCAAGTTCGGCGTGCCGCTGTTCGAGATGGAGGAGCTGGCGCGGCTCGCAGGCGCCGCGGGCGCGCGCATCGTCGGCCTGCATGCGCACACCGGCAGCGGCATCTTCGTGATCGACACCTGGGTCGAGGTCGCCGGCATCCTCGCCGCGGTCGCGGCGGGCTTTGCGGATGTGCGGGTGCTCGACCTCGGCGGCGGCTTCGGCGTGCCGGACAAGGCGAGCCGCCAGCCGCTCGACCTCGGCGCGCTGGGCCGGGCACTGGCCGCGTTTCGCGTCGCCCACCCGCGCTTTACGCTGTGGCTGGAACCCGGTCGCTACCTGGTCGCGGCCGCCGGCGTGCTGCTCGCGCGCGTCACCCAGCTCAAGGGCAAGGGCAGCAAGCAGTACCTGGGGATCGCGACCGGCATGAACTCGCTGATCCGCCCGGCGCTGTACGGCGCCCATCACGACATCGTGAACCTGACTCGGCTGGACGAGCCGGCCGCCGCCACCTACGAGGTCGTCGGCCCCATCTGCGAGTCGGCCGACGTGCTCGGTCACGAGCGCGCGCTGCCGGTCTGCCACGAGGGCGACGTGATGCTGATCGCCACGGCCGGCGCCTACGGGCATGCGATGAGCTCGCGCTACAATCTGCGCGAGCCGGCCGAGGAACTGCTGCTGTGAGCGCCGCGAGCGGCGCGTGGAGAAGTCGATGAAGGTCGGAATCGTCGGTTGGCGCGGCATGGTGGGCTCGGTGCTCGTCGATCGGATGCGCGCCGAGCACGACTTCGACCTCGTCGACCCAGTCTTCTTCAGCACGAGCCAGGCCGGCCGCGCTGCGCCGGAGGTCGGTCGCGCGAGCGCGCCGGTGCAGGACGCAAACGATGTGCAGGCGCTGGCGGCCATGGACGCGATCATCTCCTGCCAGGGCGGCGACTACACCCAGGCGGTGCATCCGCGCCTGCGCGCCGCCGGCTGGGGCGGCTACTGGATCGACGCGGCCTCGACGCTGCGCATGAAGAAGGATGCGGTGATCATCCTTGACCCCGTCAACCGGCCGGTCATAGACGCGGCCCTCGACCACGGCCTGCGCGACTACGTCGGCGGCAACTGCACCGTGTCGCTGATGCTGATGGGCCTGGGTGCGCTGTTCACCGAGGGCCTGGTCGAGTGGGCGACGGCGATGACCTACCAGGCGGCCTCCGGTGCCGGCGCCGCCCACATGCGCGAGCTGATCGCGCAGATGGGCGCGGCGCACGCCGCGGTCGCGCCGCTGCTCGGGGATCCGAGCAGCTCGATCCTCGAGATCGACCGCCTCGTCGGCGCGACGCTCAGGAGCGAGGCGCTGCCACACGCCGGGTTCGGCACCGCGCTTGCCGGCAGCCTGATCCCGTGGATCGACAAGGATCTGGGCAACGGCCAGAGCCGCGAGGAGTGGAAAGGGGGTGCCGAGGCCAACAAGATCCTCGGCTCGGAGGCGAACCCCGTGCTGCTGGATGGCCTGTGCGTGCGCATCGGTGCGATGCGCTGCCACAGCCAGGCGCTGACGCTCAAGCTGCGCCAAGACGTGCCGCTGATCGAGATCGAGCAGTTGATCGCCTCGTCCAACGACTGGGTGCGGGTGATCCCGAACGAGCGCGAGGCCTCGATCCGCGCGCTGTCGCCGGTGCAGGTGTCCGGCACGCTGTCGATCCCGGTCGGGCGGCTGCGCAAGATGCCGATGGGCGGCGAGTACCTGAGCGCGTTCACGGTCGGCGACCAGCTGCTGTGGGGCGCCGCGGAGCCGCTTCGCCGGATGCTGCGTATCCTCGTCGCGCGCGGCTGAGCGGGGCGTGGGCATGGAGCGGCTGCCGCCGAGCCGCCTGCTGCCGCGCACGGTGATCGTGCTTGGCTGCGTCTCGCTGCTCAACGACGCGGCGAGCGAGATGATCACGCCGCTGTTGCCGGTGTTCCTGACCGCGACACTCGGCGCCGGCCCCGCGGTCGTCGGGCTGGTCGAGGGCGTGGCCGAGGCCACCGCCAGTGTGGTCAAGCTGTTCGCCGGCAGGCTGGCCGATCGCGGCGTGCCGCCCAAGCGCCTGCTGGTCGCCGGCTACGGAATCGCGAACGTCGTGCGTCCGCTGATCGGCCTCGCGGCGAGCTGGCCGGTCGTGCTCGCGCTGCGCTTCACCGACCGCATCGGCAAGGGCATCCGGACCGCGCCGCGCGACGCCCTGATCGCAGGCGCCACCGGCCCCGCCGCGCGCGGTCGCGCGTTCGGCTTCCACCGCTCGATGGATCACGCCGGCGCCGTGATCGGCCCGCTCATGGCGTGGCTGCTGCTGAGCTGGCAGGTGCCGCTGGGCTCGGTCTTCCTGGGCTCGATGGTGCCGGGCGTGCTGGTCATGCTGCTGCTGGGCGTCGGCCTGCGACCACAGGACGCGACGAGCGCGCCTGCGGTCGCGCCGCCGCTGCGGCTGGGGCTGCTGGAGCCGCGCCTGCAGGCGCTGCTGGCGGCCGCCGCGGTGCTGGCGCTGGCGACCGTGCCGGAGGTGTTCGTCGTGCTGTGGGCGCGCTCGTCGGGGCTGCCGTTGCCGTGGGTGCCGCTGATCTGGGCGGCGGCGAGCCTGGTGAAGGTTCTGCTGGCGTACCCGGCGGGCGTCGCCACCGACCACTATGGCCGGCTGCCGCTGCTGCTGTTCGGCTGGTCGGCACGCGTCTGCGCATTGCTCGCGCTCGCGCTGGTGCCGGCCCGCGGGCCGGTCGTCTGGGCACTGTTCCTCGGCTACTCGGCATCGCTGGTGCTGACCGAGCCTGCCGAGCGTTCACTGATCGGCGACTCGGCGCCGGCCGCGGTGCGTGGCACGGCGTTCGGTCTGTACCATCTGGCGGCCGGGCTGTTCATGCTGCCCGGCGCGGTGCTGTTCGGGCTGATCTGGCAGTGGCGCGGCTCGCCGGCGGCGTTCGGTGCCGCCGCGGCGGTGACCGCGTTCGCGGCGAGTGGCATGGCGCTCGTGGCGCGCGGCCGCGACAGAGGAGCGCAAGCGCCCTGAAGTCCCGCCGGCCCGTGCGAACGGCGAGCTAGGCGCGCGCCTGGTGGCGCTTGACGAGCTCGCCCACCACGTTAGCAAGCCCCAGGCCGCGCGCCTGCAGCAGCAGCAGCAGGTGGAAGAGCAGGTCCGCGCCTTCGCCCACCAGCTGCGCATCGCCGTCGGTGACCGCCGCGAGCGCGACCTCGAGTCCTTCCTCGCCGACCTTCTGCGCCATGCGCGTCAGTCCGCGCGCGTACAGCTGCGCGGTGTAGCTGGACTCGGGCTGCTCGGCGATCCGCGCCTCGATGATCTTCTCCAGCTGCAGCAGGAACGACAACTGGGTCGCCGCGCTCGTCGGCTGGTCGTGGAAGCAGGTCGCGGCACCGGTGTGGCAGACCGGTCCGTGCGGACGGCCGAGCACCAGCAGCGTGTCGCGGTCGCAGTCCATCGTGACCGCTTGTGCCTCGAGGGTATTGCCGGAGGTCTCGCCCTTGGTCCACAGCCGCTCGCGGCTGCGGCTGTAGAAGGTGACCCTGCCCGTGGCGAGCGTGGCGGCGAGCGCCTCGCGGTTCATGTAGCCGAGCATCAGCACGACGCCGGACTCGGCGTGCTGCACGATCGCAGGCAGCAGGCCCTCGCCCTTGCTCCAGTCCAGTGCGTCCAGATCGTCGAGCGTCATGGTCTCACCTCGATGCCGGCGGCCCGCAGGTACCGCTTCAGGTCCGGGATTTCAATGGTGCCTAGGTGGAACACGCTCGCCGCGAGCGCGCCGTCCACCTGCGCCGAGCGGAACACGTCGAGGAAATGCTGTGGCGCGCCAGCGCCACCGGAGGCGATCAGCGGCACGCGGCAGGCGGCCCGCACGGCCGCCAGCTGCACCAGGTCGTAGCCGCTGCGCACGCCGTCGCTGGCCATGCAGTTGAGCACGATCTCGCCGGCACCGAGCGCCTGCACCTCGCGCACCCAGTCGAGCGTCGCGCGCGGCGTCGCGCGACTCTGCGCCGGATCGCCGGTGAACTGGTGCACCTCGTACAGCGGACCGTCGGGTCCTGCGACCGTCTGGCTGTCGATGCCCACCACCACGCACTGCGCGCCGAAGCGCTCGCTCAGCCGGCCGATCAGCTCGGGATCGGCGAGCGCGGGTGAGTTGACTGACACCTTCTCGGCACCGGCGCCGAGTACCGCCTCGGCGTCCGCCACCGAGCGGATGCCGCCGGCGACGCAGAACGGGATGTCCAAGAGCCGCGCCACGCGCTCGACCCAGGCGCGGTCGACCGTGCGGCCGTCGGGGCTCGCGGTGATGTCGTAGAACACCAGCTCATCGGCGCCGGCGTCACGGTAGCGCAGCGCCAGTTCCTCGATGCCGCCAACGATGGCGTGGTCGCGAAAGCGCACGCCCTTGACGACGGCGCCGTCACGCACGTCCAGGCACGGGATCAGGCGGCGGGCAAGAATGGCTGCAGCTCCTCGGGCGTCATGCGGTTCTCGAGCAGGGCACGGCCGCTGACCGCGGCGGCGATGCCGCCGCCGCCCAGCGCCCACAGGTCGCGCACGTCGCGCACGCCGCCCGACGCCTGCCACTGGATCTCGGGAAAGCGGCGCACGGCCTCGACGTACAGGTCGAAGTTCGGACCCGACAGCGCCCCGTCACAGTCGACGTCGGTGCACAGCACGTGCCGCAGGCCCGCGCCGAGGAAGCGTGCGACCACGTCCCACAGCACCAGCGGTGATTGCTCGACCCAGCCGTGCGTGGCGAGGCGCGGCGTGCCGGCGGCATCGAGGCGCACGTCCAGCGCGAGCACGATCGCCTCCGGCCCGAGTTTCCGCAGCCAGCCGGCGACGAGGTCGGGGTCGGTGACCGCGAGCGAGCCGATCACGACGCGGCTGGCGCCCGCAGCGAGCGTGCGCTCGACGCTTGCGCGCTCGCGCAGGCCGCCGCCGACCTGCATTTTCAGCCGACCGCGACGCGCGAGCGCGCCGATCAGCGGCAGGTGCGCCTGGGCGCCGTCGCGGGCGCCGTCGAGGTCGACGAGGTGCAGCCAGCGTGCGCCGAGGTCGGCGAAGCGCTCGTACAGCCCCTCGGGCGTGACCTCGTAGCGGGTCTCCGCCGCGAAGTCGCCCTGGTACAGGCGCACGCAGCGCCCGTCCTTCAGATCGATGGCCGGGATCAGTTGCACGGGCTAGGCATCCAGCGCGAGGAAGTTGGCGAGCAGGCGCGCGCCGGTGGCGGCCGAGCGCTCCGGGTGGCACTGCGCGCCGTGGAAGTTGCCGCGGCTGGCGATCGCCGTGAACGGCGCGCCGTAGTCGCACAGGGCGACGCTGTCTTCGCTCGGCGGCAGGGCGTAGCTGTGCACGAAGTAAGCGTACTCACCGGGCGCGATCCCTGCCAGCAGCGGCGAGCCGCGCGTCGGCTCGAGCCGGTTCCAGCCCATGTGCGGCACCGGCAGGCCGGTGCGCTCGGGGAAGCGCTCGGCGCGGCCGCGCAGGATGCCGAGGCAGCGGGTGTCGCCCTCGCCGGACGACTCGAACAGCAGCTGCATGCCCAGGCAGATGCCCAGCACCGGCTGGGTCAGGGTGGGGATCAGCCGGTCCAGGCCCGCGGCGCTGAGCCTGCGCATCGCATCGCCGGCGGCGCCGACGCCCGGCAGGATCACCCGGCTCGCGGCCCGCACGATGGCCGGGTCCGCCGACAGCACCGCCGTCACGCCGAGCCGCGCCAGCGCGTAGCGGACCGAGGCGACGTTGCCGCCGCCGTTGTCGATGATGACCAGTCCGCTCACAGCACGCCCTTGCTGGAGGGCAGGGCCGTGCCCTCGACGCGCAGCGCCTGGCGCAGCGCGCGGCCGACACCCTTGAAGCAGCTCTCGACCATGTGGTGGCTGTTCTCGCCGCGCACCGACAGGTGCAGCGCGCAGCCGAGGCTGTCCGACAGGCTGCGGAAGAAGTGCGGCACAAGCTCGGTCGGCAGGCCGCCGACGGCGTCGCGGCCGAAGGCGCCCTCGAACACGAAGTAGGCGCGCCCGGACAGGTCCAGCGCGACCTGCGCCTCGGCCTCGTCCATCGCCAGCAGGAAGCCGTAGCGGGCGATCCCGAGCTTGGCGCCGAGCGCCTGGCGCAGTGCCTGGCCGAGCGTGAGCGCGCAGTCCTCGACCGTGTGGTGCTCGTCGACGTTGAGGTCGCCTTTACAGTCGAGCTCGAGCGCGAAGCCGCCGTGCCGGGCCACCTGCTCGAGCATGTGGTCGAAGAAGCCGATGCCGGTTGCGATGCGGGTCGGGCCCTCGGCGTCGAGGTCGACGCGCACGCGGATGTCGGTCTCGCGGGTCTTGCGCTCGACGCAGGCGATGCGGTGGCGCTCGGTCAGGCAGCGGCGCACCGCGGCCCAGCTGTGCTCGGGGCTGCCGCCGGACTCGACCTTCAGCCCCGCGATGCCGAGGTTGGCGGCGAGCGCAAGGTCGGTGGCGCGGTCGCCGATGACGGCCGAGCGCGCCGGGTCCATCGGCCGGCTGGCGAGATAGTCGTCGACCAGGCGCGTCTTCGGCTTGCGGCAGTCACAGCCGGCGTCCGGCAGGTGCGGGCAGATCAGCACCGCATCGAACCGCACGCCTTCGGCTGCGAACAGCGCGAGGATGAACTCGTGCACGGGCCGGAAGTCGTCTTCCGGGAACGCGGCGGTGCCGAGGCCGTCCTGGTTGGTGACCATCACCAGCCGGTAGCCGGCGGCGTTGAGCGCCACCAGCGCCGTGATCGCGCCGGGGACGAGGCGGATCTTGTCCAGCCGGTCGACCTGCTGGTCGGTCGGTTCCTCGACGAGCGTGCCGTCGCGATCGATGAACAGGGTCGGTGTCATGGGCGGGCCAGGGCCTCCAGCAGGCGGTCGTTCTGTGCGGGGGTGCCGATCGTGATGCGCACGCCGGCGGGCGTGTAGCGGCCTTGGCTGAAGTCGCGCACCAAGAGGCCCGCGGCGCGGGTGCGGGCGACCACCGCCGCGGCGTCGTGGCACTGCAGGTAGAGGAAGTTCGCGTCGCTCGCCTGCACCTGACGCACCAGCGCGATGCCGCCCAGGGCCTCGAGCATGCGCGCGCGCTCGGCCTTGAGGCGCTCGATCCGTGCCCCGGCCTGCGCCAGCGGCGCCGGCTCGAGCGCGGCGAGCACCACGTCCATGCAGGGCGTCGGCATCGAGTACGGCGGAATGATCCGCCGCAACAGCGCGATCACCGACGGGTGCGCAAGCACCGCGCCGCAGCGGGCGCCGGCAAGCGAGTAGGCCTTCGACAGCGTGCGCAGCACGACCAGGTTGTCGAAGCGCGCCAGCCGCGGGGCGAAGCTCGGCTGCGCCGAGAACTCCGCGTACGCCTCGTCGACGACCACCAGCGCGCGACCTGCGAGCGCGGAGAGCACACGCTCGATCGCGGTGCCGTCCAGCGTGCGGCCGGTCGGGTTGCCGGGCGAGCACAGGAACAGCAGCTTCACCTGCGCGCCCGCCGCGGCGAGCACCGCCGCCTCGTCGAGCGCGTAGCCGCGGGTCGCGTCCAGCGGTACTTCCACCACAGCCGCGCCCTGGATGCGCGTGGCGACCGCGTACATGCCGAAGGTCGGTGGGCAGACCAGCGCCGCGTCGCGGCCCGGGACCAGGAACGCCCGCGCCAGCAGGTCGATGCCTTCGTCGGAGCCGCGCCCCGCGATCAGCTGCCCGGCGCTGACGCCGTAGAGCCGGGCGAGGCGCGCTTCGACCGCGGCCGGGTGCGGCTCGGGATAGCGGTTCAGTCCCGCCGGCGAGTTGTCGCCGCTGCAGCGCCACGGGTTCTCGTTGGCGTGCAGCCGCTCGAGCGTCGGGTCCCAGCTGGCGTGCGCGTAGGGCGAAAGCGCCAGGATCTCGGGGCGGGCGAGGCGAGTGGCGATGTCGGGGGTGTCGTGGATGTCGGTCATGGGCGTGGTTCAGGCGTTGCGCAGGGTGGCCAGGCGCACGCTCACCGCGGCGGCATGCGCATCCAGGCCCTCGAGGCCGGCGAGCGTCTGCGCGATCGGCCCCAGATCCTGCAGGCCTGCCGGCGTCAGCTCCTGCACCGTGATCCTGCGCATGAAGTCGCCCAGCGACAGCCCCGAGAAGGCGCGCGCGTAGCCGTAGGTCGGCAGCACGTGGTTGGTACCGCTGCAATAGTCGCCGATCGACTCGGGCGACCAGTGGCCGAGGAACACCGAGCCTGCGGCGAGCACCGCGCCGAGCCAGTCGCGGGCCGCGTCGAGCTGCAGGATCAGGTGCTCGGGGGCGTAGGCATTGCTGACCGCGAACGCGCTGGCAAGGTCGGTGACCAGGATCACGCGGCTTGCGGCCAGCGACTGCGCCGTGATCGCGCGGCGACTCAAACCGGCCTGCTGGCGCTCGACCTCGTCGATCACCGCCGCTGCGAGCCGTGCGGACGGGGTGACCAGGAGCACCTGCGCGGCAGGGTCGTGCTCGGCCTGCGCGAGCAGGTCGGCGGCGACGAAGGCGGGGCGGGCCGAGTCGTCGGCGATCACCAGCACCTCCGACGGGCCCGCCGGCAGGTCCAGCGCCGCGCCCTCGGGGTCGCGCGCCACCGCGAGCTTGGCGGCGGTCACCCAGGCGTTGCCCGGTCCGCAGATCTTGTCGACCTTCGGGATCGAGTGCGTGCCGTAGGCCATCGCCGCGATCGCCTGCGCGCCGCCGACCTTGTAGACCTCGCCGACGCCGGCGCGCCGCGCGGCGACCAGCACCGCCGGGTCCGCGGCGCCGTCGCGCCGCGGCGGCGTGCACAGCACGCGCGTCGGGCAGCCGGCGAGCGCGGCCGGGACGGCGGTCATGATCGCGGCCGACGGCAGCGGCGCGGAGCCGGCCGGCACGTACAGGCCGACCGCCGCGAGCGGCACCTCGATGCGCTCGCAGCGCACGCCGGGCGAAGTCTCGATCGACAGCGGCGCGAGCCGCTGCGCCTCGTGGAAGCAGCGCACGTTGGCAATGGCGCGCTCGATCGCGGCATGGGCCACCGCCGGCAGCGCCGCGTCCGCGGCGGCGAATTCGGCCGCGCCGACCCGCAGCGTCTTGACCTCCACGCCGTCGAAGCGGCGCGTGTAGTCGGCCAGCGCCGCGTCGCCGCGCGAGCGCACCGCGGCGATGATCGCCTCCACGGCGCTCGCGAGCTGTGCGGCGTTGTCCTGCGAGGGGCGGCGCAGCAGCGCCGCGCGGGCCGCCTCGGTCAACCCCGCCCAGTGGTGCACGGCGAGCATCAGGCGAGCATCTTTTCGACGGGCAGCACGAGGATGGAGCTTGCGCCGGCGCGCTTGAGGCTCTCCAGCGTCTCCCAGAACACGTTCTCGCGGCAGACGGCGTGGATGGCGACCTTGTCGGTCGTGCCCTCCAGCGGGATGATCGTCGGCGACTCGGAGCCGGGCAGCAGGCGGCGGATCTCCGCCAGTGCCGAGCGCGGCGCGTGCAGCATGATGTACTTGCTCTCCTTGACCTGCTGCACGCCATCGATGCGCAACAGGATGCGGTTGAGCCAGTCCTCCTTCAGCTGCGGCAGCGGCACCGGCGTGCGGATCAGCATCGCCTGGCTCTGCAGCACGACCTCGACTTCGCGCAGGTGGTTGGCCTGCAGCGTGCTGCCGGTGGAGACGAGGTCGCAGATCACGTCCGCGCGGCCGAGCCGGGGCGCGATCTCGACCGCGCCGGAGAGCGTTACGACCTCGGCCGTCACCTGCTGCTCGGACAGCCAGCGGCTGATCGTGTGCGGGTAGGTGGTCGCGATGCGACGGCCGGCGAGACTGGCGGCGCCTTTGTACTCGACGTTGTCCGGAACCGCGATCGACAGGCGGCAGCGACCGAAGTCGAGCGGCTGCAGCACCTCGAACAGCGGCTGTACGCCACGCGCCTCGAAGCCGAGCCGCTTCTCGTGCACGACGTTGCCGCCGACGATGCCGAGGTCGCAGGCGTCTTCGCGCACGAGATCCGGGATGTCGTCGTCGCGCACCAGCAGCACGTCCAGCGGCATGTTCTCGCCGTAGCACAGCAGTTGATCCTTGCCGCGGCTGTACTTGAGTCCGCAGCGGCCGAGCAGCTCCAGCGAGTGGTCGGTCAGCCGGCCGCTCTTCTGGATCGCGACGCGCAGGCGCTGTTCCTTATCCATCGGTGTCCTCGGTAGTGCGGTGAGCCGCGAGCGCGTAGCCGCCGTGGCCGGCGAGCAGGTAGCGGGCGACCCGCCCGATCGTGGTGACGCTGACGCCGGTCAGCTTGTGGATCTCGCGGTAGGGGAGGTCCTGCCGCAGCAGTTCGACGACCGCCCAGCGGTCGGCCAGCGCCTGCAGTTCCGCCGGCGTGCACAGGTCACGGAAGAACGCGCGGCACTCGTCGGCGCTGCGCAGGGTCAGGATGGCCTGATAGAGGGCCTTCTCGGCCTGCGCTTCCTGGCGGGGGCTCAGCGGACGGTGGATTTTCATCACGGCATCGTTGTAACAGCGTGTTAGTACATTAATACATTGGCACGGCCGTGAGCAAGCGTTCTTGACGCGGTGCGGTAGCCGTCCGTAGACTGCGCGCGCCCATCTAGACCGGCTGAGGGACTGGCCCTTTGAAGCCGGGGCAACCTGCGCGAAGCGTCCAGGTGCCAACTCCTGCGGATCCCACGGATCCGATAGATGGGTCGCCGTCCGTTCCGGGTCCACGCCCGGGCGCGAAGGTTCCGCATCAGCGGCTCGGGAGTGTGCGCCAGCGCGTCTGCCCGAGGAGTCCCGATGAGCGCCCCCGCCAATCCCGCCCCGTACCAGGTCGACGAACCCGTCGAGGGTGTCGTGCGCCTGCCGTCGCCGTTCCCGCTGCACCATGGCGGTGCTCTGACGAACGCGGTCATGGCGTGGCGCATCGTCGGTCCCGCCGGCGCGCCGCTGGTGCTTGCCGTCGGCGGCATCTCCGGCCACCGCCGCGTCGGCGCCGCAGACCGCGGCTGGTGGTCGCCGGTGGTGGGCGCGGGCCGCGCGCTGGACACGGATCGCTATCGGGTGCTGGGCGTCGACTACCTCGGCGGCAGTGCCGACTCCACCGGTCCCGCCTGCGGCGGCCCGCTGCTGCCCTCGCTGTCGGCCTTCGACCAAGCCGATGCGATCGCAAGCGTGGTGCGCGCGCTCGGCGAGGCGCCGCTGCATGCCGTCGCCGGGGCCTCCTACGGCGGCCAGGTGGCGCTTGCGATCGGCCTGCGCCACGCGGACCTCGCGCGGCGCCTGCTGGTGATCTCGGCGGCTGATCGCATTCACCCGATGGCCTCCGGCTGGCGCGCGGTGGAGCGTGAGATCGTCCGCTTCGGCATCCGTACCGGCGATGCGGCCGGCGGACTCAAGCTCGCTCGGGCGCTCGCCATGTGCACGTACCGCACGCCACGCGAGTTCGAGGCCCGCTTCGGCGGCGAGCCGCGCCGCGACGCGGACCGGTTCCGCCTGCCGATCGAGGACTACCTGTTCGCGCGCGGCGACGCCTACGTCGCGCAGTACCGACCGGAGTCGTTCATCGCGCTGTCCGAGTCGATCGACCTGTTTCGCATCGACGCGGCGCAAGTGCGCGTGCCGGTGACCGCGGTTGCGGTGCGCGAGGACGAACTGGTGCCCTACGACCACATGCAGGCCTTCGTCGCGCGCCTTCCCGCCGGCCGGCTGGCGACCCTGGATTCCATCTACGGCCACGACGCGTTCCTCAAGGAAGGCGACGCGCTGCGACCGATCTTCGCCGACTGCCTCGAAGGACCCGCTCGATGACCCGCCCCGCCGATCCCCGCACGCGCCTGGTTCGCGCCGCGCTCGACTCCGACACCCAGCACGGCGCGGTCGTCCCGCCGCTGCACCTGACCTCGACCTTCTCCTTTGCGAAGTTCGGGGTGAAGGGACGCTACGACTATTCGCGTTCGGGCAATCCGACCCGCGACGCGCTCGGCGATGCGCTGGCCGACCTCGAGGGCGGCGCCGGCGCGGTCGTCACCGCCTCCGGCATGGCGGCGGTGGGCCTGGTCGCGCACCTGTGCAAGGCCGGCGAGACCGTGCTCGTGCCGCGCGACTGCTACGGTGGCACGTTCCGGCTGTTCACCGGCTTCGAGCGCCAGGGCATCCTCAAGGTGCTGTTCGTTGACCCGACGGACCTGCCGGCATTCGAGGCCGCGCTCGCCGCCAAGCCGCGCTTCGTCTGGCTGGAGACGCCGTCGAACCCGCTGCTGCGGATCACCGACCTCGAGCGCGCAAGCGCGCTTGCGCACGCTGCAGGCGCGCTGGTCGTGGTCGACAACACCTTCCTCTCGCCGGTCTGGCAGCAGCCGATCGCGCTCGGCGCCGACATCGTCGTGCACTCGACGACCAAGTACCTGAACGGCCACAGCGACGTCGTCGGCGGCGCGGTGATTGCCGCAAACGCCGCCCTGCAGGAGGAGCTCGCCTGGTGGGGCAACTGCCTTGGCCTCACCGGCGCGCCATTCGACAGCTTCCTGACGCTGCGCGGCCTGCGCACGCTGCATCCGCGCCTGGCGCTGCACGCCGCCAACGCCGGCCGGATCGCGCAAGCGCTGAGCTCGCATCCGGCGGTGGCACGCACCTATTACCCTGGACTGCCGGACCATCCGGGTCATGCGCTGGCCGCGCGCCAGCAGAAGGCGTTCGGCGCGATGGTGAGCTTCGAGGTCAGGGGCGGCATCGAGGCGGTGAAGGCGCTGGTCGAGGGACTGGACTACTTCTCGCTCGCCGAATCGCTCGGTGGCGTGGAGAGCCTGATCGCTCACCCGGCGACGATGACGCACGCCTCGATGGCGCCCGAGGCGCGCGCGCGAGCCGGGATCAACGAGAGCCTGCTTAGGTTGTCGGTCGGCATCGAGGCGGCGGACGATCTCGTCGACGACCTGCGCGCAGGCCTCGATCGGGCCGCGCGGGTGGGCTGATCGGGGGCGCCTCGTGGGGAGGGGGCGGGCAGGGCCCGCGCGGGTGGGTTACGGCGACATTCGCACCCACAAGCCACGGTCGCGGGTCTCGAAGGTAAAGGCCTTGGTCGCCCGCAGCAGGTCGCTGAGCTTCGCGATGCCGTAGTTGCGGGAATCGAAGTCCGGCGACTGACTGGTCAGGGCGTTGCCCACGGCCCCGAGGTGCGCCCAGCCTTCGTCGTCGGAGGCGGCGTCGACCGCGTTGCGCAGCAGCTTCAAGAGCGCCTCGTCCGCCTGGAACTGCCGAACCGAGGGAACGGACTTGGTCGCGGTCGTCTCGCTGCTGGGCGCGAACACCTCGGTGTAGATGAAGCGCTCGCAGGCCGCCACGAACGAACGCGGCGTCTTGCGCTCCCCGAATCCATAGACGCGCTGCCCCGACTCGCGCAGGCGCGCGGCGAGGCGGGTGAAGTCGGCGTCGCTGGAGACGATGCAGAAGCCGTCGAGGCGGCCCGCGTAGAGCAGGTCCATCGCGTCGATGATCATCGCGCTGTCGGTCGCGTTCTTGCCCTGCGTGTTGGCGAACTGCTGGATCGGCTGGATAGAGTGCTCGAGCAGCACCGACTTCCAGCCGCCCAGCTGGGGCGTGGTCCAGTCGCCGTAGGCGCGCCTGACGGTCGCGACGCCGAACTTCGCGACTTCCGTCAGCAGTCCCTCGACGATCCGCGGTCGCGCGTTGTCGGCGTCGATCAGCACCGCCAGCGCAGCGCTCTTGTCGATGGTCATGGGCATCGCGATACTCCAGCCGGCCGCCACGGTACGATCATAGACCGCCCGGCGCGCGCCGCGGCGACGCCGGCACGGTCGCAGGCTGCGGTGGCGTCGTGGAAAGCCGGCGGCTGGTTTCGATTCAGCGCATGCGGCAGTGGCTAGAGCCTGGCGAGGACCGCGGCGCCCGCCTCGCGGGTCGTCGCCGCGGCACCGCGCGGCTTGAGGTCCCCGGTGCGCACGCCGGCCGCCAGTGCGCCGATGACCGCCTGCTCGAGCGTCGTCGCCTCGGTCGAAAGTCCGAGCGAGTGCCGAAGCAGCATCGCTGCCGACAGGATCGTCGCGTACGGGTTCGCGATGCCTTTGCCGGCGATGTCAGGCGCAGAGCCGTGGATCGGCTCGTACATGCCGCGCGTGCCGTCGCCGAGCGAGGCTGACGGGCACAGGCCGAGCGAGCCGGGCAGCATCGAGGCCTCGTCGGTCAGGATGTCGCCGAACATGTTCTCGGTGATCACCACGTCGAAGTCCGACGGCCGGCGCAGCAGGTGCATGGCCGCGGCGTCGATGTACATGTGATCGAGCGCGACGTCCGGGAACTCCTCGCGCATCACGCGCACGACCACCTCGCGCCACAGCCGCGAGGTCTCGAGCACGTTCGCCTTGTCGACGGACGTGAGCTTGCCGCGGCGGGCGCGGGCGAGGCGGGCGCCAAGCCGTGCGATCCGCTCGACCTCGGGCACGGTGTAGGTGCAGATGTCGGTCGCCGAGGTCGGTGTGCGGGTCTTCTTGCCGAAGTAGATGCCACCGGTCAGCTCGCGGATCACCATGATGTCGACGCCTTCGAGCAGCTCGGGCTTGAGCGGCGAGGCATCGATGACCGACTCGAAGCAGGTGACCGGCCGCAGGTTCGCATACAGGCCTAGTTCGGTGCGAAGCCTGAGGATGCCCTGCTCGGGGCGTACCTTCAGCGAGGGATCTGCGTACTTGGGGGTGCCGATGGCGCCGAACAGGATCGCGTCGCAGGTCTTGCTCAGCGCAAGCGTCGCCTCCGGCAGCGGGTCGCCGGTGGTCTCGATCGCGATCGCCCCGACAGGGGCCGCCTCGAAGCGAAACGCGTGCCCGTAGCGGCGCGCGACCGCCTCGAGGCACCGCTGGGCCTCGATCACGACCTCGGGGCCGATGCCGTCGCCGGCCAGTACCGCGATGTGCGCCTTCATGCGCCGTGCCTCGCCTCGTAGGCGCGGATCGCCGCCTCCTGCGACAGCAGGTAGCCGGTCTCGTCGACGCCGTTGAGCAGGCAGTAGCGCGCAAACGCCTCGACCGAGAACGACGCCTTCTGCCCGTTCGGCAGCGTCACCGTGGACGACTCCAGGTCGACGCTGACCTCGGCGCCCGGGTTCGCGAGCAGCCAGGCGTGCGTCTGCGGGTCGACGACCACCGGCAGCAGGCCGTTCTTCAGGCTGTTGTTGCGAAAGATGTCCGCGATCTCGCTCGAGATCACGGCGCGAAAGCCGTAGTCGTACAGGCCCCATGGCGCGTGCTCGCGCGACGAGCCGCAACCGATGTTGCGGCCGGCGACGAGGATCTGGCAGCCGGCGGCCTCGGGCTTGTTGAGCACGAACTCCGGGATCGGCTGGCCGGCCGAGTCGTAGCGCCAGTCGGCGAACAGGTGCTTGCCCAGGCCCTCGCGCGTGGTCGTTGTGAGAAAGCGCGCCGGCATGATCTGGTCGGTGTCGATGTTGGTGCTCGCAAGCACGACGGTGCGCGAGCGGAGCGTGCGGATCGGTTCCATCGGCGGTCCTCTAGGCGAGCAGCGTGCGCGGGTCGGTGACGACGCCGGTGACGGCGGCGGCGGCGGCCATGATTGGGCTTGCCAGCAGCGTGCGGGCACCGATGCCCTGGCGACCCTCGAAGTTACGGTTGCTGGTGCTGACGCAGTACGCGCCCCTGGCCACCAGGTCGCCGTTCATTCCCAGGCACATCGAGCAGCCGGCCTCGCGCCACTCCGCGCCTGCGTCCTTGAACACGCGATCCAGTCCCGCCGCCTCGGCGGCAAGCTTGATCTGCTGCGAGCCGGGGACGACCATAAAGCGCACGCCAGGGGCGACCTTGCGGCCGCGCAGCAGCGTCGCGGCCTGCTCGAGGTCCGACAAGCGCCCGTTGGTGCAGCTGCCGAGGAACACCTCGTTGATCTTCTGGCCGAGCATCTGCTGGCCGGCGGTGAGGCCCATGTAGGCCAGCGCCTTCACGTAGACCGCATCGCCCGACGCCGGGATCGCCTCGCCCAGGGCGACGGACATGCCCGGGTTCGTGCCGTAGGTGATCATCGGCGCGAGCGTCTCCGCGTCGATCGAGATCTCGGCGTCGAAACGCGCCCCGGGGTCGGTGACCAGCGTGCGCCAGCGCGCGACCGCGGCGTCCCAGACGGCGCCGGCAGGGGCGCGCGGGCGTCCCTTGAGATAGGCGAAGGTGGTCTCGTCCGGCGCGATGAGCCCCGCGCGCGCGCCGGCCTCGATCGACATGTTGCAGACCGTCATGCGTTCTTCCATCGACAGCGCGCGGATGGTGCTGCCGCGGTACTCGATGACGCTGCCGGTACCGCCGGAGACGCCGAGCCTGCGGATGATCGCGAGCACCAGGTCCTTGGCAGTGACTCCCCGCGGCAGGGTGCCCTCGACGTTGACGGCGAGCGTCCTGGCCTTGCGCTGCAGCAGGCACTGCGTCGCGAGCACCTGGCCGACCTCGGTGGTGCCGATGCCGAACGCGAGCGCGCCGAACGCGCCGTGGGTGCTCGTGTGGCTGTCGCCGCAGACGATCGTGGCGCCGGGCTGGGTGAGGCCGAGCTCGGGACCGATGATGTGCACGATGCCGCGGTTCGGGCTGTGGATGCCCAGCAGCTCGACGCCGAACTCGGCGCAGTTCTTCTCCAGCTCGCGCACCTGCCTGGCGGCGCTCTCCAGCTTGATGGGCACGCGCCCGAACAGCTGGTCCGAGTCCGTTGGCGTCGAATGATCCATCGTCGCGAGGGTGCGGTCGGTACGGCGCACCTTCAGGCCGCGCTGGCGCAGCACCGTGTAGGCCTGCGGCGAGGTCACCTCGTGGGTCAGGTGCAGGTCGATGTACATGACGGCCGGCGTCTCGGCCGTCTCGGCGACGACCTCGTGCGCGGCCCAGATCTTCCCGAACAGGGTCGTCGGGGTCATGCGCTGGCCTGGACGGTGGTCGCGTCGGCGGATAGCTGCGCGTGGGCGGGACGCACGGCCGAGCGGCTCGACAGGATCTGGTTGATGGCTTCGAGGAACGCGTGCGCGCTCGCCTCGATGATGTTGGTGTGCAGGGCGACGCCGCGGTAGCTGCGCTCGTTGTGCACGACGCTGACGATCGCCTCGCCCTGGGCATCCTCGCCCTCGGTCACGCTGCGCACTTCGTAGCTGCGCAGCTTGACCGCCGTGCCGGTGACGAATTCGATCGCCTTGAACGCGGCGTCGACCGGACCGTCGCCGGTGGCGCCCTGCTCGATGATGCGACCGTCCTTGTGGGCGAGCCGCACGACCGCGGAGGCGATCGCGCCGGAGGTCGCCGAGGTCCACAGCGCGTCCAGCGACCACGGTCCCGCGCCGTGCTCGCCGGCACGCAGCACCAGCGCCTCGATGTCGCCGTCGAACAGTTCCTTCTTCTTATCGGCGAGCGCCTTGAACTCGGCGAACACGCGGTTCAGCTCGTCCTCGGCGAGCGTGTAGCCGAGCTCCTTGATGCGGTCGCGCAGCGCATGGCGGCCGCTGTGCTTGCCCAGCACGAGGTTCGTGCGTGACAGGCCGACATCCTGCGGACGCATGATCTCGTAGGTCGAGTGATGCTTGAGCATGCCGTGCTGGTGGATGCCCGATTCGTGCGCGAAGGCATTCTCGCCGACGATGGCCTTGTTGCGCGGCACCATCATGCCGGTGATCGTCGACAGCAGCCGCGAGGTCGGGTAGAGCCGCGTGGTCTGGATGCCGGTGTGCAGCCCGTAGTAGCCCTCGCGGGTCTTGAGGGCCATCGCCACTTCCTCGAGCGAACAGTTGCCCGCGCGCTCGCCGATACCGTTGATCGTGCACTCGATCTGGCGCGCGCCGGCGTGTACCGCCGACAGGCTGTTGGCGACCGCCATGCCCAGGTCGTCGTGGCAGTGGACCGACAGCACGACCCCGTCGATGCCCTTGACGTGCCGCTTGAGGTAGCCGAACAGCTCGGCGTATTCCTGCGGCGTCGTGTAGCCGACCGTGTCGGGGCAGTTGATGGTGGTGGCCCCGGCGGCGATCACCGCGTCGACGACCTCGGCGAGGAACTCCAGCTCCGTGCGCGAGGCGTCCTCGGGCGAGAACTCGACGTCCGCGCACAGGCTCCTGGCGAAACGCACGCCTTCGACGGCGGTCCTGAGGATCTCGTGCTTGGCCATGTTGAGCTTGTGCTCGCGATGGATCGCGCTGGTCGCGAGGAACACGTGGATCCGGTGCCGCGGGGCATCCTTGATCGCTGAGTAGGCCTTCTCGATGTCGTCGCGGTTGCAGCGTGCGAGCCCGCAGATGATCGGCCCGTGCACTTCACGGGCGATGGCCTGCACCGATTCCCAGTCGCCCTGCGAGGCGGCGGGGAAGCCCGCCTCGATGACATCGACACCCAGATCCGCCAGCGCCTTGGCAAGTCGAAGCTTCTCGGGCGGGGTCATGCTGCAGCCAGGGGACTGCTCGCCGTCGCGCAGAGTCGTATCGAAGATGATGACGCGGTTCGGGTCTGGGCTCGACATCTCGTTCTCCTCGGGGACGCTTACTTGCCCTGTTCCAGCCAGGGCATGCGGGCGCGCAGCTGCTTGCCCACCTTCTCGATCGGGTGACGCAGGTCGGCGTTGAGCAGCTTGGTGTACTTCTTCTTGCACCTCGTCTCGCGGATCCACTGGCGCGCGAACGTGCCGTCCTGGATCTCGGTGAGGATCTTCTTCATTTCCTTCTTCGTGGCGGCGTTCACGATGCGCGGGCCGCGGGTCAGGTCGCCGTACTTGGCGGTCTCGGAAATGAACTGGTGCATCTTCGCCATGCCGCCTTCCTGCAGCAGGTCGACGATCAGCTTCAGTTCGTGCAGGCACTCGTAGTAGGCCGCCTCGGGCTTGTAGCCAGCCTCGACCAGCACCTCGAAGCCCTTGACCACGAGCTCCGTGGCGCCGCCGCACAGCACGACCTGCTCGCCGAACAGGTCGGTGACGGTCTCTTCCTCGAAGGTCGTCTCAAGCACGCCGCCGCGGGTGCCGCCGATGCCGTCGGCGTAGGCGAGGGCCTTCTTCTTGGCCTTCTTGGTCGCGTCCTGCGCGACCGCGATCAGGCACGGCACGCCGCGGCCCTGCTGGTACTGGCGGCGGACCAGGTCGCCTGGGCCCTTCGGTGCGATCAGGACGACGTCCAGGTCCTTGCGCGGCTTGATCTGGCCGAAGTGCACGTTGAAGCCGTGCGCAAACAGCAGCGTCGCGCCGGTCGCCATGTGGCCCTTGATCTCGGCGTACACCGCCGGCTGGGTCAGGTCCGGGGTCAGCAGCGCGACGAGCGCGGCGCCGACGACGGCGTCCACCGGCTCTGCGACCTTCAGACCGTCCTTCTGCGCCTTCTTCCAGCTCGCGCCGCCCTTGCGGGCGCCGACGACGACGTTGTAGCCGCTGTCCTTCAGGTTCAGCGCATGGGCACGGCCCTGGCTGCCGTAGCCGATGATCGTGATGGTTGCGCCCTTGAGCGCCTTCTGGTCAACGTCCTTCGCCGAGTAGATCTTCACAGTGGGTTCTCCGGATGAAACTGCATGGAAGTCAAAAAAACCAAAAAAAACCCCGCCTCGGGCGGTGCCGGTGCGGGGTTCCTGTTGTTCGCGTGTTGACCGTTACGTCAGCCGTGGATCCCGCACCTGTCGGCGCGAAGAAGGAGGCCCGAAAGCAGACCCGGACGCGGCGCGATCGGCGTCAGGAAGTCAGCGCGGGCGGGGGAGACACGGACATGCATTGCTGGGTCGCACTTTAATTAGCCTTGTGATGGGATCACAAGGGCGCGAAGCTTGTCAACGGTTCGGGCCTACCCGACTATCCAAGGCTGCCCCCGCTTGGAACCCACGCCGATGACTACGACCGATGCCGCCGCCGCCGCGGACCCCTGCCTGCCGTTGTGGCTGGTCACCGAAGCGGAGGCCGATCGCTGGGAGGAGCGCGTGCCTGCGCCTCACCGGGCGGCCGCGGCCGCCTGGAGCGGCACCCACGGCTTTCGCGGCGAGCGCGGCCGGGTCCTGCTGCTGCCGGGCGCCGCGGGCACGCCGGCCGGGGCGGTCGTGGGGCTCGGTCCGCTGGCCGCGGCCGCCGACCTGCAGGTGGCCCACCTGCAGTGCGTTCCGGATCGGCTGCCGGCCGGCACCTTCCAGCTCGCCGACGAACTGCCGGCGGCGAGCGCGACCCGCGCCGCGCTGGGCTGGGCGCTCGGCCGCTACCGCTACCGCCGCTACCGCAGCGGCACCGAGACCGTGCCGCCCACGTTGCAGATGCCCGCCGCCGCCGACGCCGAGCATGTGCGCCGGGTCGTGGCGGCGGACGCGCTGGCGCGCGACCTGATCAACACGCCCGCCGCGGACCTCGGTCCTGCACAACTCGCCGCCGCGGTGGCTGCGGTCGCCGGCCGTTACGGCGCCCGCTATCGGGAGGTGGTCGGCGAGGCGCTCCTGGCCGAGGGCTTCCCGACGATCCACGCCGTCGGCCGGGCGGCGAGCGCCGCGCCGCGGCTGGTCGAGCTGTGCGCGGGTGATGCAGGTCCGCGGCTCACGCTGGTCGGCAAGGGCGTCTGCGTCGACACCGGCGGGCTGGACCTGAAGCCGTCCGCCGCGATGGCGCTGATGAAGAAGGACATGGGCGGTGCCGCCTGTGCGCTTGCGCTCGCGCAGCTGGTGCTCGACGCCGGCCTGCCGGTTCGCCTGCGGCTGCTGATCGCAGCGGTGGAGAACTCGGTCGCAGGCAATGCGTTTCGCCCGGGCGACGTGCTGCAGACGCGCAAGGGACTCAGCGTGGAGGTAACCAATACCGATGCCGAGGGTCGCCTGGTGCTGGCCGACGCGCTGGCGCTGGCCGACGAGGAACACCCGGACCTGCTGGTGGACCTGGCGACGCTGACCGGCGCCGCCCGGGTCGCGCTCGGCCCGGAACTGCCGGCCCTGTACAGCCCCGATGCGGGCCTGGCCGCGGCACTGGTGGCGGCTGGCGAGGCGGCCGGCGATCCGCTCTGGCCGATGCCGCTGTGGGCCGGCTACGAGGACGAGCTCGGCTCCAAGATCGCGGACCTGAGCAACGCCTCGTCGTCGGGCTTTGCCGGCTCGATCAACGCCGCGCTGTTCCTGCGCCGCTTCGTCGGCGCGCGGACGCCGTGGCTGCACGTGGACCTGTACGCCTGGAACGGCAAGGAGCGGCCAGGGCGTCCGGTCGGCGGCGAGGCGCAGACCGTCCGGGCGCTGTACGGCTACCTGGCGGCGCGCTACCCGGCGGGCAGCAGATGACGCACCTGCCGCCGCGCCACCTGGCGTTCCTGGTGCTGATCAACCTGATCTGGGGCTTCAACCTGATCGCGAGCAAGGTCGGCGTCGCGGAGTTTCCGCCGGTCTTCTTCACGGCCATGCGCTTCACGCTGCTCGCGGCGTGCCTGACGCCGTTCCTGCGCTGGCACCGCGGCATGATGCAGCAGCTGCTGGTCGCGGCGGCCCTGTCGGGCGGGCTGCAGTTCGCGCTGCTGTTCCTGGGCGTGAAACTCACCCCCGAGGTAGGCGCTGTCGCGATCGCGACCCAGCTCGGCGTGCCGTTTACGACGCTGATGTCGATCGTGGTACTCGGGGAGGTGATCCGCTGGCGGCGGGGGCTGGGCATCGCGCTCGCCTTCGCCGGCGTCGCGGTCATCGCGCTGCGCGGCGAGATGTTCGCGCACCGGGCGGGACTTGCGCTGGTGGCGGCATCGGCGTTCGTCGGTTCGCTGGGCCTGGTGGCGGTCAAGCGCCTCGGCACGCGCCTCGCGGCGCTGGAGATGCAGGCCTGGTTCGCGTTCGCCGCACTGCCGGTGCTGTGGACCCTGAGCCTGCTGCTCGAGCAGGGCCAGTGGGCGGCGGTGCGCGCGGCCAGTCCGCGCGCCTGGCAGGCGCTGGCCTACACGGTGCTGATGTCCAGCCTGATCGCGCACTCGGGCTACTACTGGCTGGTGCGCCGCTACCCGGTCAGCAGCGTCACGCCGCTGACCACCCTCTCGCCGGTGTTCTCGATCACCTTCGGCGTGCTGCTGCTGGGCGAGTCGCTGTCGCCGCAGCTCCTGCTGGGCGGCGCGCTGACGCTGGTGGGCGTGACGATCATCGCGCTGCGCGACCCGAGTGCGGCGGACACCGGCAGCTGACGACGGCGGTGGCGCTGCCGGGGCCGGCGCCGGCACAATGGGCGCGCGGCGACGTGCCGCGTGCCGAGCCCGGACCCGACCATGCGCCGCAAGCAGACCGCCTACGATCCCCGTGCCTACTCCCGCCTGGTCACCGAGGGCGTCAAGCAGACCCCGAGCCGGGCGATGCTGCGCGCGGTGGGCTACGTCGATGGCGACTTCGACAAGCCCTCGATCGGCATTGCCACCACCTGGTCGAACATCACGCCCTGCAACGTGCACCTGGACGGCCTGGCGACGACCGCCGCCGCGGCCGCCGACGCGGCAGGGGGCAAGAGTCGCATCTTCAACACGATCACCGTCTCCGACGGCATCTCGATGGGCTCGCCCGGCATGCGCTATTCACTGGTGTCGCGCGAGGTCATCGCCGACTCCATCGAGACCGTGACCGGCGCGCAGGGCTTCGACGGGCTGGTGGCGATCGGCGGCTGTGACAAGAACATGCCCGGCTGCATGATCGCGATCGCGCGGCTGAACCGGCCGGCAGTGTTCGTCTACGGCGGCACGATCCGGCCCGGCGCCCAGCGGCGCGACATCGTCTCGGTGTTCGAGGCGATCGGCGGTCATGCCAACGGTTCGGTCAGCGATGCGCAGCTGCACGAGGTCGAGGCGACCGCGATTCCCGGGGCCGGCAGTTGCGGCGGCATGTACACCGCGAACACGATGGCCTCCGCGATCGAGGCGCTGGGCATGAGCCTGCCCAACAGCTCGGCCCAGGAGGCGGTCTCCAGCACCAAGGTCGACGACTGCCGCCGCGCGGGCGAAGCGGTCGTGCGGCTGGTCGCGGCCGGCATCCGGCCGTCCGACATCCTGACCCGCAAGGCCTTCGAGAATGCGATCACGACGGTGATCGCCCTGGGCGGCTCGACCAATGCCGTGCTGCACCTGCTTGCGATCGCGCACGCCGCCCGCGTCAAGCTGACGCTCGACGACTTCACGCGCATCGGCAAGCGCGTGCCGGTGCTCGCCGACGTCAAGCCCAGCGGCAAGTACCTGATGTCCGAACTGATTGCGATCGGCGGCATCCGGCCGCTGATGAAGCGGCTGCTGCAGCGGGGCCTGCTGCACGGCGACTGCCTGACGGTGACCGGCGGCACGCTCGCCGCGAGCCTGGCCGGCGCCCCGGACTACCCGCCGGGCCAGACGGTGGTACGCGATTTCGCCGCGCCCATCAAGAAAGACAGCCACCTCGTCGTCCTCTACGGCAACCTCGCACCCGAGGGCGCCGTCGCCAAGATCACCGGCAAG
This sequence comes from Pseudomonadota bacterium, assembly GCA_025356815.1. Classification (GTDB taxonomy): domain Bacteria; phylum Pseudomonadota; class Gammaproteobacteria; order Steroidobacterales; family Steroidobacteraceae; genus CAIKZZ01. The sequence goes on from JANXQL010000164.1 coordinate 23,613, forward strand.
GAGGGACTGACGTTCACCGGCACGGCGCGCGTGTTCGACTCGGAGGAGGCGAGCCTGCAGGCGATCCTCGACGGCTCGATCAAGGCCGGCGACGTGGTCGTGATCCGTTACGAGGGCCCCAAGGGTGGCCCCGGCATGCGCGAAATGCTCAGCCCGACCGGGGCGATCATGGGCAAGGGGCTCGGCGACAAGGTCGCGCTGATCACCGACGGCCGCTTCTCCGGTGGCAGCCACGGCTTCGTGGTCGGCCACGTCTCGCCGGAAGCGGCCGTCGGCGGCCCGCTGGCGCTGGTGTGTAACGGTGACCGTATCGTCATCGACGCCCGCAAGCGGGTGCTCGCGCTCGAGGTCAGTGCCGCGCAACTCAAGCGCCG
>JANXQL010000177.1 GCA_025356815.1 Pseudomonadota bacterium
GGCGCCAGCGCCCGGCTTCGAGGACGACGCTAGGCGAATACCGCCGTGTGGGCGCGGGCCGAGAACAGTTTGTCGGCGCTGACCGGGTAACTGAAGTAGTACCCTTGCGCAAACCGGCAGCCGAGGGACTGCAGCACGGCAACCTGCGTCGCGTCTTCGACGCCTTCGGCGACGCTGCCCATGCCCAAATTCTCGACCAGCGTCAGCGTCGCGTGAATCACCGCGAGCACGTCGGCATTCGAGGCAATGTCGCGCACGAACGAGCGGTCGATCTTGATCACGTCGAACGGGTAGTCACGCAGGCAGCTCAGCGACGACGTGCCCGTCCCGAAGTCGTCCATCGCCAGCTGGATACCGAGCGCGCGCAGGTCCTGGATCAGCCGAAGCGACGCCTCCGGCTCGCGCATGACCTCGCGCTCGGTGACCTCGAGCTGCAGGCACTCGGCCGGCAGCCCCGTCGTGGCGAGGGTCTCGTGGACACGCCCAAGCAGTCGCGGGCCGAGCGCGAGCTCGGCCCGCGAAATGTTGACGCTGACGGTGTCCGGGGCGCTGTCCGGGTCGCGGATGCGCCAGTCGGCCAGCATGTGACAGCTTTCGGACAGCACCCACTGGCCGAGCGGTACGATGAGCCCGGACTCCTCGGCGACTGGGATGAACTCCGCCGGCGTGACCGGCCCGAGCAGCGGATGCTGCCAGCGCAGCAACGCCTCGACGGACGTGATGCGACCGGTCTCCAGTTCGACGATCGGCTGGTACACCACCGACAGCTGGTCCGTGCCGAGCGCCTTGCGCAGGCCGCTCTCGATAGTCATGTGGCGCGTGAGGCGCACGTGCATCGCCTCATTGAAGACGACACTACAGGCGCGCCCGGCGCGCTTGGCCTCATACATCGCGACGTCGGCGTTACGGACGATCGCGTCGGCGCTGTCGAGCGCCTGCTCGCTGGTCACGATGCCGATGCTGGCGGAAGAGTGCAATTCGCGCCCCATGATCGTGTAGGCCGGCGCAAGTGCGTTCAGCAGGCGCTCCGCGATGCGCTCGGCGTCTGCGCCCGCGCGCAGGTCGGTCAGCAGGACCAGGAACTCGTCTCCGCCGAAGCGAGCGATCAGCGTGCCGCGGGCCTCGGAGGCGGCGTCCTCACCACCGCGCAGCGTCGCGCGCAGGCGCGCGGCGATCTGGCGCAGAAGTTCATCGCCGGCGTCATGGCCCAGCGTGTCGTTGACCATCTTGAAGTGGTCGAAGTCGAGGAACAGCACCGCGAAGAGTTCGCGCGCGCCGTCCCTGGCGCGGGCGACCTGGTGCGACAGGCGTTCCATGAACTGGGTGCGGTTCGCCAGTCCCGTCAGCTTGTCACGGCGCGCTGCGTCCGCGAGTTCCTGCTCGAAGGCCTTGCGCTGTGAGATGTCCTGCACGATCGACCAGATCACCTCCCGGCCCTGCGCGTCGGTCAGGCTGATGCCGGACAGGAGCACGGGATAGGAACTGCCGTCTTTGCGGATGTACTCCTTCTCGTACGGGCCATAGCGATTTGTCTGGGCCATGCTCTCAAGCTGGACCCTCTCCTCCTCGTCGTAGCCGGGTGGTGTCATGTCCCAGTAGGTCTTGTCGAGCAGTTCCTCGCGGCTGAGTCCGGAGGACTGCAGCAGGGCATCGTTGGCCTGCAGGAAGCGGCCGGTATTCAGGTCGTTAAGCGCGATGCCGACCGGTGACAGCTCGAACAACGAGCGGAAGCTCGACTCGCTCTCGCGCAGGCGCCCCTGTTCGCGCGCGAGTCTGCGCGCGTAGCCAACCGCGCGGACCCGCTGGCGGTAATAGATCAGCGACAGCGCGAGCACAAGGAGCGTTGCCGGAAGCATGCCGAGGATCGCGAGCCGCCGCGCCTGGCGGGCGCGTTCGATGTAGATATCTGCATTGACGTCCACCCCGAGCACTGCGACGCGATGCCCCTGTGCGTCGAAGATCGGCGCGTAACCGGTCATGAAGCTGCCCCACTTGCTCGAGTAGGGCTCGGCCGTCGATGCGTCGTCGCCGTGCGCGATGCCGCGCAGCACCGCGAGCAGTACGGGCTCATTGGTCGGATCGACATCGCCGATGTTCGCCTGGATCTGGGCGCCGTCGTCGTCCCTGTCGCCGGGATCCTCGGCGTCCAGGACGAAGCGAACCGTGTCGCCCTCGAGGACCGTGGTATAGACGAAGCGGATGTCGGGGCTGGCGGCCCGCAGGCGCCGCAAAGGCGCGACGGCGCGCAGGTAGTCCGGGCCGTTTAACGGAGCGCCGGCGCGGATCCGCCGGTGCAGATCCGGGTCCACCTGCAGCGCCGCGACGTTCGCGAGCGTGACGAGGTGGTGGCGATAGTTCTCGCGGATCGACGTCGTCGCGAAGAACCAAAGTCCGACGAAGCCCGCGCCGACGGCGAGCAGGCCAATCACTCCGATCAGGATGGCGCCGCCGCGCGCTCGCCGGTAGAACAGGCGATCTTCATCCATGGTCGCTGGAGCGGATATTTCCTTCTCTTGCACGCAGCGGGCTTCCGGCCATGGACAGTTCGGGTAACGGCCACCTGGTGCGCCTTCTGCAGTGTTTCGTCTTGGTCGGCAGTCGTTTTGTGAGCTGAATCACGACATCCGCAGCGTGACGTAACGATGCTGGCCCTTATGAGTGCCGTCTTGCCTTTGCGTCCATGTCACGACCCGGAACCGATCCGCAAGGCTGCGTCGACGCTCGGCATCCTGGGCGGCACCGGAGTGTCGGCGTCGCGCGTCATGGCGGCGCTGTGCAGGCCCGACACGTCGCTGGGTGAAGTGTCGCGTCTGATCTCGCAGGAGCCCTGTCTCGCGGTCCGGGTGCTGAAGGTCGCGAATTCTTCCTTTTACGGGCTCTCGCGCAGCGTCACGACGATCGAACGCGCGCTCGTCGTGCTCGGCTGGGGCGCCGTGCGTGGTATCGCCGCCGCGGCGTGCCTCGACCGCACGATGATGCGCGGCCCTGAGTCGGCGCAGATTCAGCGGCAGGCCCTGGTCACGCACAGCCTTGCCACCGGCACTGCAGCCGAGATGCTGGCGCGGCCGCTTGGCAAGGAGAGAGCCTCGGAAGCCTTCATCGCGGGACTGGTGCACAATCTCGGCCTGCCGGTGCAGGGACTGCTTGGTGGCGCCTCGGTACAGGCCCTGATGGCGTCGCTCGCGAACGACCCGTTCCAGGACATTCGTGCACTTGAGGTGAGCCATGGCGTCGTCTCGCATGAGGCCTGCGCCGCGGTTGTGTTTGAGTCATGGCGGCTGCCGGCGAAGCTGATCGACGCCACGACTCACCATCACCGACCGGACGAGGCACCCGAGCCGCACCGCCCGCTCGCGTGGCTTGTGCACGTGGGCATGCAGGTTACCGCCGAGGCTGGCTTTTGCTTCCCGCTGGAACCACGGCATGCGCCCTGCGATGTGACCCGACTAGCCGGCCTCGGCCTTGATCTGGCGCGACTTGATGAGGTGCGGGGTCAGTTGCCGGCCAGGCTCGAAGAACTGCAGAGTGCTTTGGAGGCCTAGCCGCCTGCGCCGCTGACGGCTGACGCCTCCTGAGAGCCATCTGGTCCCAGCGCGGGGCTGTGGCCGTCGTTCAAATGCCTCCCGCCTTGACGCGATTCGCCGCGGTGGTCTTAGGGATCGACCTATGCAGCGCCAGGCTGGGCAGTTAGAAGGTAGCGCAGGTCGCCTTTGCGGCCGCTGCGGGCTGTCAGCGACGCCCAGAAGTCGCGGCAGCCGACGTTGAACCGATTCCGCCGGCCGCCGGCGATCTCCTGCGACACCAGCGAGGCCGTGCCGAGGCTGCCGGTGCCGGCGGCCGACCATAAGCAGAACACGCGCCGCACCGGGCGTAACTGCGGCGTCTTTGGGCGGCCCTGCGTTGCACGCCCATGCCCGCGGTCGAGGCCACCAGATGCGTCAGCGCGGGACGTGGCCGCCGACCCTGATCCGTCAGGTGTCGTCGTTGCGGTGCTTCGGCTGGCTCGCGGCGACGCTCGCCGTGGTCAACGGCTGCGGGCGCTTGGTGCGACGACCGTCTGCGCGTTGACAGTAGCGGTACGTGCAGAAGGATTGCGGGCAGTAGGGGAAGCGAAGGCGTCGGCGGCGACGCGCTGGACAGGTGGCGCTGGTCCGCGACTGCGACGGCCGACGGGCAGCAACCGGGCCCGGGACGATCGTTATGGCATATCAGGACTTGCTCAGGCGAACGTGTTCCGAGGAGCCGCGATCGGCCCGGCGGGCTGCGGCGGGACGCCGCCTTGCGATGGGCGCGCGGGGTGCCGTCAGGCCAGCGCCCGTTCAATCAGATTCGGCGGCACCGTCGTGCGCGGCACCGCGTCGTCTGCACGACGGCGGGCCCTCTTGCGGGAGCCTGGATGAGATTCACGCTGCTCGAACCATTCGCGAACGTCCAGATCAAGTCCGATGCCGTGCATGTAGTTGAACAGCGCCTTCTGAAGCCCAGCGCCGTAGACATCGTGATCGATGCCGGTGGCGTCCGTGAAGTTGATATCGTTGTTTGCGAACGTGGCGTGGAGCGGCCGCGATAACGTGACGCCGTAACCTTCAGGATTCTTGCCGACCGGCGAATGTACGGTGCAGGTGAAGCGATGGAAGAAGCCCGACTGTATGCAGCCGGCGGCGAACAATTGCCGAACGTATTCCAGGGAGTCGATGGTGTCTTGTGCGGTCTGAGTGGGGAAGCCATACATCAGATAGGCGTGCACGAGGATTCCCGCGTCGGAAAAGGCGCGTGTGACGCGGGCTACCTGCTCGACAGAAACGCCTTTCTTCATCAGTTTGAGCAGACGATCCGATGCCACTTCCAATCCGCCGGTAACGGCGATGCAGCCACTCTCGGCCATCAACTGGCAAAGACCGGCATTGAATGACTTCTCGAAACGAATGTTGCCCCACCAGGAGATGTCTAGCTTCCGGTGCAGCAGTGCAGTCGCAAGCGACTTCAGTGCCTTGGGCGGTGCGGCTTCATCGACGAAATGAAATCCGGTTTGGCCAGTCTCCCGAACCAGGGACTCGATTCTGCCGATCAGCACATCGGTATTCGCGAGGTCGTAGCGTGAGATGTAGTCAAGGTCCACATCACAGAAGCTGCATTTCGTCCAATAGCAACCGTGTGCGACCGTGATCTTGTTCCAGCGACCGTCCGACCACAGCCGATGCATGGGGTTGAGCATGTCCAGCAACGACAGGTAGTCGCCGAGCGGCAGCCCTGCATAGGTGGGCGTGCCGCTTTCGGACAAGGCGATATCCGGCTCTCTGGCATCGACGTAGTGATGCGTACGGGTATAGGTGCGCACCAACTGATCGATCGACCGCTTGTTCTGCAGGTGCTCTATGAGCGAAAGCAGCGGGCGCTCGCCAGCGTCGAGTGTTATGAAATCGAAGTAATCGAAAACACGCGGCTCGTTCATCTCGCGCAGTTCGGTATTGCAATACCCGCCCCCGAGTGCCGTGACGACGGTCGGGCGGGCGTGCTTGATGGTTTGCGCGATGCGAAAAGCGCCGTAGACGTTGCCTGGAAACGGCGCGGTGATGAGCACGAGGTTCGGCGAATGCCGCGACAGCGTCTCGAGCGTCAAAGCGTGCAGCATTGCGTCGACCAGGCTATGCGGCGCACCGAGGGCGGCCTGCAGTTGATCGAACGTGGGCTGGCTTGCCGCCAGCGACGGCGCATAGCGCACGAACTCGAAGCGCGGATCGATGGCATCGCGGACGACATCCGCGAGGTCATTGAGATACAGCGTGGCGATGTGCTTGGCATGATCCTGCAGTCCCAGCGCGCCAAAGGCCCAGTCCAGCGGGTCTCCGCCGTGTTGCTGGCTGTCGACGTACTGATGGAGCAGTGCAAAGCGGGGCCCTTCGGGCAGGTAACGCCTCGACGCGATGCGATGGGCCAGGGTTGGATCACGGCCCTGCAGAAATCGCATGACCGGCGAAATCGTCGTGCTGTAGGACTCGAAGCGCTCGGCGAAGAAGCGCGTGGTCGGCGTTTGCCCTCTGCGGGGCAGTTCGCTCACGCGCCCGTGTATCGCCCGCAGGCCGGCTACCGACAGCAACTTGTGTGCCAGGGCGATGGAGAGATCCACCTGGTCCGCCTGGAACCCGCGCGAGCGCAGGAACCCCGTGAGATACGCCGTCGACGGGTACGGCGTATTCAGCTGGGTCATTGGCGGGATGATGGAGAGAATGCGCATGTCGCTCATGCTCGAAAGTATATCTCGCTGGGCCCTGCCGGCGGATTCGGCTTAAGATCGGGGTCATGGAGTTCGCCCTCGACATTCCGCTTGTTCGCGACATTCTGGAGCGGGAGTACGCACTTGCGCGCGACGAGATCCGCGACCTCGGAGTGCTCGGCGCGCTCGAGCGTTCCCGTCATCGCCATGACGCGCGGATCGCCGCGGCACCGGACGTCGGCACGCTGGCTTGTTGCGCGGGTTGTGCCTGGTGCTGCTATTTCACGGTGGATGTGCGTGCCGCCGAGGTGTTCGGGATCCTCGACTTCGTCGAAAAGTCGCTCGCGCCTGAAGAGAAGGCGCGCATCAATGCCGAGGTGCGAGCGAATGCCCTCGTGTTCAGGAAGCTGGGCGAACTCGAGCGGACGACGCGGAACGTCAAGTGCCCGTTCCTCAAGGAAGGGCGATGCTCCATTTACGCGGCCCGTCCCCAGTCGTGCCGAAACTATCATGCGACCAATGCCGCCGGGTGCCAGCAGTCCTACGAGGAGCCTGAAGACCTGGACATCGACCCGGAGTTTGCCCCGGGCGTTTACCAGGCGGGCGGCGCACACGTCGAGGCGTTCAGTGGCGCAATGCGCGACGCAGGCTATGACGTGCGTGTGTATGAGCTCAATTGCGCCCTGGATGCCGCGCTGTCGGAGCCCGGTGCGCGCGAGCGCTTCGAGTCCAGGTTGATGCCATTCGCGGGCCTCGACGGCGAGGAGGTGGCGGCTGAGTTCGATGATCTGGAGCCCTGAGGACCGGATATGGGCATTCGGTCGTCGACTATCGGCGCCAAGCAGAATGTCCAGGCCGTGAATCTGACATGCTCCGCGAGTCGCTGGCTCTGATCATCAAGTCAGGCAGTGTGTTTTGTACCTCGGCAACCATTGAGTGGGAGCGGCCGGGAAATGCATATTGGGCTGATTGGCGGCATCGGTCCGGCAGCGACGGACTTCTGCTATCGGCGGCTGATTTCCCGCTTTGCCAGCGTAGGAGCGGCGCTGGAGCTGACGATCGTGCATGCGGACACGCCTACCTTGCTGGGCAACCTGGCCGCGAATAGCGCGGCTGCGCAAGTGGCGATCTACCTAAGATTGGCCAACCGTCTGGCTGCGGCGGGCGCCCAATGTGTCGCGGTCACCTCCATCGCGGGTCATTTCTGCATCGATGCGTTCAAGATGGTCTCGCCTTTGCCGGTGGTGGATCTGATATCAGCGGGTCGCCTCGGCCGTCGCGCAGCGCTGATTGAAGCGCATTGGCGTCCTCGGTACCAGGACGGCGATGCAGACTCGGCTCTATGGCGGAGTGCCCAGTGCCGAGTTGGTGTCGCCCGGGGGCAAGGATCTGGACGACGTGCACGCGGCCTACGTCGCGATGGCGACGAACGGGGTGGTCACCGTGGCGCAGCGTGAGACGTTTGCCACGGTCAGCCGCAAGCTGCTCGATGAAGCCGGCTGCGAAGCGATCATGCTCGGTGGGACTGACCTTGCGATTGTCTTCAGCGAGCGAGACGCTCCATTTCCGCTGGTGGATTGCGCGGGCATTCACGCGGACGAAATTGCGAGGCTCGCTCTTGCCTGATCGCTCACAGTGCTGTCACGCCGGCATTGCAGGGATTGAAGCAGGGGCGCTGCGGGGGCGTTTGTTCACTTCTGGCGGGCATTGTCCTGTCGCCGCGGGCGGGGACTGCCGGGCGCCCCCGATGGACACGAACGGCCGCCGATATGCTGCATCGCAAGGTCGTGGTCATGCTAAGCCGGCGCCGAATGATGAAGTCCGCCGGCCGTGGGATCGCGATTGTCGTGGGCATCGTCGGCTTTGCAGCCGTCGCCGGCGCCGCGCCGCCGGCCGACGATTCGCGCAGAGGATTTGAACGCTGGCGCGCGGCGCGTATCGAGGTCTTCATGAATGATTTCGGCGAGCTTGGTCGCTATCGAAAGCAGAACGAGCGACTCGGGCCGCCGGCGCCCGGCGACAGGCGCGTCGTATTCCTCGGTGACTCGATCACCGACGACTGGCCGCTAGCGACCTATTTCCCGGGAAAACCGTACGTCAATCGCGGCATCGGCGGCCAGACGACATCGCAGATGCTCGTGCGCTTCCAACAGGACGTCATCGACCTGCAGCCGAAGGCCGTGGTCATCCTTTCCGGGACGAACGATCTTGCCGGCAACACCGGCCCGATCAGGCTCGGGGCCCTCGAGGCCAACTACGCCTCGCTTGCACAACTCGCGGCAGCCAGCGGGATCACGACGATCTTCGCATCGATCCTGCCGGTCCACGACTACACTCCCGCCGCGCGAGAGTACTTCGCGGCGCGTCCGCCGGCGCGCATTGTCCAGATCAATGGCTGGTTGCGGTCCTATTGCGCGGCGCACGGCTGCATCTATCTGGACTATTTCAGCCACCTGATCGACGCTCATGGGCGGTTGATGGAGCACCTCGCCGGTGACGGACTGCATCCGAACGAGGCCGGCTACCAGATCATGGCACCGCTGGCCGAGGCGGCGATCCGCACGGCCTTGGCGGGCAGGCCCTGAGCGGCGGGGGGGCGGCACGCGGCGCGCTAGGGCGTCTTGGCGGGCACGGCCAGCGTCAGCAGCGCGCCGATGAACATCGAACCGGCGAGCAGCGCCATGCCCAGACGCGTGTCGTGCGTCGGCCCCGTGACGATCCCGACGAGGTAGGGGCTGACGAAGCCCGCGAGATTGCCGATCGAATTGATCATTGCAAGGCCCGCCGCCGCGGCGGTGCCGCTGAGCAGCGCGGTCGGCAGGCTCCAGAACAGCGGCAGGGTCGTGACGATCCCGGCCGTGGCAAGCGTCATCGCCGCCATCGCAAGCAGCGTATCGTCGGCGACCCATGTGCTCAGCAGCAGGCCAACGCCGCCCGCGACGGCTGGTATCGCCACGTGCCAGCGGCGCTCGAGCAGCCGGTCGGAGCGGCGACCTGCCGGGACCATGCACAGTGCCGCGGCCAGGTAAGGGATGGCGCTGAGCAGGCCGATGTCGAGTGGGCGACTGACGCCGGTCGCCTTGACGATTGTCGGCAGCCAGAAGCTGATTCCGTACAGCCCCATGACCAGGCTGAAGTAGATCGCACTCATCAGCCACAGCATCGGCATGCGGAAGAGGTCCTTGAGCAAGTAGCTGCGCTTGGTGCGTGTCTCGGCAGCAATGTTGCGGTGCAGGAGCCGCTTTTCTGCTGCACTGAGCCAGTGGGCACTGTCGATTCCCGCGTCCAGCAGCCTGAGCGCGGCCGCGCCGATGGCTAGGGAGGGCGCCGCCTCAATCACAAACAGCCACTGCCATCCGGCCAGCCCGTGCCAGCCCGAGGCGGTCTGCAGGATCCAGCCCGACAGGGGCCCGCCGAGGATGCCGGTCAGCGGCACCGCGGTCATCAGCAGCGCCGTCACCGCGCCGCGCCGCTGCGCGGGATACCAATAGGTAAGGTAGAGCAGCATGCCCGGGAAGAAGCCGGCCTCGGCCACCCCGAGCAGCAGGCGCAGCGCGTAGAATGTCGCCGGCGTCGTGACGAACGCGGTCGCGGCCGAGACGACGCCCCAGCTGAGCATGATGCGCGCGATCCAGACGCGCGCGCCGACCCGATGCAGGATGATGTTGCTCGGCACCTCGAACAGGAAGTAACCGATGAAGAAGATTCCCGCGCCCAAGCCGTAGACCGCATCGCTGAAGTGCAGGTCCGCCATCATCTGCAGCTTGGCGAAGCCGACATTGACGCGATCGAGGTACGCGACCACGTAGGACACCAGCAGGAACGGTAGCAGGCGCCAGGTGACCTTGGCGTAGGTCGCCTGCTCCTCGGCTGCGCTGTCCTCCGGCATGCCTGGTCCGGCTGTCGACATCTGAGAATCTTCCGTTGCGACGCGCGACGCAACGCCGCTGGGGTCGTGGTTCCCCACGGCGTCCGCGGCAGGTATTGGGCGAGCGGACACTCTACCAGCGCCGCGCGCCGGCGACCGGTGCAGCCGGCTAGTGACCGCGGCGCTGCCGACAGGTACCTTCGGGGGGTGTCCCCCTGACGCGCGAAAGAAGTACCAGCATGACCTCGCCTCCAGAACACGAGCTCGAGCGCGCAATCAGCGCCCGCCAGCTGAGCATGATCGCGATCGGCGGCGCCATCGGCACCGGCCTGTTTCTCGCCAGCGGCAGCGCGATTTCCGCAGCAGGGCCCGGCGGGGCACTGCTCGGCTACGCCATCATGGGGCTCGCGGTGTACTGCATGATGCAGTCGCTGGGCGAGATGGCCACCCAGCTGCCGATCCGCGGCTCGTTTGAGGCCTATGCGGAACGCTTCGTCGATCCTTCGCTTGCCTTCGCGGTCGGCTGGAACTACTGGCTCAGCTGGACCATCACGCTTGCCGCGGAACTGGTCGCGGGCGCCCTGATCATCAAGTTCTGGTTCCCGCACGCGAACACGACGCTGTGGGCGATGGGCTTTTTCAGCGTGCTGCTTGGCCTGAACTGGATGACGGTGAAGGCCTACGCCGAGGCCGAATACTGGTTCGCCGGCATCAAGGTGATCACGGTAATCATCTTCCTGCTGGTCGGCATGCTGCTGATCTTCGGCTGGTTGGGTGGCGAGGCGGTTGGCTTTCGCAACTGGACGTTGAGCGATCCGGCGAGCGGCCACTCGGCGCCGTTCGTGGGCGGCATTGCGGGCGTGCTGGGCGTGTTCATGATCGCGGGCTTCTCGTTCCAGGGCACGGAGGGCGTGGGACTGGCCGCGGCCGAGACGGCCGATCCGCAGCGCAACGTGCCCAAGGCGATCCGCAGCGTGTTCTGGCGGATTCTGCTGTTCTATGTCGGTGCGATCTTCGTGGTGGGTACGCTGGTCGGTTTCAACAACCCGAACCTGCTGAATGGCGACGAGAGCCACGTGGCCTATTCGCCCTTCACACTGGTATTCCAGCATGTGCCTCACATCGGCTACTACGCCGCCAGCATCATGAACGCGGTGATCCTCACGGCCGTGCTCTCCTGTGGGAACTCCGCCTTCTACGTCGCGACGCGGATGCTGCATGCGATGGCCTGCGCCGGCAAGGCCCCGCGGCGTTTCGCCGTCCTGAGCAAGCGCGGCGTGCCCGTCGCGGCGCTGTTCGCGACCGGCGTGGTCGGTGCCTGCGCCTTCTTCTCGAATTTCATCGGCGACCAGAAGATCTATCAGCTGCTGTACAACGCAAGCAGCCTGAGCGGCTTTCTGATCTGGCTGGGCATCGCGATCTGCCACCTGCGCTTTCGCAAGGCGTGGGTCGCACAGGGTCGCAGCCTCGATGACCTGAAGTTCAGGGCCAAGTTCTTCCCCTACGGGCCATGGCTTGCGCTGGGGCTGTTCCTGGTCGTGCTGTTCGGTGCCAACGCCTCGGTGTTCACAGCAGCGAAGTTTTCGTGGTTCGATGCGGTCACCAGCTACCTGATGATCCCGATCTTCATCACGCTCTATCTGACGCACAAGATCTGGAAGAAGACCCTGGTAGTGCCGTTACGGGACTGCCGATTCTAGGAGTGCGGCCCAGCGCGATAACGGTCAGCCGGCGGCGATTGCTTGATCGACGTCGGCGCTCGTGATGCCGACGACGCGTCGGCCGCTTGCGCATCGGCGACCTGCGGCGCTGCGACCTCGCCCAGCTCGGTCATCGATCCGATCGTCCCGCACGGCCCCCGAATCGCCTCGAGGATGGCGCGCGGCAGCCACCGCGCCGCAACGCCCGTGCCCCTGCCGGCCGCTCTGTATCTGCCGCACGCGAGGCCGCGATTCGTCTGTGTGCGATGCCCGCTGTGCAGCGCGCGCGATGGGGCTGGCTTGTCCTGGACCTCGCCGGCGGGCAAGTGTCGTTCACGGCCGACACCTGCGCTGGCTGTAATGGACTGGGCAGTCGCGCATCATCGATGCATGCGCGCACGGACATGGAGCATTCGGTAAGCGCGAGTTGTTGCGCAGCGCTCGAGGCACTTACGATCAGGGCACGAGAAGGTGCTTGATCAGCTTTCGCGTCTGGGGTTGCTGCCGGAGACAGGGATGCCATCGACACTCACGACATGCCCCTGCCGGTCTGGTGCTGTGGCGCGTCAGTGGCGAGGCCGGGCATGCGCATCATTAGCATCGTCGCCATGCTGTCCGCGCTGTGGCGGCCTGCAGATGGTGATCGGCGCTGCCGGGAATCCGCTCGTCACCGCGGACCGACTGCAGGACGGGATCGTCGCCAAGTTCGCTGCACCCGGAATGGTCGCGGCCCGGCCGGATGCGACCGGCTTGCGGCGTCAGCTTGACCTGCTCAGTCACTGGGCCTGGCTACCGGCGCTGTTCTGCGGGCTGCTGGCCTGGGTGATCGACAGCGCGCCGATGCGCGGACTGCTGGCCGCGCTCGCGCTGTGCACGGTCGCGGCAGGTTACGGCTTGGCGCACCGACTGGGGCACGGGCTGCGGGAGGCGTGCACCCGGCTCGACGCGACCGGCGCGCCAACGATGTCGGTGGCGACGGCAGCCCGCGACCTTGCGCGCGTACAGCGCGTGGTCGCCGCGCTGCCCGGCACCTACGCCTCGATTGCGGTCGCGGCACAACTCGCCGCTACCTCGTTCCTCGTGTCGCCCGCGCTCGTGGCGGGCGCGGGCCATGCCGGGATGCCGGCGGTCATGCCGCAGACGCCGGCTGGCGCCAGTGCGCCGATCATCCTCGTCGAAGGCGGGCCGCGGTCGATTCGCCCGCTGCGCAGCCAGCCGCAGCGTCTCCCCGCCGAGCGTGCCAGCGGCGCAGTCCACGACCCGCCGGGCCTGAGCGTGACGCAGGCGCAGCGGCCTTTCTTCGACACCGCGCCCTGGTCGGTGAACCCTGACGACGACGTCGCGACCGGGACCCGGGCGCAGGCCGCCGCGCCGGATTGCCTTGCCAATCCGGGGGGCGGGCAGCGAGTGCTACCGGGCGAGGAATGCGGTCCCGGCCCCCGTGTGCTCGGCGTGCCGCTCGCGGGCGGGCCGATGCCATTCGAGGGTGGGCCCGCCGAGGTCGCGTTGCCCGGGCAGTAGTCGCGATGCGGGCGCCTTATACTCGCGCTGTGTTGTGGCCGGACCCCGCCGTGAAAGACCCGCAGTTCCCCGTGTCGAGCGCCGCGCCGCGTGGCGATCTTGATTTCATGCGG
>JANXQL010000186.1 GCA_025356815.1 Pseudomonadota bacterium
GAATCCATCGCCGGACTTGTAGGAAAGCGAGCTCGGATCGATCTCGTGGCCCTTCGCCTGGCGCACGAAGCCCGCCGTGGACAGCACGACGGTGACCGGCTCCGCCACGACCAGCTCGGTCTCGTCGATGGCCTTGGCGGCGTCGCGCTCGACGATCTTCGTGCGGCGCTTGTCGCCGTACTTCTCGGCATCCGCACTCAGCTCGTCGCGGATCAGCTGCTTGAGCCGCGCCGGGTGCTTGAGCGTCTTCTCGATGCCATCGCGCTCGGCGGCGAGTTCCGCCTGCTCGCCGCGGATCTTCATCTCCTCCAGCCGCGCCAGGTGGCGCAGCTTGGTCTCGAGGATCGCCTCCGCCTGCTCGGGTGAGAGCGAGAAGCGCTTCATCAGCACGGCCTTCGGCTCGTCCTCGGTGCGGACGATCCGGATCACCTCGTCGAGGTTCAGGTAGGCGATCAGCAGGCCGTCGAGGATGTGCAGCCGGGCGTTGAGCTTGGCCAGGCGGTACTCGAGCCGGCGCGTCACGGTGCGCGTGCGGTACGCGAGCCACTCGGTGAGCATCGCCTTGAGGCCCATGACCTGCGGCCGGCCATCCAGCGCGATCACGTTCATGTTCACCCGATAGGTGCGCTCGAGGTCCGTGGTCGCGAACAGGTGGGTCATCACCTGCTCGGCGTCGACACGGTTGGAGCGCAGCTCGAGCACGATGCGCGTCGGGTCCTCGTGGTCGGACTCGTCCCGTACGTTCTCGACCATCGGCAGCTTCTTGGCGCGGATCTGCGCGGCCACCTGCTCCTGGATCTTCGAGCCCGACACTTGGTACGGCAGCGCGGTGATGATCACCTCACCGTCGCCGACCTCGTAGACCGCGCGCGCACGGAAGGTGCCGCTACCGGTCTCGTAGATCGCCCTCAGCTCGGCCTTCGGCGTCACGATCTCGGCACCGGTCGGCAGGTCGGGTCCCTGCACCGACTTGAGCAGGTCCCTGAGCGTCGCATCGGGCTCGTCGAGCAGCTTCAGGCAGGCCGCGACGACCTCGCGCAGGTTGTGCGGCGGGATGTCGGTCGCCATGCCGACCGCGATGCCGGTCGCGCCGTTGAGCAGCACGTTCGGGAGCCGCGCCGGCAGCAGCGCCGGCTCGTCCATGGTACCGTCGAAGTTCGGGGTCCATTCGACGGTGCCCTGGCCGAGCTCGGCGAGCAGCGTCTCGGCATAGGGACGCAGCCGCGACTCGGTGTAACGCATTGCCGCGAACGATTTCGGATCGTCCGCCGAGCCGAAATTCCCCTGACCGTCGATCAGCGGGTAGCGGTACGAGAAGTCCTGCGCCATGTGGACCATGGCTTCGTACGCGGCCGAGTCGCCGTGCGGATGGAACTTGCCGATCACATCGCCGATCGTGCGTGCGCTCTTCTTGTGCTTGGAGCCGGCCGCCAGGCCAAGCTCACTCATCGCGTAGACGATGCGGCGCTGCACGGGCTTGAGCCCGTCGGCGAGCTGCGGCAGCGCGCGATCCAGGATCACGTACATCGAGTAGTCGAGGTACGCCTTCTCGGTGAACGTCTTTAGTGGCTGGCGCTCGACGCCATCGAAATTCAGATCGCCCGAACTCACGACACCACCTCGGCCATATTGCCCTTCGACTCGAGCCAATCACGCCGGTCGGAGGCGCGCTTCTTGGCCAGCAGCATGTCCATCATCTGGTCGGTATCGTCGCCCGCGTCCACCGTCAGCTGCAGCAGCCGGCGCGTGGTGGGTGCCATCGTCGTCTCGCGCAGCTGCAGCGGGTTCATCTCGCCCAGGCCCTTGAAGCGCGTGACGGTGACCTTGCCGCGCGTGCCGTCGGCGGCAATGCGGTCGAGGATCCCGGCGCGCTCCGCGTCGTCGAGCGCGTAGTAGACGTTCTTGCCCACGTCGACGCGGTACAGCGGCGGCATCGCCACGTGCACGTGGCCGGCGAGCACCAGCGGCCTGAAGTGACGCAGGAACAGCGCGCACAATAGCGTCGCGATGTGCGCGCCGTCGGAGTCGGCATCCGCCAGGATGCAGATCTTGTGATAGCGAAGTTCGCCGAGCTTGGGCGAGCCCGGCTCGACGCCGATCGCGACCGAGATGTCGTGGACCTCCTGCGAGGCGAGCACGCCGGCCGCGTCGACCTCCCAGGTGTTGAGGATCTTGCCGCGCAGCGGCATGACCGCCTGGAACTCGCGCTCGCGGGCCTGCTTGGCGCTGCCGCCGGCGGAGTCACCCTCCACCAGGAACAGCTCCGTGCGCGCCGGCTCCTGCGAGGTGCAGTCGGCGAGCTTGCCCGGCAGCGCGGGGCCGGACACGACGCGCTTGCGGATCACCTTCTGCGCGGCCTTCAGGCGCGCCTGCGCGTTCATGATCGCGAGGTTCGCGATCTTCTCACCGGCCTCCGGGTGCTGCGATAGCCAGATGCCGAACGAGTCCTTGACGAGCCCCGAGACGAACGCCGCGGACTCGCGCGAGGCGAGCCGCTCCTTGGTCTGGCCGGCGAACTGCGGCTCGTGCATCTTCACCGACAGCACGTAGCTCAACCGGTCCCAGACGTCCTCCGGCGCGATCTTCACGCCGCGCGGGATGACGTTGCGCAACTCGCAGAAGTCGCGCACCGCGTCGGTGATGCCGGCGCGCAGCCCGTTGACGTGCGTACCGCCGTCGGTGGTCGGGATCAGGTTGACGTAGCTCTCGCCGACCGACTCGACGCCATCCTCGTTCAACCAGGCGAACGCCCACTCGGCCGACTCGCTGCCGCCCTTGAGCGCGGCCGCAAACGGCTCGTCGGGCACGATCGCGGCGCCGCCGAGGCGCTCGAGCAGGTAGCTCGACAGGCCGCCCGTGTAGAACCACTCGTCGCGCTCGCCGCTGGCCTCGTTGAACAGGGTCACCTTCAGGCCGGCGCACAGCACGGCCTTGGCGCGCAGCACGTGCTTGAGCCTGGTGACCGACACCTTGTCGGAATCGAAGTACTTCGGGTCCGGCCAGAATCGCACTGAGGTGCCGGTGTTGCGCGCGCCGACCTTGCCGACGGCCTTGAGCTTCTCGGCGAGGCGCCCGCCGTTGAACGCGATCAGGTATTCGGTGCCGTCGCGCCGCACGCGGCACTCGAGGCGCGCCGAAAGGGCGTTCACGACCGAGACGCCGACGCCGTGCAGGCCGCCCGACTGCTGGTAGGTCTTGTCGGAGAATTTGCCGCCCGCGTGCAGTCGGGTGAGGATCAGCTCGACGCCCGGGATCTTCTCGATCGGGTGCACGTCGACCGGCATGCCGCGGCCGTCGTCGACGACCTCGACGCTGCCGTCCTTGAAGACGGTGACGTGGATCTCGCGGCAGTAGCCGACGAGCGCCTCGTCGACGCTGTTGTCGACGACCTCGTGGACCAGGTGGTTCGGCCGCGAGGTGTCGGTGTACATCCCCGGGCGGCGGCGCACGGGGTCCAGGCCCGAAAGGACCTCGATGTCGGAAGCGGTATAGGACTGGTTCATCGCGGGCGCGAGGGTACTCGAAAATCGGACATTGGGTGAGGCAGGCCGTGGCGCGCGCCACGATCCGCAGGTCCGGCCGGGGCCGGCTACGGGTCGAGGTCGGCGGCCAGCGCCGTACGCGACGCCGGCGCCAGGGCCGTCGCGTGAGTATAGTCGGGATGGGCGATGCCCATCACCACCGGACCCGCCGCGAAAGCCGCGTGCGCGGACGGGCCGAACTCGAAGCGCAGAAAATGCACCGCCGAGGTCTTCTCGCCGCTGTCCCGCTCCAGATCCTCGTCGGCGATCGCGACGATCCGGCGGCCACCGAGCTCGGCCCAGCAGCACCCCTCGATGCCGCGCAGCCGCCGCAGCGCCTCGGCCCGGATCACGGCGTCCGGATATTCCAGCAGCAGCGTCGCCTTGAGGTTCGTGCCGTCCGGGATCAGTGGGTTGTACGCGTCCAGCTCCGCCCGGATGCCGTCCGCCTCGAAGATCCGCTCGACCCGCAGCATCTCCTGGATCTGATACTGCACGCTCAGCCGGTCCTCGAAGCACAGCGTCGCGTGGGGCCCGATTCCGATCCGGCGCAGGGCCTTGTGGCGGATCACCTCGGCGCGGAACCCGTCCCGCACGCGGGCGTAGGTCTCCAGCCCCATCAGGTCGGCGCCGGTCAGGCTGCGCGAGGCACCGCGCCCGGGCGGATCAGCCGGTGCCGAGGCCATAGGCCCTCGCGAGCAGCGTCATGGGATGGGTGGCGACGCGACCGTCGCCGGCGCCGGTCGCGACCTGGCGCCCCGCCATCGGGCAGTCGCTGGTCAGGTGGTCGGCGCCGGTGGCGACCACGCGGTCGACGACTGGCTTGCCGATCCGCCGCGACTGCGCGTGGGACTCCTGCTTGAGCGCGTAGGTACCGTCGTGGCCGGAGCAGCGCTCGATGACCTCAAGTGTCGTACCCGGCACCAGCTGCAGCACGTCACGCGTCTTCAGGCCGATGCTCTGCACCCGCAGGTGACACGGCACCTGGTAGGAGACCCGCCCCAGCGGCTGGGCGAAGGCGGTGCTGAGCAGCCCCGCGCGGTGGCGCGCCCACAGGTACTCGAACGGATCGAACATGCGTGCGGCGACCTTCCTCACCTCGGCGTCGTCGGCGAACAGCAGCGGCAGCTCCTGCTTGTACATCAGCACGCACGACGGCACGGGCGCGACAATGTCATAGCCGGCGTCCACCAGCGCGGCAAGCACCGGGATGTTCTCGCGCTTGAGCGCCTCGACGCCCTCGAGGTCGCCGAGCTCCAGCTTCGGCATGCCGCAGCAGCGCTCACGATGGGCAAGCACGACGGCAATGCCGTTGTGCTCGAACACCCGCACCAGGTCCTCGGCGATCGACGGTTCATTGCGGTTGCAGTAGCAGGTCGCGTAGAGCACGACCCGGCCGCGCGTCGCGGCGGTGGGCACCGCCTCGAGCAGCGGGCGCTGGCGACGCTGCTCGCGCGCCCGAAAGCTCGGGTGGTGGTAGCGCGGCAGCGGCGCGTCGGGGTGTACGCCGAGCGCGCGCGACAGCAGCGCACGTCCCGGTCCGCTCGCGTTTACCGCGTTGACGACCTCCGCGATCACGGGAATGCCCGCGATCGCGCCGACCGCATCGGTCGATGCCATCAGCCGGTCGCGCAGCCGGGTCGGGCCGGCGCGGTGGCGCACCGCCTTGGCGCGCAGCATCAGGTGCGGGAAGTCGATGTTCCAGGAATGCGGCGGAATGTACGGACACTTGGTCCGATAGCACAGGTCGCACAGGTAGCAGTGATCGACGACGTCCCAATAGGCCTTCTTCGGCACGCCATCGAGTTCGCCGCTGGGCGAGGCATCGACCGCGTCGAACAGCGTCGGAAACGACTGGCACAGGCTCACGCAGCGGCGGCAGCCATGGCACAGGTCGAATACCCGGGTCAGCTCCTGCTCGAGTGCGCCCGCGTCGTAGAACGCCTCGGTCTTCCACGCCAGCGCGTGGCGCGTCGGCGCCTGCAGTCCTCCCTCGCGCGTCCCTGCGGGCGTGTCGCTCATGGCGAGCGGGCGGAGCGTGGACGATGGCGGCGGCCGTGCCGCCTACCCTCGCCTCACAGCCCGTCGAACGCCTTCTGGAACCGGTTGGCGTGCGAGCGCTCGGCCTTCGCGAGCGTCTCGAACCAGTCGGCGATCTCGCCGAAGCCCTCCTCGCGCGCGGTCTTGGCCATGCCCGGGTACATATCGCTGTACTCGTGCGTCTCGCCCGCGATGGCGGCCTTGAGGTTGTCGGCGGTCGAGCCGATCGGCAGTCCGGTCGCCGGGTCACCGACCTCCACCAGATAGTCGAGGTGGCCGTGCGCATGGCCGGTCTCGCCCTCGGCGGTCGAGCGGAACACCATCGATACGTCGTTGAATCCCTCGATGTCCGCCTTGTTGGCGAAATAGAGGTAGCGTCGGTTGGCCTGCGATTCGCCGGCGAACGCGTCCTTGAGGTTCTTTTCGGTCCTGCTGCCCTTGAGGTTCACGGGAGGTCTCCTGGGGGGCGCCTTGCCTGGCGCGAGGGAAGATCCATGCCATCGGCGGACCGGTCATCGGTCCGTGGCCCACTGTAGGCGCCGCCCGCCGAAGGCGTCAACGCCCCGAAAGCCGCTCGCCCGGATCCTGCGTTGACGCGCGCTTTGCACCGCCGCTACTCTGGCCGACGACCCATTGGAAACACCATGCCCCGCGCCCCCCGCACCGCTGCCGATCCCGCCCCCGCCGCCACGTTCGACTTCGAGAAATCGATGGCCGACCTGGAGGCCGTCGTCACCCGCCTCGAGCAGGGTGATGTGCCGCTGGAGGAGGCGCTGGCCACCTTCGAACGCGGCGTCGGCCTCACCCGCGCGTGCCAGGAGGCGCTGGCAAGCGCCGAGCAGAAGGTCGAACTGCTCTTGGCCCGGCCGGACGGCAGCCACGAGGCGATGCCGTTCCACGACGCCGAAGACGACGAGTGACCCCCGCGGACCGGCACGAACGACTCGAGGGCTACCGGTCGCGCATCGAGGCGAGCCTGGCGGCGCGCCTGCCGTCGGCCAGCGAGGTGCCCGAGCGGCTGCACGCGGCGATGCGCTACAGCACCCTCGGCGGCGGCAAGCGCGTCCGCCCGGCGCTCGTGTACGCCACCGGCGAGTTGCTCGGCGTCCCCCTGCCGGCCCTGGACGCGGCGGCCGCTGCCGTGGAGATGATCCACGTCTATTCGCTGATCCACGACGACCTGCCGGCGATGGACGACGATGATTTGCGCCGCGGCCGCCCGACCTGCCACCGGCAGTTCGACGAGGCCACCGCGATCCTGGCCGGCGACGCCCTGCAGGTGCTGGCGTTCGAAAGCCTCGCCGCGGCACCCGTCGCAGCCGAGCAGCGGGTCGCGATGATCCGGCTGCTGGCGGCGGCGAGTGGCACCCGCGGGATGGCCGGTGGGCAGGCCATCGACCTCGCCGCGGTCGGCCGGTCGCTGTCGGCGGCCGAGGTGGAGCACATGCACCGCCTCAAGACCGGCGCGCTGCTCGAGGCGAGCGTGGGACTTGCGATGACGCTCGCGCCCGCCATCCCGGCGGCATCGCGGGCGGCGCTGACGCGCTTTGCCGCCGCCCTCGGGCTTGCGTTCCAGATCGTCGACGACATCCTCGACGTCGAGGGTGACCCCGGCCTGCTGGGCAAGACCGTCGGCGCGGACCAGGCGCGCCACAAGCCGACCTACCCCGCCGCGGCCGGCATGGCGGCCGCGCGCGAGCGCGCAGCGACGCTGTACTCCGAGGCGCAGGCCGCGATCCTGCCGCTCGGCCCCGACGCCGGCATGCTGGCGTGGCTCGGCGCGTTCATCGTCGAACGCTCAAGCTGAGCGCCCCGCCGGTTCTGCGCCGGCGACGGCGTTACAGGTAAACTGTGCCGATGGCCGGTCCGGACACCTATCCCCTGCTCGATCGCATCGCGTCGCCTGCGGACCTGCGTGCGCTGCCCGAGCAGGAGCTGCCGGCGCTGGCCGCAGAGCTGCGCGGCTTCCTGATCGAAACCGTCAGCCAGATGGGGGGCCATTTCGCCGCGGGCCTGGGCACCGTGGAGCTCACCCTCGCACTGCATTATGTCTACGACACGCCACTGGACCGGCTGGTCTGGGACGTCGGTCACCAGGCCTACCCGCACAAGGTACTGACCGGGCGGCGCGAGCAACTGCACACGATCAAGCAGAAAGACGGCCTAGCGCCGTTCCCGGCCCGCGACGAGAGCGAGTACGACACTTTCGGCGTCGGCCACTCGAGCACCTCGATCTCGGCGGCGCTGGGCATGGCGATCGCCGACCAGCTGGCCGGCGACCGGCAGCGCCCCGGCGCGCGGCGCCACGTCGCGGTCATCGGCGACGGTGCGATGACCGCGGGCCTCGCCTTCGAGGCGCTGAACCACGCCGGCTCGCTCGACGTCGACCTGCTGGTCGTGCTCAACGACAATGACATGTCGATCTCGGAGAACGTCGGCGCGCTATCGAACTACTTCGCGCGCGTGCTCTCCGGCCGCCTGTACGCGGGCCTCAAGGAAGGCGGCAAGCGGATTCTGCGGCGGATGCCCGCAGCGTGGGAACTCGCCCGGCGCTCCGAGGAACACATGAAGGGCATGGTCCTGCCCGGCACGATGTTCGAGGAAATGGGCCTGAACTACATCGGCCCCGTCGACGGCCACGACGTGATCGGGCTGGTGCGCATGCTCAGAAACATCCGTCACCTGCGCGGCCCGCAGTTCCTGCACGTCGTCACCAAGAAGGGCAAGGGCTACGCGCCGGCCGAGGCCGACCCGATCAAATGGCACGGCCCGGGCCCGTTCGACGCCGACAAGGGCCTGATCTTCAAGGACATTGCCTCCGGCCTGAGCTACACCCAGGTATTCGGCCAGTGGCTGTGCGACATGGCCGAGCGCGACCCGCGCATCGTCGCGATCACGCCGGCGATGCGCGAGGGCTCCGGGATGGTCGAGTATTCACGCCGTTTCCCGGCACGATATTTCGATGTCGGCATCGCCGAGCAGCACGCGGTCACGCTCGCCGCGGGACTCGCCTGCGAGGGCATGCGACCGGTCGTCGCGATCTACTCCTCGTTCCTGCAGCGCGCCTACGACCAGCTGATCCACGACGTCGCGCTGCAGAACCTGCCGGTGACTTTTGCACTGGACAGGGCGGGCCTGGTCGGCGGCGACGGCGCAACGCACCAGGGCGTATTCGACCTGTCGTTCCTGCGCACCGTGCCGAACGTGACGATCATGGCGCCGGCGGACGAGAACGAATGCCGCCAGATGCTCTACACGGCGACCCTGCTCGACGGCCCCGCCGCCGTGCGCTACCCGCGCGGTACTGGACCGGGAGTGCAGCCGGTGACGGAGATGACCGCGCTGCCGCTCGGCCGTGGCATCATCTGCCGCGACGGACGCTCGGGTCTTGCAATCCTCGCGTTCGGTACCATGGTGGCTGCGTTGACCGCGCTCGCAGAGAAGCTTGATGCGACGCTGGTCAACATGCGCTTCGTGAAGCCCATCGACGAGGACCTGATCCGGCTCCTGGCTGACCGCCATGAGTCGTTGGTGACTGCCGAGGAGAACGCGCTCGCCGGCGGCGCCGGCGCGGCGGTTCTGGAAGTGCTCAGCGCGCATGGCTACGTACTGCCGGTGCTGCAGCTGGGCATCCCGGATCGCTTCATCGCCCACGGTTCGCGCAGCGACAACCTCGCCGCCGCGGGCCTCGACGCTGCGACCCTGGCGCAGCGTATCGACCGTTTCTGGCAGCCTCGCCAGCGTCGCGCCTGAAGCGTGCCGTGCGAGGCACGGCACATTGCTCAAGATGACCGCTGCTTGCGGCAGGAAGGACTCTCGATGAATACCGTTGTGGAAGCACCCGCGGCGCAGTCGATCGAGGACGTCCAGAGCCGCGCCGACACGCGCCGGATCGCGATCGACAAGGTCGGGATCAAGGACATCTACCATCCCGTGCGCGTGCGCGACCGTTCGGGCGGCGACCAGAACACGGTCGCCAACTTCAACATGTACGTGTACCTGCCCCACAATTTCAAGGGCACGCACATGTCGCGGTTCGTCGAGATCCTGCATCTGCACGAGCGCGAACTGTCGGTCGACTCGTTCCGCGCGATGCTGCGCGAAATGGTCACGCGACTCGACGCCGAGAAGGGCCACATCGAGATGGCCTTCCCGTACTTCATCATGAAGAAGGCGCCCGTGTCGGGCGTGCAGAGCCTGCTCGACTATCGCGCGACGCTCATCGGCGAGGTCAGCGGCGAGCACATCGATACCTGGATCAAGGTGGTGGTGCCGGTGACCAGCCTCTGCCCCTGCTCCAAGAAGATCTCTGACTACGGCGCCCACAACCAGCGCTCGCACGTCACGATCAGTGCCCGCATCAAGGGGCATGTCTGGATCGAGGAACTGATCGACATCGCCGAGAGCGAGGCCTCGTGCGAGGTGTACGGTATCCTCAAGCGCCCGGACGAGAAGTTCGTGACCGAACGGGCCTACGACAACCCGAAGTTCGTCGAGGACATGGTGCGCGATGTCGCGGTGCGGCTAAACGCGGACGACCGCATCCGCGCGTACGTGGTGGAGTCGGAGAACTTCGAGTCCATCCACAACCACTCGGCGTACGCGCTCATCGAGCGCAACAAGGACGCGCCGACTGCCTGAGCCTGCGCGCCCCAGCGGGCGCCGTCAGCAGACGGCGGGGTAGTCGGTGTAGCCGACACGCGGGTCGGGAAGCCCCGACCCGTAGAAGGTCCTGGGCTGCGGCGGATTGAGCGGCAACCCCTTTGCCAGCCGCAGCGGCAGGTCGGGATTGGCGATGAAGTCCTTGCCGAAGGCGACCGCATCGGCCTCCCCCGCCGCCAGCATCGCCTGCGCACTCTGGACCGTGAACGCCTCGTTCGCGATCACCACGCCACCGAAGCGCGCCTTCAGTGCAGGACCGATCCGGCGCTCGCCGAGCGACTCGCGCAGACACAGGAACGCGATTCGACGCCGACCCAGCTGCTCGGCCAGATAGCCGAACGTCGCCAGCGGATCGGAATCAGCCATCGAGTGCGCGTCGCCGCGCGGCGCGAGGTGCATCCCGACCCGTCCCGCGCCCCACACCTCGATGGCGGCGTCCGTCACCTCCAGGTGCAGTCGCGCGCGATTGGCGATCGGGCCGCCATAGGCGTCGGTGCGGTGGTTGCTGCCGTCCTGCAGGAACTCATCGAGCAGGTAGCCGTTCGCGCCGTGGATCTCCACGCCGTCGAAACCGGCGCGCATGGCGTTCTCGGCACCGCGGCGAAAGGCCGCCACGATGCCGGGGATCTCGCTGCTCTCGAGCGCCCGCGGTACCACGTAGTCGCGCTCCGGACGCAGCTGGCTGACCTGGCCGAGCGGTGCGATCGCGCTCGGCGCGATGGGCCGCGCGCCGCCCAGCAGCTCGGGATCCGAGATGCGACCGACGTGCCACAACTGCAGCATGATGCGCCCGCCGGCTGCGTGCACCGCCGCCGTCACGCGCGCCCAGCCGTCAACCTGCGCGTCGGACCAGATGCCCGGCGTGTGGCGATATCCGACACCGTCGGCGCACACCGAGGTCGCCTCGCTGAGGATCAGGCCCGCGCTCGCGCGCTGCGTGTAGTACTCGGCCATCAGGGCGTTCGGCACGCGTCCGTCGCCGGCGCGGCAGCGCGTCAACGGCGCCATGATGATTCGGTTCGGCAGCGTCAGCTCGCCCAACCGCAGCGGCTGGAACAGGTCGGTCAAGGTGCTCTCCGGGGCTGTGGCGCGCCCACGCGGGCGGCAAGCCGACAAGGCTGGCAGCCGCAGGCGCGGTTTGGCAAGGGGGAAGGCGCGGCCGGGCCAGGACGTTAGCGCTGGGCGGGCGGCGCGTCGGCGCCCTGCAGGCGGCCGATCAGCGAGCGCAGGAAGACCTTGTTGAAGCGCAGCTGGCAGGAGGCGGAGACCTGCTCGAGCAGGGTGGAGCTGACCTTCATGACGCTGACCTGGCCGCGCGCACGAATCGTCGCGAGGCGCTTGGCGCCATGCACGAAGCTGGTCTCGCCGAAGCATTCGCCGGCCTCCAGCGTGCCGACCTGACGGGCGAAGCGCTCGACGCCGACCTCGCCCTGCACGATGATGTAGAAGCGATCGTCGATCTCGCCTTCCTTGACGATCTCCTCGCCCTCGGCGTAGTCCTGCCACTGGCTGGCGCGCAGCACTTCCCAGATCTCGGCGTGCGAGAAGTCGTGGAAGAACTTGAGCCGGCGCAGAATCGCGAACTGCTCGTGACGGTCGATCTTGTTGGCCTCGACGCGCAGGCGCTGGTGCACGCGCGTCAGGTCGGCGGCGAAGTCCTGGCCGGTGGCGTAGCGCTTGGTGGCGTCCTTCTGCAGCGCCAGCGCGACGACCCGCTCCAGCTCCTCGGGCACGCCCTCGCGCATCGTGTGGATCGGCGGCGGCGTTGCGTAGACGATTTGGTGCAACAGCTTGGAGAGGTTGCCGGCACGGAACGGCCGGTAGCCGGTGAGCAGCTCGTACATCACGGCGCCGAGCGAGTACAGATCGGAGCGCTGGGTGATCTCGGCCGACTGCACCTGCTCGGGCGACATGTAGGAGGGGCTGCCTGCGATGCCGTCGATACGGGAAATCTCGGAGTCGGCGACGATCGCGATGCCGAAGTCGATGATCCGCACGTCGCTGTCGACGGTCAGCATCACGTTGGACGGCTTGATGTCGCGATGGATCACGCCGCGGCCGTGAGCATAGGCAAGCGCCTTGGCGCACTTGTAGACGAGCTCGACGACGTCGTCGATGCGCAGCAGGTTGTCGGCCTTGCAGTAGGTCGCAAGCGTACGCGCGCCGTGCACGAACTCGGTGACGACGTAGTAGTGACCGCCTTCCTCGCCAGCATCGTAGATCGGCAGGATGTTCGGGTGCTGCAGCATGCCCACCATGTGGGCTTCCGACAGGAACATCTTGCGCGCCACGCGCGCCTTCTCGGGGTCGTCGGTGGCCTCGATGCCGTAGACCTTGATGGCAACATCGCGCCCGTAGTACGGATCGTGCGACAGGTAGACGCTGCCGGTGCTGCCGCGACCGACTTCCTTGATGATCTCGTACTTGCCGATGCGCTCCGGCACCGGGCGCCCGGCTCGGCCCACCGGCAATCCGCGGCTATTCGTCATGGGGGTCGGACTGCGAATGGCACACTCTCCGCCTGGCCCTGGTCGAGATCGCACCGGGCATGGGCGGCCAGCATAGGGCGGCGCGACGCCCCGATCCGTGAAGCGCATCCCGCTTTGCGGCCGGCTGTGGCCGGCGGCGCCCTCAGGGCCCGAAGTGATCCCAGCCGCGGGGCAGCGGCAGTTCGCCGCGCTCGCCCAGGACCCTCACCCCCCGGCCGGCGACCACCTCGCCGATGCAGTGGCAGGCGGGCGCCCCGGCACTCGCAGCCTGCTGGAACAACTGGTTACGCGCCGTCTGCGGCACCGTGTAGAGCAGTTCGTAGTCGTCGCCGCCGCCGAGGGCGAACTCGCGTGCACGGGCCTCCCCGGCCAGCGCATACAGCGCCCGTGACAGCGGCAGCTCCGCGGCCCGCACCACGGCCCCCACCCCGCTGGCCGCCACCAGCCGTCCGAGGTCTGCCGCGAGGCCGTCGGAGACGTCGATGCAGCTGCTGGCGATTCCCCGCAGCCGGGCGCCGAAGGCAACTCGCGGCTCCGGCCGGCGGAACTTGAGTTCGAGCGCCCCGCGATCGGCACCCGCGCCCTGCAAGCGCCCCTGCAACAGCGCCAATCCCGCTGCGGCATCGCCGGGCCAACCGGTCACGTAGATCAGATCGCCGGCGCGCGCGCCACCGCGGCGCAGTGCGCTGCCGGCGGGCACGAGTCCCATCAGGGAGACGCTGATCGTCAGCGGCCCGCGCGTGGTGTCGCCGCCGACCAGCGCGACGCGATGCTGGGTCGCGATCGCACCGAGGCCCGCCGCGAAGCCCTCCAGCCAGTCCTCGTCCAGCGCCGGCATCGTCAGTGCAAGCGTCGCCCACGCGGGCGTGGCACCCATCGCCGCGAGGTCCGAGAGGTTGACCGCGAGCGCGCGCCAGCCGATATCGTCGGCATGACTGTCGTGCGGGAAGTGCTGGCCGGCGACCAGCGTGTCGACGCATGCAACCAGCTCGTGACCTGCCGGCACGTTCATCAGCGCCGCGTCGTCACCGACGCCGAGCGACACGTCCGGGCGGCGGGCGCCGAGCTGGGCGAAGTAGCGATCGATCAGCTCGAACTCGCCCACCGCGACTCCCTTCTCTACAGTTGGCGCTCGTGGGGTCGAAGCTCGGTCGCGGCGCGATCGAGGACGGCGTTGACGTACTTGTAGCCGTCCGTCGCGCCAAAGCGCTTGGCGAGGTCGACCGCCTCGCTGATCGCGACGCGAAACGGCACGTCGAGGCGGTGCTGCAACTCGTACAGCGCCATCCACAGGATGCCGTGCTCGATCGGATCGAGGCGCGCAGGCGCGATGTCGGAATAGCGCGCGAGCACCTCGTCGAGCGCATCGCGACCGGTCGCGATGTTCATCAGCAGCTCGCGAAAGAAATCCGCGTCGGCACCGGCCGAGTCGGGGTCCTCGAGGTACTGATGGTAGATGTCCTGCCACGGGCTGCCTGCGATCTGCAGCTGGTACAGCGCCTGCGCGAGGACCTTGCGCGCGCCGCGGCGCGCGCGCGACAGGGCCCGGGAGTCGCTTTGGCGTGGCATGACCTCAACCGTCCAGGCGCTTAAGGAGATTGTGGGTCTCAAGCGCCGCCAGCGCCGCCTCCGCGCCCTTGTTGCCGCCCTTGCCGCCGGCGCGGTCGATGGCCTGCTCGAAGGTGTCACAGGTCAGCACGCCGAAGCCGACCGGCACGCCGCTGTCGAGCGAGGCGCGCGCGACGCCCGCGGAACACTCGCCGGCGACGAAGTCGAAATGGGCGGTGTCGCCCCTGATGACGGCGCCGAGCGCGACGATCGCGTCGTAGCGCTTGGTCAGCGCCAGCTTCTTCACCACCAGCGGCATCTCGTACGCTCCGGGCACGCGCACGATCTCCAGGTTCTTCTCGGAGGCGCCGTGGCGCACCAGCGCATCGACCGCGCCTTCGATCAGGCGCGCGACGACGAAGTCGTTGAAGCGCGAGGCCACGATGGCGACGCGGATGTCGCGGGCCAGCAGGTCCGCCTCAATGATCTTAAGCGTAGTCATGCGCGAGCTTCTCCGGCCGGGTCGGTCTCGACGCCGGTATTGACGTATTCGGTAACCGTGAGGCCGAAGGCCGCCAGCCCCTGCAACTGCTTGGGAGCGGACAGCACGCGCATCTGCGTCACGCCGAGATCCTGCAGGATCTGCGCGCCGATGCCGTAGGTACGCAGTACCGGGCCATGCACCGTGCGCGGCGGATCCTCTTCCAGCGCCTGGATCGAGTCGATCAGCTCGCGCGGCCCCTCGTCGCTGCGCAGCAGCACGACGATGCCGTTGCCGTCCTCGGCAATGCGTCGCAGCGCATCGCGCAGCGGCCAGCCTAGACCGCGACCGCGCACGCCGACGACGTCGCGCAGGGTTTCGGCCAGATGCACGCGCACCAGCGGCGGGTGACCGGCATCGAGCTCACCGCGCACCAGCGCCAGGTGCACGTTGCGGTTGACGTGATCTTCGTAGGCGAGCATCCGGAACGATCCGAACTCGGTGTCGACCGTCCGATCCTCGATCCGCTCGACCGAGCGCTCCTTGCTGAGCCGGTAGCGGATGAGGTCTGCGATCGTGCCGATCTTCAGGCCGTGCTCGCGCGCGAACTTCTCCAGGTCACGGCGGCGCGCCATCGTGCCGTCGTCGTTGAGGATCTCGACGATGACGGCCGCGGCCTCGAAGCCGGCGAGCCGCGTCAGGTCGCAACCGGCCTCGGTGTGGCCGGCGCGGGTCAGGACGCCGCCGGGCTGGGCCATGAGCGGGAAGACATGGCCGGGCTGGCGCAGGTCCGAGGGGCTGGCGCCCGCCTTCACCGCCGCGCGCACCGTGTGCGCACGGTCGTGGGCGGAAATTCCGGTCGTCACGCCCTCCGCGGCCTCGATCGAGATCGTGAAGTTGGTGCGGTGGGTCAGGTCGGTGCTCGAGACCATCAGCGGCAGGCGCAGGTCCCTGCAGCGCTCGGCGGTCATCGTCAGGCAGATCAGGCCGCGCCCGTAGCGGGCCATGAAGTTGATGTCCTCGGGGCGCACGCACTCGGCGGCCATCAGCAGGTCACCCTCGTTCTCCCGATCCTCGTCGTCCATGATGACGACCATGCGGCCGGCACGCAGTTCGGAAAGGATGTCGTCGATACTGTCGAACGAGGTCATCGGGGATGCCAGTCGGTGGAAGGCTAAAGGGGTAATTGTAGCAGGGACCGCTCAGCCCCCGGCCCGCTTGGCCGCGATCCCACGGCGGGCGAGTTCCGCGACCAGCGTGTCGCGGTGCTCGCCCTGAATCTCGATGATGCCGTCCTGAGCAACCCGCCCGCCGCTGCCGCAACGCTGCTTGAGCTCGCGCGCGAGCTGCTCGAGTTCGACGGCCGACATGCCAAGCCCGCTGATCACGGTCACGCCCTTGCCGCCGCGCCCGTGGGTCTGGCGAGCCACCCGGACCGGGCCCGCCGGACCCGCCGGCCGGGCGGCAGCCAGCGCCTGGCAGCAGCAGGCGTTGGCCGGGAAGCCGCAGCCCGGGCAAACCGGCCCCTGACCGGTGGAATAGACGACGCGCGCATCGGCCCGGGGCTTCATGGGCGTGAGTCTACCCAAGACCGCGGCCGCCCTCGACGGCAGTCGCCGGGTGGGTCGACAATGGCTCATGGACGCGATACTGATCGGCCCGGCCAAGCGCGGGGACGCCCCCCGCCTCGCCGCGATGTCGCGGCGACTGGTCGAGGCGGGCCTCGAGGCGTGCTGGACCGAGCACCGGATCGAACGCCAGCGCGTGGACCCGGACAGCATCGTGCTGGTGGCACGGGTCGCAGGCTCGATCGGCGGATTCGCGATCATGCAGTACGGTGACGACGCCGCCCACCTGAACCTGCTGGCGGTGGAGCCGATCCATCAGCGCCGCGGCATCGGCCGCATGCTCGTCGGCTGGCTCGAGGACACGGCGCGTGGCGCAGGCGCATTCCGCGTGCGACTGGAGGTGCGCGACACCAACCACGCGGCGCGACGCTTCTATGCCGCCCTCGGCTATGCGCAGCGCGGCTGGGTGCGTGGCTACTACCAGGCGCAGGAGGACGCGCTGCGCTTCGAGCGCGACCTGCGCGAGCGCGACGCGAACGCCTAGTCCCGCCGGACGCAGCCGCGCCGAGCAGGAACTGACGACGGCTACAGCCGGTAAGGACCCCGACCGTCGCCGATCGGGCGCGGCGGCCAGACCGGACACAGCGCCTCGACCACCGTCATCAGTTCGTCCAGTGCCGCCAGGCCGTCTTGCGGGATAACAGCAGTTGCCGAGCGGACTCGCCCGCCAGCGATGCAGGGTGCAGGCTGTTCAGCGGTACTCGCTTGCATTGACATCCCTCAACAGTTCGTCCAGCAACGCCTCGCGCCCGAAAAGCACGAAGTACTCGCGAACCTCGTCAAGGCGCAGAGCCGACGTGCCGACCCGCAGGAGCGCGCGGATATCTGCGAGGTCCTGCGTCCGGCGCGGGTCATTGACCAGCGCCTGCAGCTTCAGGCCGATCAGACCCTCGCAACTCACCACGGGCACCTGGCCGAGAGACGTCTGCACCCGGCTTGCCGTCGCCAACAACCGGCGGGCGATCGGCCTGCGGGCATAGATGAGGTCGACGCGCTCGTCCGCCCGCAGATAGTTTGCCGCATCGTCACTGCGATAGGCGCAACGGTAGCCGAGCGACTCGAACACCCGTTCGATGGCATCGGCACAGTCGATGTCGGCGAGAAAGTCGATGTCCTGCGTGGCGCGCACGACCTTGTGGGATGCCAGCGCGAGACCACCGATCAGCGCCACAGGCACGGCCGCCGCGTCCAGCGCCGCGAGCACTTGCTGAAACTGCAGGCCCAGCCGGGAGGTCGAGGACATGACGTGTGATGCTCAGGCGCTGCATCATTGCGCCATACCGGCGTGAAGCGGTCAAGGCGACTTGGCCCGCAGCAAGCAGGCCGTGGGGGGTCCGTTCAGCCAGTGCTACATCGGCTTTTCTGTCGCTCGACCTGGCGGGGGCAAGCGCCGGCCTGCCACTCGGCGCCGCCCGTACGCCGCGCACCTGAAGATGTTCGCTTCACGCGAAAGCGACGATGCGGTCCGTGCGAACGCGGCAGGCTGAAATTTGTTCGCCTGCACGGCTTCGCTGTGCGCAGCGCAGCAACTGAACCCGGGAGAGGGCGCGGCAACCCGGGTTAGGATGCTGCCCACCGATGACCGCCACGCCCCATGAAGCATCGATACAGGCCCGCCTGCGGCAGGCGCACGCGCAACTGTCCGTCGGACGGGTGCGGGATGCGTCCGTCACGGCGCTCGAATTAATTCGAGAAAATGAGGGCGACGCGCGGCCCTGGGCGCTGATGGCGTCGGTGCACCTGCGCGCGGACCGGCCCGACCTCAGCCTCGTTTGCTTGCAACGGGCCGTCGCCTGCGCGCCGGGCGATGCCGCGCTGCACATTCGGCAGGGACAGTGCCTGGCTCGCCTGGGTCACCGCCGGGAGGCCCTCGCGGCGGCGGCAGCGGCCGCCGCATTGCCGCGACCGGTCGCGGCGCTCGAGGATGGCCTCGGCACGCTCTACAGCCACTGCGACGAGCCGCACCGAGCGATGCCCCACTACCAGCGCGCGGTCGCGCTGCAGCCGGACTCGGCCGCGTACCGCTTCAATCTCGCGACGGCGCAACGAATGGTCGGTGAACTCGCGGCTGCCGAGGACAGTCTCGATCGCGTGATCGACGCCGCGCCGCACGACCACGCCGCCTACCTCACGCGCGCCGACCTGCGCCGCCAGACGCCCGACCGAAACCACGTGGCGGCCATCCAGGCGCGGCTGGCGGCAGCCGATCTCGACCATGCCGGGGAGATCACCCTGCGGTTCGCGCTCGCGAAGGAACTGGAGGACCTCGGCCAGTACGAGCAGTCGTTCACGGCACTCTCGCGCGGCTGTCAACTTCAGCGTGCCGCCAGCAGCTACGATGTCGATGATGACATCCAGACGATGGCGCAGCTGGTTGCACGCCACGATGACGCAGCCCTGCGCGCCGGCCCGCCCGGCCATCCAAGCGACGAGCCCATCTTCGTCATCGGCCTGCCGCGCAGCGGCACGACCCTGGTCGAGAGCATCCTCGCGGCACACGGCGAGGTGCAGGCCCCCGGCGAGTTGCAGGCGTTCCCGCAGGCCTGTGTCGACGGCGTCCGCGAGCTGACCGGCACGCAGATCGGCAAGCGCGAGTTCGTCGAGCGCACGTTGGAGCTGCCGCCTGCCGATCTGGGGCAACGCTACCTGGATGCCACCCGACCGCAGACCGGCCAGCGGCCGCGGTTCGTCGACAAGTTGCCGCTCAACTATCTGTACGTCGGGCTGATCCACCGCGCGCTGCCGCGCGCCCACATCGTGGCGCTGGAGCGCGATCCGATGGACAGTTGTTACGCGATGTACAAGACGCTGTTCACCGGCGCGTATCCGTTCTCCTACGACCTCGACGACCTCGCACGCTATTACCTCGCCTGGCAGAAGCTGATGCGCCACTGGCGCAACGTGCTGGGGTCTGCGCTGCTGGTCGTACGCTACGAGGAGCTGATTGCCGACCAGGAGGGCGTCAGCCGTCGTCTGCTCGCGCACTGCGGTCTGGCGTGGGAGCCGGCCTGCCTGGACTTTCATCGCCGCGCCGACGCAGTCGCGACCGCCAGCGCGGCGCAGGTCCGCCAGCCCCTGTACGCGACCTCGGTCGGCCGCTGGCGCCACTACCAGCAACAGCTCGAGCCGCTCGCGCGGCGCCTGGCAGCCGCCGACTGATCGGTTCACGTTGACCCACCGCCGCACGGGTTTATAGTGCGCGGACTTAATTCGACAAGATTCAGAAGGTGATCCCCGTGAATAACCGCTCCAGCGCCGCCAGCACGTCGACCGCCGCAACCACGGCGCCCTCCCCGCGCCACGCGCTTGCTGTCGCCATCGGCATGGTTCTCGCCGCCACGTCCGCTGCCCAGGCGCAGCAGGCGCCGCCCGCGAAGGGCGACATGCTGGAGGAAATCACCGTCACCGCGCAGCGCCGCGCGCAGAGCGTGCAGGACATCCCGTACAATATCAGCGTGGTCGGCGCCGACGAGCTGGCCCGTACGGGCACAACCGGCATCAACACGCTGTCCCACATCGTGCCAGGCCTGACCAGCGTCGATGCCGGCCCCGCGGCACGCGGCAACACCAATGACCTCACGTTGCGCGGCCTGCGCACCGACGGACCCGGTGGTGCCGGCAATAACGGCTCGGACGTCCCGGCCCAGACCGTCAACTCCGTCTCGACGTATTTCGGCGAGACGCCGGTGTTCTTCCCGATCGCGCTGCATGACATCGAGCGCATCGAGGTCCTGCGCGGGCCGCAGGGCACGCTGTACGGCTCAGGCGCGCAGGCCGGCACCATCCGCTTCATTCCTAAGCGACCGACATTCGATGCGGTCGCCGGAGAGGCGACCCTCACCGGCAGCATCACTCAGGGCGCGAACAGTTCCGGCAATGGCGCGATCGACGCCGTGCTCAACTTGCCGATCAGCGAGCATCTCGCGCTGCGACTGGTGGCCGGCGATGAGCACCTGGCCGGCTTCATCAACCAGGTCGCGCTTTGGCAGCGCAACGGGGCCGGGGCGCTGGCACCGGCGACCCGCAGCGTCGCAGACGACCCGACCAGCGGACCCGTCCTCGCGCCGACCCGCAAGAGCACCAACGCGTCCGACCAGATGTATGCGCGTGCAGCGCTTCGCTGGCAGCCGGCGGACGGCTGGGACTTGCAGCTGGACTACCTGCACCAGCACACCAAGGTCGACGACGTGCAGACGTCCAACCCCACCTTCCCCGGCTGCATCGTCGACCTGAGCATCGGGCGCGACTGCGGCGGCAGCGGCGACGGCGCGATCTTCCCGAACGCGTCGTTCAGCGTGCCGAAGGGCGGTCGATACGACGCGACCAACGCCGCGCTGCAGCCTTACGAGGACACCATGGACCTCGGCAGCCTGGTCGCCACGGTCGACCTCGGCCTCGCCACCTTTACCAGTGCGACCTCGCTGTACCACGACGAATCGAAGGCGACGACCGAGATCATCGGCAACTTCGTGCTGCCCGGCGCGAACAACTTCCTGACCTACCCGTATTACCAGAACTACCCGCGTGCGCTTGGCCTGGAAGTGACCCCGGTCACCGAGAACGCCTTCACTCAGGAAATCCGCCTGGTCTCGAACCACGGCCAGAAGTTTGACTACGTCGTCGGCGCGTTCTATCGCAACCAACGCGTCTCCTCCGACACGCGCCAATACCTGCCGGGCATCTCGCAGTACCTATCGGATGTCGGCTTCCCGCAGCCGCCCGAGATCGTCGCGGCCATGCCGGACCTCGAGTTCAACTACGATCGCCAGACGCGCTTCGTCGACGAGGCACTTTTCGGCGAACTGACCTTCCACGCCACCAGTCGTTGGCAGATCACAGGCGGCGCGCGATTCTTCCGCCAGACGTTCGACAACACGACGGTACAGCAGATCCCGCTGTGCGGCGCCGGCTGCTCGGCAGACGGCACGGATCCGACCGGCCGGAGCATCGTCCAGGTGCAGACGTCGATCAACGACCACGTAGTCAAGCTCAACACGTCATATGACCTGAGCGCGACCACCAAGCTGTACGCGACCTACTCCGAGGGCTTCCGGCGCGGTGGCGCGAACGCACTGCCCACCAGCGGCGCCTATGCATCGCTACCGGACTTCCAGACGTTCAAGCCGGACCTGGCGAAGAACTATGAGTTCGGCGTGAAGGGCACGGCCCTCGAGCAGCGCGTGAGGTTCAGCGCCGACGCGTTCCTGATCGACCTCAGCGACTTCCAGTTCGCCTACAGCACGTTGTCGGGCATCCCGGCGACCTACAACGGGCGGACCGCCCGCTCGAAGGGCACGGAACTCGAACTCCAGGCCCGCCTGACCTCGCGACTGACAGCGACCTTCGGCCACAGTTACACCGACGCGACCGTCACCAAGGACGTGCAGTTGTACGACCTCGGCTTCTGCGGCGATCCGACCTGCCTGCTGGCCTCGCTGAAGTCCGGGGCACGGCTGCCGGGCGTGCCGAAGCAGACCGTCAGCGCGGCGCTCGACTACCTGCTGCCGCTCGCCAGGGGCGGCAACGAGCCCTGGACGGTCAACTTCCATGGCGACGTCGCCTACCGCGGCGCGGCCGGATCGGTGATCGACTCAACATCACGAAGCTATTGGGAGATCCCGTCCAGCACGATGGCGAACCTTTCGGTCGCACTCTCGACCGGAAAGTCGCTGAGCTTCGACTTGTTCGTCAACAATGTCTCGAACGCCGCCGGCTTCAGCGGCGGTCGTGGCACTGCGCAGGACCCGGCCACGCTGCAGCCGCTGCCGAACTTCACCGCGACACGCGTGGTCGCACGTCCGCGGACGATCGGCGTGCGCGTGCACTACCGCTTCTGAACCGCCTCGCGGCCGCGACGCGCGCGCGGCTGCGGACGGTCACGTCGTCCTGGCGGCCGAGGCGTTCACGAGCCGTTCGACATAGCGCGCGATGATGTCGATCTCGAGATTGGCAGAATCACCGACCGCCAGCGCGCCGAGCGTGGTGACCTCGCGCGTGTGCGGGATCAGGTTCACGCCGAACCTGCGCCCGGCGACTTCGTTGACGGTGAGGCTGACCCCCTCGATCGTCGCAGAGCCCTTGGCGGCGACGTAGCGCGCCAGTGCCTCGGGCACCTCGAAGGTGAGCCTGAGTGAGCGTGCGTCGTCTCGGGCCTCGAGCAGCGTCGCGAGGCCATCGACATGGCCGGTGACATAGTGACCGCCGAGCGCATCGCCGGCGCGCAGCGCCCTTTCGAGGTTGACAGCGCTGCCGACCGCACGCCGTCCGAGCGTTGTGCAGGCGAGCGTCTCGTTGGAGACGTCGGCCGCGAAGCGGCCCTGCGCGAGGCGCGTCACCGTCAGGCAGGCACCAGCCACGGCGATGCTGTCGCCGAGCACGACGCCCTCGAGCGGCAGGCCGGCCGTGTCGATCAGCAGTTCCACATCGCCGCCCTTCGGCGTCATCGCCGCGATCGTGCCGACGGCCTGGACGATGCCTGTGAACATCACTCTGCCTCGCGCGCCACGGGAACGAGCGTCAACCGCAGGTCGGGCCCGATCTGGCGCACGTCGGTGTAACGGAACTCCCAGCGATCGCCCAGGTCGTCGAGCATCGGCAGCATCGCCAGGGGCGCGCCGTCGTGACCGAGCATGTGAGGGGCCAGGTACAGGACGAACTCGTCGACGAGCCCGGCACTGATGAAGCTGCCGGCGAGTCGGGGGCCAGCCTCGACCAGCAACTCGTTGATACCACGCTGCGCGAGCAGCGCGACGACGTTGGTGAGGTCGCGTGCACCGCTGTGCGGGACGACCACGATTTCCGCGCCGGTGGCCGCCAGCGCGGCGCGAGCCGCCTCGTTCTCCGAGCCGGTCAGCACCAGCACCGGACCGGGCTCCTGGAAGAGGCGGGCGGTCGGGCGCAGCACGAGGCCCGGATCGAGCACCACGCGCAGCGGCAGCCGGCCGCGCAGGTCCAGCGTCGTGTCGCGTACGCTCAGGCGCGCGTCGTCGCGATCGACGGTCGCGGCGCCGGAAAGGATGGCACTGCTGCGGGCGCGCAGTCGCTGCACGTCGGCGCGAGACGCCGCCGAGGTC
Organism: Pseudomonadota bacterium; assembly: GCA_025356815.1. Classification (GTDB taxonomy): domain Bacteria; phylum Pseudomonadota; class Gammaproteobacteria; order Steroidobacterales; family Steroidobacteraceae; genus CAIKZZ01. The sequence goes on from JANXQL010000186.1 coordinate 23,443, forward strand.
AGCCAGCGACTATTGCCGTTGGCGAGCGCCGTGCGACCATCGAGGCTCGCGCCGAGCTTGACGCGCAGCCACGGCCGGCCGCGGCGCAGGCGACTGAAGAAGCCCACGTTCAGCGCCTCGGCGGGCGACGCCAGCAGGCCCGATTCCATTTCGATGCCCGCGGCAGCGAGGCGCCCAATGCCCGCGCCGGCGACCAGCGGATTCGGGTCCGGACAGGCATACACGACCCGCGCGATGCCCGCCGCGAGCAGTGCGTCGGCGCACGGCGGCGTGCGGCCATGGTGCGCGCACGGCTCGAGGGTGACATAGAGCGTCGCGCCACGGGCCGCGGCACCGGCCATGGCGAGCGCATGCACCTCGGCGTGGCTCTCGCCCGCGCGCGCATGGAAGCCCTCGCCGACCACGCGGCCGTCCTTGACGATCACGCAGCCGACGCGCGGGTTCGGATCGGTGGAATACAGGCCGCCTTCGGCGAGCTGCAGGGCCCGAGCCATGTACCGATGGTCGTCGCCGGTGAAATCGCTCATGCGCCGCGCTTGCGCCCCTGCTTTTCCTTTTCCTCGGCGGCGGCCGCCTCGAGGAACGACAGCTGGCCCGCGGCCTGGTCGCGGCGGGGCTTGTGCTTCAAGCGTGCGATCTCGTCATGGAATGCCTCGACGTCCTGGAAGCTGCGGTACACCGACGCGAAACGCACGTACGCGACCTCGTCGAGGTGCCTGAGCTCTTCCATGACCAGCTCGCCAATCAGGCGCGAGCCAACCTCGCGCTCGCCAAGGCTGCGCAGCTTGTGGCCGATGTGCGCCACCGCCGCGTCGATCGCGTCGTTGCCGACCGGGCGTTTCTCCAGCGCCTTCTGCATTCCGTAGCGCAGCTTGGCTTCGTCGAACGGCTCGCGGGTCTGGTCGCTCTTGACGATCTGCGGCATCACAAGCTCGGCGGATTCGAAGGTCGTGAATCGCTCGCCGCACGCAAGACACTCGCGCCGGCGGCGGATCTGCTGACCCTCCGCCGCCAGCCGCGAATCGGTGACCTTGGTCTCGACGTGGCCGCAGAAGGGGCAATGCACGTCGGTTTCCCACGCGGCCTGATCAGCCCTGCCTGTACACGGGGAAGCGGCGGCAGATCGACTCGACCTCACCACGCACCCGCTCGATCACGGCCTGCTCGGCCGTGACGCCGCCCTTGCCGTCCGGCGAGCCGAGGTGGGCCCGCGCCGACAGGTTGTCGAGCAGGTCCGAGATCAGGTTTGCGAGCGTTACGACCTCCGGCTCCTTGAAGCCGCGAGTAGTCACCGCCGGCGTGCCGATGCGCAGGCCGCTGGTGATCATCGGCGGACGCGGGTCGTTCGGCACGGCGTTCTTGTTGACGGTGATGTGGGCCGCGCCAAGCGCGGCATCCGCGTCCTTGCCGGTGACGTTCTTCGCGATCAGGTCGAGCAGGAACAGGTGGTTGTCCGTGCCGCCGGAAACGATGTTGTAGCCGCGCCTGATGAACGCCGCAGCCATCGCGCGTGCATTGGCGACGACCTGCCGCTGGTACTCCTTGAACTCCGGCTGCAGCGCCTCCCGGAATGCCACCGCCTTGGCGGCGATCACGTGCATCAGCGGCCCCCCCTGGGTGCCGGGGAACACCATCGACTGGAACTTCTTGGTGATCTCCTCGCCGGCGTTCGACAGGATGATGCCGCCGCGTGGGCCGCGCAGGGTCTTGTGGGTCGTCGAGGTGACCACATGGGCATGCGGCAAGGGGTTTGGGTACATGCCGGTCGCGCACAGTCCGGCAACGTGCGCCATGTCGACCATGAAGTAGGCGCCCACCGCGTCCGCGATTGCGCGGAAGCGCGCGAAGTCGATGACCCGCGAGTAGGCGGAGAAGCCGGCGATGATCAGCTTCGGCTTGTGCTCGTTGGCCAGCGCCTCCACCTGCGCGTAGTCGATCTGGCCGGTCGCGGCGACGATGCCGTACTGAAAGGCGTTGAACACCTTGCCCGACAGGTTGACCTTGGCACCGTGCGTGAGGTGGCCGCCATGGTCAAGACTCATGCCGAGGATCGTGTCGCCGGCCTTGAGGAGCGCGAAGTAGACCGCGGCATTCGCCTGCGAGCCGGAGTGCGGCTGCACGTTCGCGTACGTCGCACCGAACAGGAGCTTGGCCCGGTCGATCGCCAGCTGCTCGGCAACGTCGACGTGCTCGCAGCCGCCGTAATATCGCTTGCCCGGGTAGCCCTCGGCGTACTTGTTGGTCAGCACCGATCCCTGCGCCTCGAGCACACGCGGGCTCGCGTAGTTTTCCGAGGCGATCAGCTCGATATGGTCTTCCTGGCGCACGCGCTCGGCGTCGATCGCGGCCGCAAGTTCGGGGTCAAATCCGGCGATGGTCATCTTCGAGTCGAACATGGTGCGGGAACTTCCGGAAGTGACGCGCCCGTTGCGGGTCGCGGAGAAGTGGATTTTACCGAAATTCGAGCCGCTACCGCGATGGGAATTCAGCGCTGGTGGTCGACGAAACTGCGCACCACCCGCGACCAGGCGCGAGCGATGTTGCGGCGGTTGTAGCCGCCGCCACCGACGCCCAGCAGCCGGCCTTCGCACAGCCGGTCAGCCAGCGTCGCCAGTCGGGCGGCAGCGTGGGCGTGGGCCTCCTCGGTGTAGCGCAGGTGGGTGATCGGGTCGCCTTCGAGACTGTCGGCGCCGCATTGGAGCACGATGAACTCCGGCCGGCGCGCCTCGAGGTAGGCCTCGACGCGCTCCCAGGCCGGCCAGAACGCCTCGTCGCCTGCGCTGGGCGGCAGCGGAATGTTGAGCTTGGTGCCGGCGGCGCGACCGCGGCCGGTCTCGTGCGCGGCACCGGTCCCCGGAAAGAGGAAGCGACCGTCCTCGTGGATGTCGGCGAAGGCCACGTCCGGATCGTCCTCGAACGCGTAGAAGACGCCGTCGCCGTGATGAGCGTCGATATCAACGTAGGCGACCCGGCTGATGCCCCAGCGGCGGCGCAGCTGCTCGATCACCACGCCCGAGTCGTTGAACACGCAGAAGCCCGAGGCGTGCGCCCGCGAGGCGTGGTGCAGGCCCGCGATCGGCACGAACGCCCGCCTCGCCCGCCCCTCCATGATCGCCTCGGTCGCCACCAGCGTGGCGCCGACAACGGCGCTCGCCGCATCGAATACGCCGCGGTACGCCGGCGTGTCGCCGGCGTCGAGATAGCCGGTGCCGTGCACGGAGCGCTCCGCGACCAGCGCGACGTAGGCGGGGTCGTGGAAGCTCTCCAGCTCGTCGCGCGTGGCCGCGCGCGGCGCGAGCAGCTCGACCGAATCCTCCAGTTCCTCGACCTTGAGTTCGCGCAGGAACACGTCATGGCGGTCCATTCCAAACGGATGGCCCTCGCCGAAGCCGTAGCGGGCGATCGCATCCCCGGCGACCAACAGCGTTTCCCGACGTTTGCGCATCGCCCGAGGGTAGCAGCTTGGCGTGCCGCCGGCATCGCCGGCCCGGCGACCCAGACGGTCGCTACCGCAGGGCGAGCAACGCCAATGTCGCCGTGCGCACGCTGCGTACCGGCGCGCCCGTGCGTCGGCCCGGATCGGGTACGCGCGGCGGGCCGGGGGCCGAGGGTCAGCGCCGCGGCCGTGAGCCGCTCGCCTTCATCGATACCGGACCAGTCGACGCCGGACTGATCGCAGCACTCAGGCGCCATTGGTCGCAACTGCTTGCCGCCAATCGCGCGATATCTCAGGCGAGTCTCTGCCCGCTGCCGGGCAGGCGCCTGCCGCCCATGGCGTCGTATGCAGCCGCACCGCCACCGCGGTGGATCAGGCGGTCCCGACCCGCCGCGCCGGTCTGCGAGACCGCACTTGGCGATATACTGGGCGATTCAAGGATGCCACCGGCCGCGCCTGAGCCGCGCGCGTCAGGGTCGTCTCGCCGTCTCTCGAGCGCATCGCGCAAAGTCCCTCGGGGACCTTCGAAATGCGCAGCAACCATTTGATTCAAAAAGAGTTTACGAATGGCGCAGTTCATCTACACCATGAATCGGGTCTCGCGGGTGGTGCCACCCAAGCGGACGATCCTCAAGGACATTTCGCTGTCGTTCTTCCCCGGCGCCAAGATCGGCGTGCTGGGCCTGAACGGCTCCGGCAAGAGTTCTCTGCTGCGCATCATGGCGGGCATCGACAAGGACTTCGACGGCGAGGCGCGCCCGCAGCCCGGGATCCACATCGGCTTCCTGCAGCAGGAGCCCGACCTCGACCCGACCAAGACCGTGCGCGAGTGCGTCGAGGAAGGCGTCAAGCCCATCAAGGACGCGCTCGCTCGCCTCGAGGCGGTGTACGCCGCCTACGCCGACGAGGGGGCTGATTTCGACAAGCTCGCCGCGGAGCAGGCCGACCTCGAGTCGTTCCTGACGACCGTCGACGGCCACAACCTCGAGCGCACGCTCGAGGTCGCCGCCGACGCGCTGCGCCTGCCGGACTGGGACGCGAAGATCCAGCCGCTGTCGGGCGGCGAGAAGCGCCGCGTCGCGCTGTGCCGACTGTTGCTGTCCAAGCCCGACATGTTGCTGCTGGATGAGCCGACCAACCATCTCGACGCCGAGTCCGTCGCCTGGCTGGAGCGGTTCCTGCTCGAGTACCCCAGCACCGTGATCGCGGTCACGCACGATCGCTACTTCCTCGACAACGTCGCCGGCTGGATCCTCGAACTGGACCGCGGCCACGGCATCCCATGGCAGGGCAACTACTCGTCATGGCTCGAGCAGAAGGAGAAGCGCCTCGAGGTCGAGGAGCGCCAGCAGGAAGGCCTGCGCAAGATGCTGCAGCAGGAACTGGAGTGGGTGCGCCAGAACCCGAAGGCCCGCCAGGCCAAGAGCAAGGCGCGCCTCGCACGCTTCGAGGAACTGCAGTCGCAGGAGTTCCAGAAGCGCAACGAGACCAACGAGATCTACATTCCGCCCGGCGAGCGCCTGGGCGAACTGGTGATCGAGGTCAAGAACCTGAAGAAGGGTTATGGCGACCGCCTGCTGATCAACGACCTCTCGTTCAGCCTGCCGCGCGGCGGCATCGTCGGCATCATCGGCCCCAATGGCGCCGGCAAGACCACGCTGTTCCGCATGCTGGCGGGTCTCGAGCAAGCGGACGGCGGCGAGATCCGCAGCGGTCCTTCGGTCAAGCTGGCCTACGTCGACCAGTCGCGCCAGTCGCTCGATGACAGCAAGACCGTCTGGAACGAGATCTCCGGCGGCCTTGAGATCATGAAGGTCGGCAATTACGAGACGCCGTCGCGCTCGTATGTCGGTCGCTTCAACTTCCGCGGCGCGCAGCAGCAGATGATGATCGGCGAATTGTCGGGCGGCGAGCGCAACCGAGTGCACCTGGCGAAGGTACTCAAGGCCGGCGGCAATGTGCTGATGCTCGACGAGCCCACCAACGACCTCGACGTGGAGACGCTGCGTGCACTCGAGGAGGGCCTGCTGGCGTTCCCCGGCTGTGCCGTCGTCATCTCGCACGATCGCTGGTTCCTCGATCGCATCGCAACGCACATCCTGGCGTTCGAGGGTGACAGCGAAGTCGTCTGGTTCGAGGGCAACTACCAGGACTACGTGGCCGACCTGCACCGCCGCAAGGGTGCCGATGCCGACCAGCCGCACCGCATCAAGTACCGCCGCCTAGCAGGTTGAAC
>JANXQL010000044.1 GCA_025356815.1 Pseudomonadota bacterium
CCCAGGCCGAGCGCGACGGCAATCACCGGCAGCAGCGCGAGCATGCAGGTCAGCATGCGCACGCGCATGAGCATTTCGGTGCGCGAGGCGCGGTCTTGCGCGGTGTTGCTCTCGCCGAAGTACCTTTGCAGTCCCAGATCGAGCCCCAGCCGCGTAAATATTCCCGTCATGTCCACCAGGTTGCGCGCCAGGTTGAAGATTCCATAGTCGGCTGCGCCGATGACGCGCGCCACGATCAGCCCTGAAATAAACGATATGCCCTGCCGGTATATGGCTCCTGCGGCGACGATCGATGCGCGACCGATGAGCCTGCGTGGTCCGGCTTCGTCCAAGGTGTTTTCCATCGCAATCTACTTTGCGTTCTGCGCCGTCTGCGCAAGCTGCAGCGAGCGATGCCAGATGACGGCCAGAAAGAACGCGAAAAGCGCCGCTACCCGCGGGTCGCTCGGGGTATACAGGGTGACGAACGTTGTGCCGAAGGTGATGATGCCCGCAAGCGCCGCGATGCCCTCGGTGCGGGCTTCCGGGCTCGAATATTTACTGAGTACCAGGACCATGGTCCGCCTCAGCGCATCAGCGGCCACCAGGAGCGCGGCAATCGAGCCGAGAATCCCCCCTTCGTAGAGCACCTTGAGATAGCCGCTTTCCGGTTGATCGGGAATGTAGCCAAAACCCGCTTCGGCCCCGTAACCGTAATGATCCACAACGGTCGGCTGCGTTTTGATGAGATAAGGCCTGAAGCTGCCGGGGCCGATCCCCGTCAGCGGGTGATCGGCAAACATGTCCCAGGTATCGAACCAGATTTTGTGGCGGATCTCCAGGTCCTCCTGCAAGGTCACGAAACGATCCGCAACCGTCGCGGGCAGGATGTTCAGCCATGTTGCCGCCGGCATGAGCGCAAGGGGCGTCGCGATGGCGATCACGCCTCCCACGATCGCCAGTTTGACGACAGCATTCCAGCTGTTGAATGCCAGCAGGGTCATCGCTGATACGCAAAGGCAAGCCAGAATGGCGCTGCGTGAAATGGTTGTCGCCAGTCCGCCCAGCCCAATTGCAATCGCGGCCCAGACCAGGTAGCGCAGTCGTGTTCCGAGGAACCTTCCACGGACGGACAGGACCAGCACGAAGGTGATCATGCACGCCAGATAGGTGCCGGCCTTTTGCGGGTCCTGAAAAAAGCCCCCGGCCCGGTAAATGGTCAATCCGGATTCGGTAAAGGTCGACTGGTTGAGGGCGCTGCCCCGCAAACTCAGATTCATGTGCAGTAAACGGTCGGCGCCCAGCCCGATGGCCATGAAAATCATCACGATCGACAGCGCCAGAACAAGGCGCTCGAACCCGCCTTCCCGTTTCAACTCGGCAAGCGCAAACAGAAGGAAAATGTATACGGTCAGATGGTTGACAATGAAAGCCTGCACAGACCCCAGCGGAAACTGGGAAAACGCTACGCAGGGAATCATAAGCAGGCACGCAACCAGCAACGAACTTGTCGGGAAGAACGGCCCGAACGCCGTGGCAGTACCGGAGAGTTTCTTCCCGATCAGGCCGATTGTGAGTGCGACCATTGCAGCGTGGAACACGGTCAGTTCGAATCGTCCGGGCGGAATTTCGGCAGCCACGATCGGAAAGCAGAAGATCAGCGCGAGAAAGGCAAATCGCAGCGGTTCCTTGCGGGTAAGCGTGACCAGGCTGCCAACGACAAAAAGAACCAGGACGGCAACGTAGTAGATCGCGCGATAGCCAGCCATGCTGCCGACTACGGCGATCGCCATTCCTGCGAACGCCGCCATACCCGCGAGCACGGCGGTACCCAGCACCGCAGCCGGCAGGATCGATGAAACTGCGGTCGCTTCGGGAAGATCGGCAGCGCGAAAGCTCATCGTTCGCAACCCGCGGGCGGGGTCATGCCGGGCAGCGCGCCCTTGTTCCGCATGGCGCGTGGCGCGGACGTCGAGATGCGCGCCCAGGTCGCGGAGCAGGACCTGCCGCGCCTGCGGGTCGGCCAGCCCGCCGAGGTGCGCGTCACCGGCGTCCCGACCGCGTTCACCGGCAAGGTGCGCCTGCTGGGCGCCGTGATCGACCCGCAGACCCGCCTCGGCGAGGTACGCGTCGCGCTGCCGCACGATCCCAACCTGCGGCCGGGCGCGTTCGCGCGCGGCGAGGTCAATGTCGGCAGCGACGTGCGGCCGATCGTGGCGCAGACGGCGATGCTTTCCGATGCTTCTGGCACCTATGTCCTGATCGTCGGCCCCGACAACAAGGTCGTGCGGCGCGCGGTGCATTTCGGCGGTGCGCGGCCCGACGGCATCGTCATCGCGGACGGACTGGACGGCAGCGAACGCGTGGTCAGCACGGCCGGCGCCTTCCTGCGCGAGGGCGAAGTAGTGCGGGTCGCGGACGCCAAGGCAGTACCGTGAAAAACATCTCGGCATGGGCGATAAAGCACCCGATCTTTCCGCTGGTGCTGTTTATGGTGCTGACCTTCGTCGGCATCGTTTCGTTCGTGCGCCTGCCCATCAACCTCAATCCCGATGTGTCGTTCCCGATGGTCATCGTTTCGGTCTCCCAGCCGGGCGCCGCGCCGACCGAGATGGAGTCGCAGATCCTACAGAAGATCGAGGGGTCGGTCGCAAGCGTTGGCAACGTCCACAACATCACCTCGCGGGCCACCGAAGGCCAGGCGATGATCTTCATCGAATTCAATATCGGCGCGCCGATCGACCGTGCCGTCAGCGATGTGCGTGACGCGGTCGCGCGCGTTCGCAACGACCTGCCGGAGGGCATCCAGGAGCCCAACGTGCAGCGCATGGACGTCGACGGCAACGCGATTGCCTATTACGCGGTCAGCACGACCGCGCTGACGCCCGAGCAGCTCAGCTGGTTCGTCGACAACACGATCACCAAGCGGCTGCTGGCGATCGGCGGCGTGGCGCAGGTATCGCGCGGCGGCGGCGTCAATCGCGAGATCCGCATCGAGCTCGACCCCTCGCGTATGCAGGCGCTGGGCATTACCGCGGTGCAGGTCAACCAGCAGCTGCGCTCCTTGAATCTCGACGCACCGGGTGGTCGTGCGCAGCTCGCCGGCGGCGAGCAGTCGATCCGCGTACTCGGCGGCGCGCACACCGCGCAGGCGCTCGGCGCGACCCAGATCCAGGTCGGTGGCGGCCGCGTGGCGCGCCTCGACGAGATCGCCGAGGTGCACGACGGCGTCGCCGAGATCCGCTCGATCTCGCGACTCAATGGCCGCGATGCGACCACTTTTGGCGTCTCGAAGGCCAAGGGCGCATCAGATGTCACGACGTTGGATCGGGTCGAAAAGGAGCTGCATAAGATCCTCGAGGAGAACCCCGGCGTCGCCGTGAAGATGGTCTTCACGACGGTCAACGCGACCAAGAAGACCTATCATTCCGCGCTCGAGGCGCTGATCGAAGGCTCGCTGCTGGCGGTCGCGGTCGTGTGGCTCTTCCTGCGTGAATGGCGCGCGACGGCCATCTCGGCGCTGGCGATCCCGCTGTCGGCGATTCCGACCTTCGCGTTCATGTCGTGGATGGGTTTCACTCTCAACGGCATCAGCCTGCTGGCGCTGTCGCTCGTCGCCGGCGTGCTGGTCGACGATGCCATCGTCGAGATCGAAAACATCGTCCGCCACATCCGCATGGGCAAGACGCCCTACCAGGCGGCCCTGGATGCCGCCGACGAGATCGGGCTTGCGGTCGTGGCGACGTCGGCGACGATCATCGCGGTGTTCGTCCCGGTCAGCTTCATGGGCGGGATCACCGGCCAGTTCTTCAAGGAGTTCGGGCTCACCGTCGCGGTCGCCGTGTTCTTCTCGCTGCTGGTCGCGCGCCTCGTGACGCCGGTCATCGGTGCCTTCACGCTCAAGCCCGAGGGATTCAAGGCCCATCTCGAGGGCCGGTTGATGACCTGGTACCTCGATTTCCTCAAGGTCTGCGTGCGCAATCGCTGGAAGACGATCCTGGTCGGGATCGGCTTCTTCGCGCTGTCGATCGTGGCGCTGGTGCTGATGCCCAAGACCGCCGTTCCGGGCGGCGACTTCGCCTCGAGCACGGTCTCGATCGAGCTGCCGCCGGGCGTGCGACTCGAGCAGACGGCGGCGATGTCGGCACGGGTGACCGAGATCCTGCGACGGCACAAGGAGGTCACGGACGTCGTGGAGTCGATCGGCGAGAGCGACGACGCCTCGGTGCGCACCGGCAACCTGTACGTCTCACTGGTTCCGTCCACCCAGCGCAAGCTGTCCCAGAAGGAGTGGGAGGATTCCGTGCGACCGGAATTCCTGGCGATTCCGGATGCCCGCATCTCGTTCTCGTCGCAGGGCGGCTTTGGTGACCGCGACTACACGATCTACCTGACCGGCGATGACCCGGTGCTGCTCGATGCGCATGCACGCAAGATCATCGACGAGCTGCGCACGGTCAAGGAGCTGCGTGATCCGTTCATCAAAGGCGATCTGCCCCGGCCGGAGCTGGTCATCCATCCGCGCTTCGACCTCGCGGCCGAACTCGGCGTGACCGTGCAGGCGATCAGCCAGACCATTCGCATCGCGACTCTCGGCGACATCCCGCAGAACGCCGCCAAGTTCTCGCTGGCCGACCGGCAGGTGCCGATCCGCGTCAGCCTGCGCGAGTCCTCGCGCCAGGACCTCTCGACCATCGAGAATCTGCCGGTGCCGACGCTGAACGGTGGCACGGTGCCGCTCAAGTCGGTTGCCGACATCAGTTTCGGCGAGGGGCCGACTGCGGTGCGCCGCTACAACCAGAGCCGCCGAGCGATGATCGAGGCCGATTTCACGCCCGGCACGGCGACCAGCGAGGCGCAGGCGAAGATCAACAAGCTGCCGTCGATCAAGAACCTGCCGACCGGACTTCGGATCGTCAATACCGGCAACAACGAGCTCATGGAGGAGCTGTTCCGCAACTTCCTCCTCGCCGTGGGTGCCGGTGTGCTGATGGTGTTCGCGGTGCTGGTGCTGCTGTTCGCGAGATTCTTCCAGCCGATCACGATCTTGTCCGCGCTACCGCTGTCTCTCGGCGGTGCGCTGGCCGCGTTGTACCTGTTCAACATGCCGTTCTCGCTGCCGGTCGTCATCGGGCTGCTGATGCTGATGGGCATCGTCGCGAAGAATTCGATCCTGCTGGTCGACTTCGCGATCGAGGAGATGCGCACCGGCACGGACCGGCTGACGGCGCTGGTGGAGGCCGGGCACAAGCGCGCCCAGCCGATCGTCATGACCAGCGTGGCGATGATCGCGGGCATGCTGCCGACTGCGCTCGGCATCGGCGATGCATCATCGTTTCGCGCGCCGATGGCGGTGACCGTCATCGGCGGCATCCTCACCTCGACGGTCCTCACCCTCATGATCGTGCCAGCCGGCTTCACGATCATCGACGACATCGAGCGGTGGCTGTCGCCGATGTTCGCCCGGCGCCTCAACCAGGCGCCACGGGCAGGCGGCGTCGCGCCGCTGGCCGGTCCCGCCGCCGCGGAGTAGGTTGCGCCGGCCGCGGCGACCGCCGCGGCGACCGCCGCGGC
>JANXQL010000045.1 GCA_025356815.1 Pseudomonadota bacterium
ACAGCGCGCGCGCCGTCGGCGAGGCGGCGAGCCGCGTCGCGGCGTCACCGAGCGAGGCGGGCAGACGGCGCGCCGGCGCGTGCTCGCGGTCGTAGGCGTTGCCCTCGATCGGCGCGTCGGGCTCGATCTGGTGCTCGATGCCCCACAGTCCCGAGCCGATCGCCGCGGCGAGCGCGAGGTAGGGATTGATGTCGGCCGCGGCGATACGGTATTCGATCCTCTGGCTCGAGGCTCCGCCGCGAATCACCCTGAGCGCCGTGGTGCGGTTCTCGATGCCCCAGGTCGCCGAGGTCGGCGCCCAGAAGCCGGGTACCAGCCGCGAGTAGCTGTTGACCGTCGAGGCCACCATCGCGAGCAGCTCCGGCATCAGCGTCTGCTGGCCGCCGATGAACCAGCGCATCGCGTCGGACATCTCGTCGGCCCGCGATGGATCGTGGAACACGGTGTTGCCGTCGAGGGTCTTCATCGACACGTGCAGGTGGCCGCTCTGGCCCGGCACGCTGTTCGACCACTTGGCCATGAACGTCGCCATCAGCCCATGGCGCTGCGCGAGCACCTTGGTGAAGGTCTTGAACAGCGCCGCGCGGTCGGCCGCCTCGAGCGCCTCGCAGTAGACGAGGGCGGCCTCGAGTACGCCGGGGCCGGTCTCGGTGTGCAGGCCCTCGATCGGGAAGCGCATCGACTGGCCCAGGTCCAGCAGTTCCTGGTACAGCGCGGCATGGACGGTGCTGCGCAGCATCGAGTAGCCGAAGAAGCCGGGCGTCATGGGCTTGAGGTCGCGGTAGCCCTTTGCCCGCACCGAGTCCGGGGTCTCGGCGAACATGAAGAACTCGAACTCCGCCGCCGCGCTGACCTGATAGCCCAGGCCGCGGGCGCGCTCGAGCACGCGGCGCAGGGTCGCGCGCGGGCAGACCGCCTCGGCGCGGCCTGCGAACTCACCGAGGAACAGCGCCGTCTTGGGTTCCCACGGGATCTCGCGCAGCGTGCCGGGCAGGACGCGCACGGCGGCGTCGGGGTAGGCGCTGTGCCAGCCGGTGAACTTCAGGTTGTCGATCAACTGGTCGCTCGAGTCCCAGCCGAGGATGACGTCGCAGAATCCCAGCCCCTTGTCGAGTGCCGCCAGGAACTTGTCGCGTCCGAGGTACTTGCCGCGCAGAATGCCGTCGCCGTCGAAGACGCCGAGCTTGACGTGTTCGATGCCGCGGTCGTGGATGAACTGGCGCGCGGCGGCGATGTCTTTGGCGGTATTCGGATCCATGGGCTCCCCGGGACGGTTGACGGTGGTGACGGGTCGGTCGCGAATGATAGCGCCGATCGGCGCCGTCACCCGCCGCCGGGTCCGGCGCCGATGTTGCGTTGCGGCGCCTGACCGTGGCAAGCGCGCCTCGCGCGCCCGCCCCGGGCGGGATTTGACCGCACCCTGCGGAAGATGCGGAGCGGGCATCGCCCGCCGGTCGGTTAGGTTGTGATCGGAGGTGCCCATGCTCAACGAACTGCCCAATCTCTGCAACGTCGCCCTGGTCGGCCAGGCCGGGAGCGGCAAGACCACGCTGGCCGAGGCGCTGCTGCACGCCGCCGGCGCGATCCGTATCCGTGGCAGCGTCCCGCGCGGCACGACCGTCTGCGACTTCGACCCCCTCGAACGGCGCCACCAGCACTCGCTGGACTCGGCCGTCTGCGGCTTCGAGTCCCACGGCCGGCGCGTGACGCTGCTCGACACTCCGGGAACCCCTGATTTCATCGGCCGCGCGATCAGCGTGCTCGCCGCGGTCGAGGCGGTGGCGGTGGTCATCAACGCGGCGACAGGGCCCGAGGCGGTGGCGCTGCGAATGATGGCCGAGGCGCGCGAGCGCGGCCTGTGCAGGTTTGTGATCGTCAACCGCATCGATGCTGGCGACGCGGACCCCGGCGCGGTGCTTGCGGCACTGCGCGAGGCCTTCGGGCGGGAGTGCCTGCCGCTGAACCTGCCCGCCGACCATGGCCGGGCGGTCGTCGACTGTTACTTCCAGGCGTCCGGTCCGGCCACCGACATCGACAGCGTCGCCGCCGCCCACGAGGCGATCGTCGATCAGGTCGTCGAGGTCGACGAGGCGCTGATGACACGCCACCTCGAGCAGAGTGGGTCGGTGACGCTCGAGCAACTGCACGGGGCGTTCGAGCAGGCGCTGCGCGAGGGCCATCTGGTGCCGGTCTGCTTCGTCTCGGCCGAGACTGGCGCGGGCGTGCCGGAGCTATTGCGCGTGCTGACTGAACTTGCACCCTCGCCGGTCGAAGGCAACCCGCCGTCGTTCCTGCGCGGCATCGGTGCTGACGCCGTGCCGGTCGAGGTGCGTGCGGATCCGGACCTGCATGTCGTCGCACACGTCTTCAAGGTCATGATCGATCCCTACGTCGGCAAGATTGGCGTGCTGCGCGTTCATCAGGGCACGGTACGGCCCGGTCAGCTGCTGTACGTCGGCGATGGCCGCAAACCCATGCGCGTCCCGCAGCTGTCGCGCCTGCAGGGCAAGGAACAGCGGCCGCTCCCGGCCGCCGGCCCCGGGATGATCTGCGCGATGACGAAGGTGGACGAGCTGCATTTCGACGCGGTCCTGCATGACTCGCACGACGAGGACCACCTGCACCTGCGCTCGGTACGCTTCCCGCCCGCGATGCTCGGCGTCGCGATCGAGGCGCACAAGCGCGGCGACGAGCAGCGCATGGCCGATACGCTGCACAAGCTCGTCGAGGAGGATCCGAGCGTGCGCATCGAGCACCCGCCGGGGACCGGCGAGACCGTGCTGTACGGGATGGGCGAGTTGCACTTGCGGCTGCTGCTGGAGAGGATGACGGAGCGCTTCGGCGTCCAGGTCCACACGCACCCGCCGCGCGTCCCGTACCGGGAGACGGTGACTGAGGCTGCCGAGGCGACCTACCGTCACAAGAAGCAGACCGGCGGTGCCGGCCAGTTCGGCGAGGTGCGGCTGCGCGTGGAGCCGCTGCCACGCGGCGCGGGCTTTGAGTTTGTCGACGACGTCGTCGGCGGTGCCATCCCTACCCAGTTCATCCCGGCCGTCGAGAAGGGCGTGCGGCTCGCGCTCGGCGCCGGCGTCGTCGCCGGCTACGAGATCGTCGATGTCCGGGTCACGCTGCTGGACGGCAAGCACCATCCGGTGGATTCGAAGGAGATCGCGTTCGTGACCGCCGGCCGACACGCGTTCGAGGAGGCGGCTGGGCGTGCCGCGCCGGTCGTGCTCGAGCCGGTCGTGCGCACCGAGGTGTCGGCCCCGGGAGGCGCGATCGGCGATGTGACGGCGGACCTCGCCGCGCGCCGCGGGCGGGTGACCGGACAGTCGTCGACCGCCGCCGGCGGGCTTACCGTCACCGCGCTGGTGCCGCTGGCGGAGTTGACGGACTACGCGCTGCGGCTGAAGGCCCTGACCGCGGGGCAGGGGGTCTACACGCTGGACCTGAGCCATTACGAGGTCGTGCCGCCGCGCCGCCAGCAGGAACTGGCCGCGGCCTGGACGCCACACGCCCGGCCTGCCTGAGCCGCACCGGGCGCCGGCTCGCTCTAGAATGGGCGTGCGCGGTGCTGCCGCGCGCCGTCATCCACCGTCGAGTGCGCCATGAAGATCGCTAAGCCCTTGCTGCTCGTCTGCACCCCGATCGGAGTGCTCGCCGGGCTGCGCGAGGCGTGGCGCGTCCACTGGTGGCTGGCGCTTTTGATGGCGTTGCTGGTGGCGGTGATCGCGGCGCTATTGTGGATGACGCTGAGCGTCGCGCGCCGCGAGGCGCGCTGAGGGTCGGCTAGAGGATGTCCTCGCGCACCGCGCCCGGCTGCGCCGGGTTGTGCGCCTCGGTGTTGAAGCCGATCAGCACCATGACGCCGGGGCCGGGGTTCTTGTAGGCATGGGTGACGCCCGCGGGGATCGTGAATCGCCACGTCTCGCCCGCCGGCACCTCGACTTCGCGCAGCACGCCCGCTTCCTTCAGCCGTATCTGCGCAGGTCCCGTGACCACGGAGATTTCCGTGCCGATGAGGTGACGGTGATTGCCGCGCACGTAGCCGGGCTGCGTCAGGACGACGTGCACGTTGCGTTTGTCGGCGAGGTGGTGTGCGTCGACCGGCTCGAACAACGAGCCGCGATGGTCATGGTGCGTGCGGATCGGTTCGATCAGCGTCTTTGAGGTCGTCATCGGTTCCCCGGCCAGGCTCGAATGGCCTGGCCGAGGATAGCAGGGCGCACGCCTGCCTCAGCGGTCCCGCGGATCGGGGTGCGGCTTGTCCGGGTGCGGCTTCTCGGCGGGCGGCGGCGCCGAGTGGCTGGCCGGCGGTGGGGCGGGGGCCGCCGGCGGGGGCGGCGGTGGCCTGAACTCGCGCACGGCGGGTGGGGCCGGTGGCGGGCTCCACTCGCGCGGCGCCACGGCGCGCGGCTCCGGCGGCGGCGATGGCCGCTGCTCGTAGCGGCGCGGCTCAGGCGCTGCCGGTCGGTCGTAGGTCGGCCGCTGCGGCGCGTCGTAGGTTGGCGCCGGCCGCGACGGCGCTTCGTAGGCCGGCGGTGGCGACGGGCGCTGTTCGTAGCGACGCGGCTCCGGCACCGGGGTCGACGCTGCCGGTCGATCGTAGGTCGGGCGTCGCGGCGCATCGTAGGTCGGCGCCGGCCGCGACGGCGGTTCATACGCCGGCGGTGGCGACGGGCGCTGCTCGTAGCGGCCCGGCTCCGGCGTAGGCGGCGTTACCGGACGGTCGTAGGTCGGGCGCTGCTCAGGCGCCGGCCGCACCGGGGACACCGGTGGCGGGCGCGGGCTGTCGACGCCGCGCGGTTCCGCAGGCGCCTCGCGACGCCACTCGCTCGGCGGCGGTGGCCGGTAGCTGGCCGGCGGCCGGTCGCCGCGGTTCGCAGGGGCGGTGGGCGATGCCGGCGCGACCGGTGCCACCGGTGGCGCGGCGTTGCGTGGCGACTCGGCACCGGTCCGCGGCGGGCGAACGCCCGGGAGCGGTGCGTAGGCCGGCGACGGTGCGCCGCTGCGCATCGGCACATCGCCGCGGATCACGTGGACCGGATCCGGGCGGGCAGGCAGCGTGGCCTCTGGCGCGTCGCGCCGCGGCGCGGGCCCACGCTCGATGGCGACCGGGTGGCCGCCGTTGGCGATGACCGCGCGTCGCTGGCTGTCGAACGATGCCGCCGGCGGCGGCGGGGGCACCCGTGCGATGACCGGCCGCGTCCACATCTCGCGGCGCGGCTCGACCGCAGCCGGCCGACCGATGCTCTCGCGGCTCGGTGCGATCGCCGGCGCGCTCGCCTGGGGGCGCATGCGCTCGAGGGCGCCCGGTGGCAGGCGCGTGAGGTGCTCACCGATCCGTTTCGAACCGGTGAATGCCTCGCGCGAGGTCGAGATCAATGCGCCGTTGACGGCGAGGTTCGCGTAGCGCGTCGGTGCGCGCCGGTCACGAGCGTCGCCGTCTCGATCCCGGCCGCCACGATCCCGGCCGCCACCATCGATGTAGTTGGTCACGTAGGTGTTTGTGACGTGGATGTTGGTGATGTTGACGTTCTGGACGTAGCCGCGGCTGTGACGGTACGAGGGTTCGTACACCTCGTTCCAACCCAGCGGGAACCAGCCGATCGGCGGGCCGCCAATGCTGACGCCAATCGACACACCGCCGCCGCCGACCCAGCCGACCAGCGCGGGTGCGTACAGCGGGCTGCGATGGCGCGGACCCGGGGCCCAGCACCAGTCGCCGCGGACATGAACCCAGCGGCCGTAGTGGAACGGCGCGAAGCCCCACGGCGCGTCGTCGATCCACGTCCAGCCCCACGGTGCGATCCAGGCCCAGTGGCCGTCACGGTACGGCGACCAGCCCATGGCGACCGTGGGGACCCACACCGGCCCGTATTCGTCGACTGTGCGCCAGGTGCCGTAGTCGTCGAGATCCTCATAGCCGATCGTGTCGCGCGACACGTAGCGGGTCGACACTGCGCGATCCTCGCGCCGGTCACGCTCGCTGGTCCACTGGTCGAATGCGTCGCCCGGTGGCAGGTCGCCGAGCTGCATCTGGTCTACCGAGCCGTAGAAGTCGGCGAGCTGACCGCCATCGACGGTCTGGGCGCCGTTCGCGTCGGTGACCGCCACCTGTCCCTGCAGCACCGCGACATGCAATTCGTCGCCGCGCTCATTCACGTCGATCCGATACGAGCCCGGCCGCAGCACGGCGACGGATGCCGCGGGCGTGGCGATCTCCAGCGTCTCGTCCGGTTCCAGCGAACGCACGCGCACCTGCAGGGTGCCGCTGCTCAGACGCAGCTGCACGGCATGATCGTCGATGTTCAGGATGCCCACACCGGTCTCGGCGCCAAGCCGGATCGCGGTGGAACCGACGTGCAGCTCGGCGCGCGACTCGCGGTCGGACCACAGGCGGTCGTCGTTCGTCAGTGGCCGGTTCAACACGTCGGCGACCCATTGGTCGCTGCCTGCCGGCTCCAGCGATACGGTCCCGAGCGCGACGCTGACGCGGGCCACCCGACCCGGCGGGTCGATCGGCTCGTCGGCGTGCGCCAGTGGCGCGGCCAGGATGACCCAGGCGAGCACTGCAAGCACGCGTGGGGACAGGGAACGCAGAACGGACGACATGAGCTACTCCTTAGCGGGCGCCGGGGCCACGACGCCACCTTGAACCGTCCGGGGGCGGGTGGCGCAAAGGTTGAGGGAAATTAACCGCGCCGTCATCCCCGCGTCGGCCGATACGAACTTCGACCCCGGTCCGGCGCATAGTAGGCTGACAGGCGGAGATCCGGCATGAACTCATCGAACCTGACGCTTGGCGAAATCTGCCTGCGACTGCTGGCCGCGGTCGTCTGCGGCAGCATCATCGGCCTGAACCGCGATTTGCACCGCAAGGGTGCCGGCATGCGCACCTTCGGACTAGTCGCACTTGCCACGGCCGGTGTCTCGATCGGCGCGCTGGCGGCCGGCACGGCACGGCCGGACGACTTCGGCCGGCTCATGCAGGGAGTGCTGACGGGCATCGGCTTTCTCGGCGCCGGCGTCATCCTGCGCCGTGCCGACAGCGGCCGGGTCACGGGGCTGACGACGGCGGCAGCGATCTGGTTCGTGGCGGGAGTCGCCCTGCTGTGCGGCCTTGGCCAGTTCCTGCTGGTGGGCCTGCTGCTGGGGATCGCGATGCTGCTGCTGCTGTTCGGCCGGGCGGCGGAGCGCCAGGCCGAGCGCTGGTTCGGGGCTTCGGTCGAGGATGAGGACGAGGACGACGCGCGACGCGGCCCACCGTCGGTGCGCTGACGCTCTTTACCAAACTTTGCGCATTTGCGCGCCCGGCCGGCGCGGCGGCGCCCTACAATTCGATCATGCACGCCCTACCATTCTTCCGGCACTGCGCGTGGCGTGCCCGAGTCCTGCTGCCCTTCGCCGTCGCTGCCGGCTTGCTGCACTCGCCCGTCGCCGCCGCCGGCCCGTTCGCCGACCCGTTCGGCACGCGCACGGCGATTGCCGCGCGAACGGCCGGCATGGACGATCCGCTCGGGCGCGACTGCGCGCTGCCGTCGGGTCCGTTGACGCTCGAGGTCGCGGTCGACCTCGCGCTGTGCCGCAATCCCGCCACCCGCGCGAGCTGGGCCGGCGCCCGGCAGCAGGCGGCGGCGCTCGGCATCGCCCAGAGCGCGTGGCTGCCGAGCATCACCGCGAGCGGCAGCGAAAACTGGAGTGACAACCCGCTCTCGGGCGGCGGTTCGATGCGTCGCACCACCGATGCCGCGCTGAGCCTGTCGTGGACGCTGTTCGACTTCGGCGCTCGCGAGTCGCGGATCGCCAGCGCCCACCACCTGCTGGAGGCCGCTGCCAGCAGCGCCGGTAGCGCCGCGCAGCAGACGGTGCTGGCGACGGTGCAGGGCTTCTACGGTGTGGTCGCCGCACAAGCCGGACTTGTTGCAGCGCAGAGCACACAGACGGCCGCGCAGCATAGCCTCGAGGTCGCCCGCGGTCGCCGCGAGGTCGGCGTCGCGACCCGCGCCGACGTGCTGCAGGCCGAGACCGCGTACGGACAGGCGCTGCTCGCCCGCGTGCAGTCCGATGGCGCGCTCGCATCCGCCCGCGGCACGCTTGCGGTCACCCTCGGTGCGCCGGCGGACCTGCCGCTGCGCCTGGAGGCCGCGCCGGTGCCGGCCGAGGTGCCGACGCTGACGGGGAAGATCGCGGAGCTGATGAACGAGGCGGCGCGTCAGCGCCCGGATCTCGCCGCTGCGCTCGCGCAGCGCGATGCGGCGGCGTCCGACGTCGGCAGCGCGCGCGCCGCCGGCCGTCCGTCGATCAGTGTCGGCGCCTCACGCAACTACGTGCAGACGGCTGGTCTGGCGAGCGACAACTACAACGCGGTCGGCATCAACCTGACCTGGCCGCTGTTCAATGGCTTCAACACGACCTACCGGGTGCGCCAGGCCGAGGCCGCGCTCGCCGCGCGCGAGGCCAACGCCGAGCAGATACGTCTGGCCGTGTCGCTGGACGTGTGGAACGGCTACGCGGGCCTCGATTCTGCCGGCCAGCAGCTGCAGGCGACCGCGTCGCTGCTCGCGAGCGCGCTTGAGAACGAACAGGTCGCGCTCGGTCGCTACCAGGCAGGCGTTGGCACGATCGTCGACGTGCTGACCGCGCAGTCGGCGCTGGCGGCGGCGCGCCAGCAGCGCATCGCCGCCGAGCGTGGCTGGCAGGTGGCGCGCGCGCAGCTCGCGCTCGCGCTCGGGCGGCTCACCTCCGCCGAACCGCTGGCCGCGGCGGGGGCGCTGCCGTGAGTGCGACGCGCCACGGGCGCGTGCTGCTGCCGCTGCTGGCGAGCGCCCTGCTGCTGGCCGCCTGCTCTGGCAGCAAGAAGGTCGAGTACCTGACCGCGCCGGTGCAGCGCGGCGACCTGACGGTCACGGTGTCCGCCACCGGGACGCTCAACCCGGTCACCCTGGTCAATGTCGGTACGCAGGTATCCGGCACGGTCAAGGTGCTGAACGTCGACTTCAACTCGCATGTGGAGCGCGATCAGGTGCTTGCACGCCTCGACGAGCGCACCTACGCGGCCGTCGTGCGTCAATCCCAGGCCAACGTCGCCAGCGCCACCGCGAGCCGTGCGCTCGCCGATGCCAACGTCAAGCGTTCCGAGGACCTTTACGCGAAGGGCTACATCTCGCGACAGGACCTGGACACGGCACGGCAGCAGGCTGCGACCACCGGTGCCCAACGCGACCTCGCGCTCGCGCAGCTCGATCGCGACCGCACCAACCTCGGTTACACGGTCATCCGCTCGCCGGTCGCGGGCGTGGTCGTCTCGCGCGAGGTCGACGTCGGCCAAACCGTCGCCGCGAGCTTCCAGACGCCGACGCTGTTCAAGATCGCGCAGGACCTGTCGAAGATGCAGATCGACTCGAGCTTCGCCGAGGCCGACGTCGGGCGGATCCGCGTCGGCCAGTCGGTTCGGTTCACGGTCGACGCCTTTCCGGACCGGACCTTCGACGGCGCGGTGCGGCAGATCCGCCTCAACCCGACGACGGTTCAGAACGTGGTCACCTATGACGTCGTCGTCGGGGTCGACAACCCCGACCAGGTGCTGTTGCCGGGCATGACCGCGTACGTCAACGTGATCCTGTCGGAGAAGCGCGCCGTGCTCGCCGTGCCGAACGCCGCGCTGCGCTTTCGGCCGGCGGGCGTCGCCGCTCCGATTGTCACCACCGCCCCGGCCGACGGTGGCGGGCGCGGCGCGGGCGCAGGCGGCACGGGCGCGACGGGCCGCGGCCCGGGTGCGCGCCGGACCGCCGGGCCCCGTCCGATCTACGTGCTGCGCGACGGTGCGCCGGTCGCGGTCCAGGTGCGGCTCGGCGGTACCGATCGTCGCTCGACCGAGGTCGTCGACGGTGGACTCAAGGAGGGTGACGAGGTGATCGTCGGGATCGCCGGCGCCGCCGGCGGTACCGCCCCGGGCAGCAGTCCGGCCGGCGCCCCGCGCGTGCGGATGTTCTGATGGTCATTGCCCCGGTCATCGAATGCCGGCGCCTGGTCAAGGACTACGTCACCGACGCGGGCACCCTGCACGTTCTGCAGGGCATCGACCTGAAGGTGATGCCTGGCGAGTTCGTCGCGATCATGGGGCCGTCGGGTTCGGGCAAGTCGACGCTGATGAACATTCTCGGCTGCCTGGACGTGCCGACCGCGGGGCAGTACGTGCTGGCCGGCGCCGACGTCGGCACGCTGTCCGAACCTGCGCTCGCGCAGCTGCGCAACCAGACGATCGGGTTCGTGTTCCAGGGCTACAACCTGCTCGGCCGCGCGACCCTTGAGGACAATGTCGCGCTGCCTCTGGTCTACGCGAAGGTCGCCGCCGTGGACCGACGGGCGCGGGCGCGCGAGCTGCTGGCGAAGGTGGGGCTCGACGGCTACGCCGGCTCGTTCCCGAGCAAGATCTCCGGCGGTCAGCAGCAGCGTGTCGCGATCGCGCGGGCACTGGTGACCCGCCCGGCGCTGGTGCTGGCCGATGAGCCCACCGGCAACCTCGACACCCACACCAGCGTCGAGATCATGCAGCTGTTCTCGGCGCTCAACCGCGACGGCATGACGCTGGTCGTCGTGACGCACGAGCCGGATGTGGCCGCGTGGGCGGGCCGGCTGGTGCAGCTGCGCGACGGCGTCGTCAACTACGATGGGCCGGTGCCGGAGCAGTTCAGGAAGGCGTCATGATTCTCGCCATGCTGCGGGAGGCTTTCGCGGCGATGTCCGCGAACCGGATGCGCGCGGCGCTGACGATGCTGGGCATGGTGATCGGCGTCGCTGCGGTGATCCTGATGCTCGCGATCGGCCGTGGGGTCGAGGACTCAGTCAGCAAGTCGATCGCCTCGATGGGCAGCAACCTGTTCATCGTGCTGTCGGGCTCGTCGGCGCAGGGCGGCCTGCGCATGGGGAGCGGCAATGCCCCCACCCTCACCCTCGACGATGCGGCCGCGATCGCCGAGTTGCCCGGCGTGCTCGCCGATGCACCGACGCAGCCGGGCGGCGCGCAGGTGGTGTACGGCTCGGCCAACTGGGGGACGCAGGTCAACGGCACGACGCCGGAGTACCTGGACGTATCGTCGTGGGCGGTTGCTGCCGGCGCGATCTTCGACGACTCGGATGTGCGCGGCGCGACGCGCGTCGCCATGCTCGGGCAGACTGTCGTCGACAACCTCTTCGGCGCGGAGGATCCGGTCGGTCGGACGATCCGCATCAAGAATGCGCCGTTCGTCGTGGTCGGCGTGATGAGCCGGCGCGGACAGAGCCTCGACGGCCGCGACCAGGACGACACGGTGCTGGTGCCGGTCACCACCGCGCAGCGCAAGCTGTTCGGCGCCCAGTTCCAAGGCACGGTGCGCTTCATCACGGTCAAGGCCGAATCAGAAGCGGCGATGCCTCGTGTCGAGGACGAGATCAACGCGCTGCTGCGCGAGCGTCACCGCATTCGCGATGGCGCGGATCCAGACTTCACCGTGCGCAACCTGACCGCGATCGCGGAGACCGCCGCGCAGGCGACGCGAATGATGGCCCTGCTGCTCGGCGCGATCGCCTCGATCTCGCTGGTCGTCGGCGGCATCGGCATCATGAACATCATGCTGGTGTCGGTGACGGAACGGACGCGCGAGATCGGCATTCGCATGGCGATCGGTGCGAGCCGTACCCACATCATGCTGCAGTTCCTGCTCGAGTCGATCGTGTTGTCGCTGGTCGGCTGCATGATCGGCGTCGGCCTAGGCGTCGCGGGCGCGTTCGTGGTCAGCCATACCACCGAGATCACGACGATCGTCTCGGCAGGCTCGGTCGCGCTCGGATTCTCCGTCGCGGCCGCGATCGGCGTGTTCTTCGGGTTCTATCCCGCGCGCAAGGCGGCCCTGCTGCAGCCCATCGAGGCGCTGCGCTTCCAGTAGCCGCTCAGTGAATCGGCGCGTCCGGGCCGACGCCGCTGCGGGCGTCGGCTGCGGTCACGCGCGGCGTCGCCTTCTCCACGGCCTTCGGCAGCAGCGTCGCGAACGGCTCCGGCGCGCCCAGCGCGAGTCCCTGCCCGTAGGTGATGCCGAGCGCGCCGAGCTGTTGGGCCGTCGCGGGCAGCTCGATGCAACCGGCGACGGTGTCCAGGCCCAGCTGTCGCGCCACCTGCAGGATCGCGCGCACCATCGCCTCGGCGCGACTGTCGGTAGCGAGATCGCGTACGAACGAGCCATCGATCTTCAGCGCGCTGACCCGTAGCGTGGTGAGGGTGGATAGCGACGTCGCGCCGGTGCCGAAGTTGTCAATCGAGCAGTGGCAGCCGACCTCTCGCAGACCGTCGATCAGGGTGCGCGCCGCAGCGAGGTTGGCGACGATGGTCGGTTCGCTGATCTCGAAGCTCAGCAGCGACGGGGCCACCTGGTGGGTCCGCAGGCTCTGGCGAATGCGTTCGACCAAGCCCGGCTGGCGCAGCGACTGTCCTGACAGGTTCAGCGAGAACACGACCCCGCGCTGCACCAGGCCGGCGGCGACAGGCGCGAGCCGTCGCAGCGTCTCGCCGAGCATCCATTCGTCGAGCCGCGCCGCCAGCTGGTGGCGATCCGCGATCGCGATGAACTGTTCCGCCGGGACCGCCTGGCCTTCCTCCCCCGGCAGGCGCGCGAGCAGCTCGTAGCGATCCGGCTGGCTCGGGTCCCACAGCGGCGTCAGCGCCTGAGCATGCAGTTCCAGTGCGCCCTTCTCGAGCGCGAGGAGCAGCAGGCGGTACAGCCGCTGCTCGCGCTGGCGCTCCGCGGGGCGGGTGTCCGACGGCGCGTACACCTCGACATGGTCGCGGCCGTTATCCTTGGCCGCGCTGCAGGCGCTCTCGGCGCTGGCAAGGGCGTGCTCCGGTGTCGCGCCCGGGCCGAGCGGGGCGAGCCCGTAGCACAGCGAGACGCGCAGGCCCGCCAGCGGCTCCGCCAGCGAGAGCGTGGAGACCGCCAGCCGCACCGATTCTATCCAGGCCAGCGCCGCCTCGACCGAGGCGGTGTCCAGAAGCGCGATGAATGCATCACTGCCGAGTCGCGCCGTGGGGCTCTCGCCCGGCAGCTCCTGGCCGCGCCAGATGTCGGCGACTCCGCGCATCAGGATGTCGCCGGCGTTGAAGCCATACAGTTCGTTTGTGGCGCGCAGGCCGTCGATGTCGGCATAGGCAAGCCAGCGGCCGTCCTGGGGGCGCCGCAGCAGCAGGTTGGATACCTGCTCGTCGAAGGCGTGCCGTGTCAGGAGTCCTGTGGTGATGTCGAAGCGCGTGTCGATCACTTCCTGCAGGCGCGGCGCGAGCCGCTCCAGCATGCGCGCGTCGCGCGCCTCGAACGGCCGGCCGACGCTTCGATTGAAGGCGACCACCACGCCGAGGACCTGGCCTCGGCGCTTGAGCGGGACGCACAGGATGCGAAACGCCACGTCGCCGCCAGTGCCGGTGTCGTGAGCGCGATTGATGATCAGGGTCTTCTGCTGCAGCTGCGAGACGCGCAGCAGGTGGCGACGGACCAGCCCCTGCAGCAGGTCCAGCTCGCCTGCGCGCAGTACGCAGCGCAGTGCCACGCGCTCGAGCCGCCGGCCCGGCACGTGCAGCAGCGCGACGTCGCAGCTGGCGCGGGCGGCAAACGCGTCGAGCAGCATCTGAAGCGAATCGGCGCCGCCGGGCGGGGCCTCGATGTGGCTCATCTCAAACAGCCATTCCAGTTCCTGCGTGTCCTCGATGTTGAAGCGGCCGGTGTCGAGCACCCGCTGCTGCGCGAGGTCGCGGCGCGCGACGGTCAGAAGCGGCGCGAGCGTGTGCTCGATCGATTGCAGCGGCGGGACCTCGGCGCCGACGATGATCGAGCGGCAGACGATCGCCAGCACGCCGAGCATGTTGCCCGGTGCATCGCGCAGCGCGAAGGCGTAGGCGGGCAGGTCCTCGAGCATCAGCTGCGCTCCGCCGACGCTGGCCGAGTCGCGGGCCGATTCGAGCAGCTCCAGTACCATCGGACGCAGATCGCTCAGGTCCGCGCCGTCCGCGCTCCAGACGAGATCGGCTCCGGGCGCATACAGGTAGATGCCGCGCGCGCGGGGTAGCAGCGTGCGCAGCAGCTGTGCGTACGGCGCGAAGTCGAAGGACGTGAGCACCGGCATGAGGGGGTCAGCGAGTCGCCTGCAGGGGGAGATGATTCCACCTGTTAATGACAGCTAGCGTGGCACTGGTCACGCTTTGGGTCACGAGAATCTTACATAACGCAGCGAGCGTTACAGCGCCCAGCCGCGTGAACGCTCCACCGCCCGTGTCCAGTCCGCGCGGCGGGCGGTTGCGTCGGCAGCGCCCGCGCCGGGCTCGAAACGCCGGCCCACCCGCCATTGCGCGGCGACCGTCGCCTCGCTGTCCCAGAATCCCGCGCCGAGCCCGGCGAGGTAGGCCGCGCCGAGCGCCGTCGTTTCGGTGACCTCGGGGCGCACGACCGGCACCCCGAGCAGGTCCGCCTGAAACTGCATCAGCAGGTGATCGGCCGTCGCGCCGCCGTCGACGCGCAGCTCCAGCAGCGGCCGGCCGGCGTCGGCCTGCATGGCGGTCAGCACGTCCGCGCTCTGGAACGCGATCGCCTCGAGCGCCGCGCGCGCCAGGTGCCCGCGCTGGGTGCCGCGCGTGATGCCGACCAGCGTGCCGCGCGCATGCGGGTCCCAGTGCGGTGCGCCGAGGCCGGTGAATGCCGGCACAAGGTACACGCCGCCGGTGTCGGGCACGGTCGCGGCGAGGGCCTCGACGTCTTCCGAGCGCGCGATGATGCCCAGGCCGTCGCGCAGCCACTGCACGACGGCACCGGCGACGAAGACGCTGCCTTCGAGGGCATAGCTGCGGGTGGCCCGTTGCCAGGCGATCGTCGACAGCAGCCGGTGGCGCGAGGCGAGCGGTTCGCTGCCGGTGTTCATCAGCATGAAGCAACCGGTGCCATAGGTGTTCTTGGCCATGCCCGGGGTGAAACAGGCCTGCCCGAACAGCGCTGCCTGCTGGTCGCCGGCGATGCCGGTGATGGGCACGCGATGACCGCCGAGGTCCGCCTGCGGTGCAAGCTCGGGCGTGAGCGAGGAGGCGACGACCTCCGGCAGGCAGGCCGCCGGGATGTCCAGCAAATCCAGCATGCGCTGCGACCACTGCCCGCTGCGCAGGTCGAGTAGCAGCGTGCGGCTCGCGTTCGTCGCATCCGTCAGGTGCGCCCGGCCGCCGGTCAGCTTCCACACCAGCCAGCTGTCGATGGTGCCGAACGCAAGTTCACCGAGCGCCGCGCGGGCGCGGCCCGAGGGTACATGGTCGAGCAGCCAGGCGAGCTGGGTGCCGGAGAAGTTCGGATCGAGCGTGAGGCCGGTGATGCCCGCCACTTCGGCCTCGAGGCCGGCGACGGTGAGCGCGGCGCAGCGATCGGCGGTGCGCCGGTCCTGCCAGACGATCGCCGGCGCCACGGCGCGGCCGCTGGCTCGCTCCCACAGCACTGTCGTCTCGCGCTGGTTGGTGATGCCGATCGCCGCGACGTCGCGCGGGCCGGCGGCGGCCCTGCTCAGGACCTCGGCGATGGTCGCCGACTGCGTCGACCAGATCTCCTCCGGATCGTGCTCGACCCGGCCCGGCAACGGGAAGCGCTGCGTGAACTCCCGCTGTGCCATCGCCACCGGCGTGCCGGCGACGTCGAACAGGATCGAGCGAGAGCTGGTCGTGCCCTGGTCCAGCGCAAGGACATAGCGTGCCGTCATGCGGGGCCTCCGTGTCAGCCGAGCGGATGCGCGACAAGCCACGCCGCGATTGCGTCGCGGGCGTCCGGCGGCAGGTGCAGGCCGAGCTTGGTGCGGCGCCAGAGGATGTCCTCGGCGGTACACGCCCATTCGTGTGCCTGCAGGTAGCGAAGCTCCGCTTCGTAGACGCCGCTGGCGACTTCGGCGCCGAGCTCCGCGACCGAGCGGGCGCTGCCGAGCCATTGGTTCGTACGCGTGCCGTAGGTGCGCGCCCAGCGATCCATCAGGCGCGACGGCAGGTCGGGATAGCGCGTCGCGAGCCGCACGCGAAACGCCTCGAAGTCCGCGTCCGGCAGATCACCGCCGGGCAGCGGCGCGCCAGCCGTCCACTGCGAGGGACGCCGGCCGAGCGCGGGCAGCAGTTTCAAGAGCGCGTCCTCGGCGAGGCGCCGGTAGGTCGTGATCTTGCCGCCGAACACCGACAGCAGCGGTGCGCCGTCGCTGTCCAGCTCGAAGCTGTAGTCGCGCGTGACGCTGGAGGGGTCCGAGGACTCGTCCTCGAGCAGCGGCCGAACGCCGCAATAGCTCCAGATCACCTCGGCGGGCGTGACGCTGCGCTTGAAATGCCGCGTGGCGAGGTCACACAGGTAAGCGGTCTCGTCGGCGTCGATCGACGCGCGCGCGGCATCGCCGTGGTATTCGACATCGGTCGTGCCGATCAGTGTGAACTCGTGTTCGTACGGGATCGCGAAGATGATCCGCCGGTCGGCGTTCTGGAAGATGTACGCATAGGGATGATCGAACAGTCTCGGGACGACGATATGGCTGCCCTTGACCAGTCGCACGGCGCTACGCGAGCGCACCGGCGTGGACTGGTCGAGGAAAGTACCGACCCACGGCCCCGCGGCGTTGACGACCGCCGCTGCGCGCAGCCGCGTCGAGGCGCCCTCGGGGCCGCTCAGGGTCGCGGTCCACGCGCCGTGCTCGCGTGCGATGCGAGTGCAGCGGGTACGGGTCAGGATGCGCGCGCCACGCTCGGCGGCATCCATCGCGTTGAGCACCACGAGGCGCGCGTCGTCGACCCAGACGTCCGAGTACACGAAGCCCGTGCGGTGGTCGGTGCGCAGCGGCGCACCGGCCGGATGGCGGGCGAGGTCGATCGCCTTGGAGCCAGGCAGACGCCGCCGCCGGGCGAGGTGGTCGTACAGGAACAGGCCCGCCCGAATCATCCAGGCCGGCCGCAGGTGGGGTTCGTGCGGCAGTACGAAGCGCAGCGGCCACATGATGTGCGGGGCGGCCTCGAGCAGCACCTCGCGCTCGGCAAGTGCCTTGCGGACCAGGCGGAACTCGTACTGCTCCAGGTAGCGCAGACCGCCGTGGATCAGCTTCGTACTGGACGACGAGGTATGGGCCGCCAGATCGTCCTTCTCCACGAGAACGACCGACAGGCCCTGGCCTGCGGCGTCGCGCGCGATGCCGGCGCCGTTGATGCCGCCGCCGACGACGAGCAGATCGCAGTCGCGGTCCGGGCGGCTCACGTGCGCGTTCCGGCGGCAGGGTGGAGGTCGGTCGGCAGGGCGGCGAGCGAGTTCATCGGCGAGTCCGGACGGCGAAGGCCGGTACTTTACCGCACCGCGCCATCCGTCGCGGTGTCGGCGACTCAGGCGGCGTCGCGTGCGGCCGGCACCGTGCCGATCTGTGGCGGTGCGCCGAACCAGTGCAGCTGCGTGGCGAGGGTCGCGACCGCCCCGATGATCAGCAGCGCCGGCGAGCGCAGCGCGTGCTCCGCCGCCAGCGACTCGATCCCCTGCAGCGTGCCGACCACGACGCGCTGTTCGGGCCGACTGCCGTTCTCGACGAACGCCACCGGCGTCGCCGGGTCGCGCCCATGGCGCAGCAGTTCCGTGCGCAGCTGCGCCAGCATCGTGACGCCCATGTAGACGGCGAGCGTCTCGCGCGCGTTCGCAAGTCCGCGCCAGTCGGTGGCGTCGAGCGACTCGCGGCAGTGGGCGGTCACCAGCCGCACCGAACCCGAATGGTCGCGATGGGTGAGCGGGATGCCGGCGTAGGCGGCGCAGGCGAGGGCCGCCGTGATGCCAGGGACCACCTCGTAGGCGATGCCGTTCGCGCGCAGGTACTCGAGTTCCTCCCCGCCGCGACCGAACACGAACGCGTCACCGCCCTTCAGGCGCACGACGCGCCGGCCTGCCAGCGCATGCTCGAGCATGAGCCGATGAATCTCGTCCTGCGCGACGCGATGCCCGTGACCGGTCTTGCCGACCTCGATCAGCTCCGCCTCGCGCCGCGCCAGTGCCAGCACCTCGCGCGACACCAGCCGGTCGTGCAGCACGACGTCGGCACCTTGCAGCGCGCGCAGTGCCTTGAGCGTCAGCAGTCCCGGATCACCCGGGCCCGCGCCGACCAGGGCCACGCTGCCGATGCGGCGTGCCGCAGAGAGTGAAGCCGTGTCCTGGCGCAGCCGGGCGAGCTTGTCCGCGAGCAGGTCTTCTGCGGCGGCCGGCCGCGCCTGGCGCAGCAGCGCGGCGACCGGACCGTCCAGCAGCCAGTCGTAGAAGCCGCGCCGCACCGACAGGTCCGGAATCGCCGCGCGGATGCGTCCGCGCCAGGCGGCGGCGAACGACGCGATTCGTCCCAGCGATTCGTCGACAACGGACTCGAGCTGCGCGCGGATGCGCCGCGCAAGCACGGGTGCGGTGCCTCCGGTAGAGACCGCAATCACGATCGGCGAGCGGTCGATGATGGCTGGCAGGATGCCCGTCGACAGTTCCAGGTCGTCGACGACGTTGGCGATGATGCCGCGCTGCTCGGCTGCGCGGGCGACGGCGGCGTTCACCGCGCGATCGGCGGTCGCGGCGATCACCAGTCGCGCACCGTCCAGGTCCTGCGCCTCGAAGGCCCGCGGCCGGTGCAGCAGGCCACCCGCATCGCACAGCGCCTGAAGTGCCGGCGTCAGCGTCGGTGCGACCAGCATCAGGCGCGCCCCGCTTTGCGCGACCAGCGCGAGCTTGCGTTCTGCGATCGCACCGCCGCCGATGATCACCACCAGGCGGTCGCGCAGATCGAGGAACAGCGGGAAGTAGCGCATGGCCCTGATCCGTCAGGCCGCCGGCAGGCCGGTGCGCCAGAGATAGTCGCCGAAGCGTTCGTCCGGCTCGCGCTGCGCCGCGAAGCCTTCGAACAGGCCGTCGAGCTCGCGCAGGATCGCCGCCTCGTCGAGGTTCTCGCGATACAGCACGTTCAGGCGCTCACCGCGGGCATCGCCGCCCAGGTGCAGGTTGTAGCGTCCAGGAGCCTTGCCGATCAGGCCGATCTCCGCGAGGTACGGGCGAGCGCAGCCGTTCGGACAGCCGGTGATGCGCAGGCTCAGCGGTACGTCCAGCACCCCGTGCTGCTCCAGCAGCGTCTCGACCTTGCCGAGCAGCTGGGGCAGGTAGCGCTCGGCCTCCGCCATC
Organism: Pseudomonadota bacterium; assembly: GCA_025356815.1. Lineage (GTDB taxonomy): Bacteria > Pseudomonadota > Gammaproteobacteria > Steroidobacterales > Steroidobacteraceae > CAIKZZ01. Next base: position 19,206 of record JANXQL010000045.1, read on the forward strand.
GCCAGCGGGCAGGTCGGCATCGACACGCAGGCAAGCGCGTCGCGCCTTAATGGCGCGCCGTGCTCGGCGGCGTCCAGCCGGTACTGTTCGATGACCGCGTCGATCGTAGCCCGGTCCTCCTCGGTCACGCCTGCGATCGTCGCGTTCTGGTTGGCGGTGACCCGAAAGTCGCCGCGATGCACCCGGGCGAGCTCGCGCCAGCCGCTCAGCCACGGCTGGTCGAAGCGATCCGAGATGCGCCCGGCCGGTATGCGCAGCGTGCGGTGCCAGCGGCCGTCGAAGCCCTGCTGCCAGCCGAAGCGATCGCTGTTGGAGGTGAAGGTGTAGGGCCGTGCGGGCTCGAGCTGCATGCCGGCCCGCTTCTCGACCTCGGCGATGAACCAGGCGAGCCCACGGTCAGCGATGGTGTACTTGAGGCGGGCGTGCTTGCGGTTGGTGCGATCGCCGAAGTCGCGCTGCGTCGTGATCACCGCCTCCGCCACCGCCAGCATCGCCTCGACCGGCAGGAAGCCGGCAACGTCGGCCAGTCGGGGGAAGGTCTTGGAGTCACCGTGCGTGGCGCCGAGGCCGCCACCGACGGTCAGGTTGAAGCCGACCAGCCGGCCCTGCTCGACGATCGCGATGAAGCCGAGGTCGTGCGCGAGCACGTCGACGTCGTTCGAAGGCGGCACGGCGATCGCGGTCTTGAACTTTCGCGGCAGGAACGAGCTGCCGTAGACCGGCTCGACCTCGGGCGTGCCGGCGAGCTTCTCGCCGTCGAGCCAGATCTCGTGATACGCCTGGGTCTTGGGCAACAGGTGCTCTGACAGGCGGTGCGCCCACTCGGTGACCTCGACGTGCGCGGGCGATTCCACGGGATTGGAACTGGCGATGACGTTGCGGTTGACGTCGCCGCAGGTCGCGATCGAGTCCATCAGATCGGCGTTGAGGGCCGCCATCGTCGCCTTCATGTCGCCCTTGGCGATGCCATGGAACTGAAACGTCTGGCGGGTCGTCAGTCGCAGCGAGTTATTCGCGTAACGCCGCGCGATCGCGTCGATCGCGAGCCACTGCGCGGCGGTGCAGACGCCGCCCGGCAGGCGAATGCGCACCATGAAGCGCCACAGCGGCTCGAGCTTCTGCAGCCTGCGCTCCTCGCGGATGTCGCGGTCGTCCTGCTGGTAGCTGCCGTGCAGGCGCACCAGCTGGGCGTCGTCGTCCGCCAGCCCGCCCGTGGTCGGGTCGGCGAGGCCATCGGCGATGGTGCCGCGCAGGCCGCGGCTCGCGGACTTGATCTTCTCGACGGGGGTCAGTTCGGTCATCGGCGCCTCAGTAGACATCGCGGGCGTAGCGCCGCGTGCGAGCCAGTTCGTTCAGGTACTCGGTCGCATCCTCGTGGGAGCGTCCGCCGTGCTCGGCGATCACCCCGATCAGCGTCGCATGCACGTCCGGCGCCATGCGTTCGGCATCGCCGCAGACGTACAGGTGCGCGCCGCTGTCAAGCCACGCGTACAGCGTCTTGCCGTGTTCGCGCAGGCGATCCTGTACATAGATCTTTTCGGCCTGGTCGCGCGAGAAGGCGACATCCAGCCGGTGCAGCGAGCCTTTCTTCAGCGCACTCTGCCATTCGATCTGGTACAGGAAGTCGCGCTCGCGGCGGCGACCGCCGTAGATGAGCCAGTTGCGGCCGCGCGCGCCATCGGCCTGTCGCTGCTGCAGGAAGCCGCGAAACGGCGCAACGCCGGTGCCCGGCCCGATCATCACGATGTCGCGTGCGCCATCGACCGGGACGCGAAAGCGCGGGTTTGGCTCCACGAACGCGCGTACGCGGCTGCCCGCCGGGGAGGTCGCGAGCTGCCAGGAGGTCGGTCCCACGCGGTGCTCGCCGCCGTGGGTGTAGTCGATCACCGCGACCGTCAGGTGCGCCTCGTCGCCGACCTCGCGCCGGCTCGAGGCCACCGAATACAGGCGCGGCGCGAGCGGGTGCAGCGCGCGCACGAGGGCCTCGGCGTCCCAGCTGGCCGGGAAGCGCCGCAGCAGGTCTACGACCTGCTGCTCTTTGAGAGTCGCGCGCAGCCGGGCGGCCTGTTCGGGCTGCAGCCAGCCGGACAGCTCCTCGCTGCCGCTGCGTTCGGCGAGTCGTTCGAGCAGCGGCCGTGCGATGCGGGCGACCTCGCGCCGCGCGCGCAGCCACTCGCCGAGTGGCGCGGTCGTGGCGTCGATTGTCACGCTCTGCGTCGGGTCGAGCCGCGTCAGCGACAGCACCTGGTCGACCAGCAGCGCCGGGTTGTCGACGACGACGCCAATCGCGTCGCCCGCCTCGTATTCGAAGTGTCGGTCTGGCAGGGCGAGGGCGAGGTGGCGCACATCGCGATCGGCGCTGCGCGCCGTGATGCGCTGATTGGTGACCAGCTCGACCTCCAGCGGTGCCTCGCGCGAGGCCAGCGAGGCCGCCGGTACAGGCAGCGTCGTGACGCTCGCCAGCTGTGGCGCCGACTCGCCGAGTTCGCTGCGGGCAAGCGCGACCGCCTGCTCGATCCACGGCGTCGCACGAGTCTCGTAGTCGACGTCGCACTCGACACGGTCGGCGATACGGCGCGCGCCGAGCTCCGCGAGCCGCTCGTCGAGCTGGCGCCCGGTCGCGCAGAACTGCGGATAGCTCGAGTCGCCGAGTGCCAGCACCGCGTAGGACAGCGATGCCAGGCGCGGCGCACGGCGACCGCCGAGCAGGTCGATGAGCGCGCGGGCGTCGTCGGGCGGCTCACCGTCACCGTGCGTGCTGGCCACCAGGTAGACGAGCCGCTCCTGCGCGAGCTGGCGCGGGGCGTAATCGGCCGCGCTGCTGACGACGACGCCGAGCCCGGCCGCCGCGAGGCTGCGGCCGAGCTTCTCCGCGAGGCGCCGGCCGTTGCCGGTCTGCGAGGCGTACACGACGGTTGCCCGCGCACTGGGCGCTGCGGCGGAGGCGATTCCGCCGCGGGCGCGGTCGGCCGCGAGCCCGGCGAGGTAGCCGCTGGCCCAGTACAGCGCGGTCGGGTCGAGGTCTGCGACGGCCGCCTGCAGCCGGCCTAGGCGCTCCTGCGTCACGGGTGGCGGGGCATGCGGGGCGGGGATCGCGCTCATGGAGACTCAGCGGGACGTTTATAAGAGGGCGTGATCGTAGGTAGCGGGACCCCCTCCCGAAAGCCACTTGTCGTTATGAGCCGATAACCAACGGTGACGCCGCGGCAGTTGCGTCAGACCCTCCCTGGCGGGGCTGACCGACGGTAGGGTGGTATTTACCCGGACGTTCCTGTACCGTACGCGTCGGCTCGTGTCCCTTTGTCCTTTTTTGCCTCCTGTCGCCCGGGTTCTCCGGGGCCGGCACTGACATCAAAAGCGCTGAGAGTCCGATCCAAGGTGGCGGTCGCGACCGTCCCCGGGTGTTGGGCCTCGTGCCTATTTGTCCGGAGACGAGCGCCCCGCAGTCAGTTCTGGTTCCCGGTGTTTCGGCCCCTCAAATGTGCCGCGCTGGGGACCTTGTTAGTGAGTGATCGCAAAAATGACCAAGATTTACGTGGGCAACCTGCCGTTTACGGCCGATGAAGCCGCTGTCCGCCAGCTGTTCGAACAGCACGGCAAGGTGGAGTCGGTTGCCCTGATCAACGACCGGGACACCGGTCGCCCGCGCGGCTTCGGCTTCGTCGAAATGGCGAGCTCGGATGCTGCTCGCGCCATCCAGAGCCTCAACGGGCAGAACATGGGCGGTCGCCCGCTGCGCGTTAACGAGGCGCAGGAGCGCACCGGCGGCGGCGGCGGCGGCGGCGGTGGCAACCGCGGCGGCGGCGGCGGTGGCGGCGGCGGCGGCGGCGGCGGCCCGCGTCGCTGGTAAGCGACCCCGCGACGTTCGCGGCTTCCGAGCTGTGATTCGAAGCAACTGAAAAGGGCCGCCTTGTGCGGCCCTTTTCTTTTATTCAGGGGTGGAAGTATCCGCTCCGGCCCCGGCTTCCCGGATGGCCGCGGGGCGTGAATAGACGTGCCCGCGTAATGACGCGGCCTTCACCAGTGCCCAGACCGGCATCCCCGCCCGAAGCCCGAGTTCCGCGACCGCGGCCCGGGTGATGCGGGCCATCAACTGCTCGTCGCCGACCGCGACCAGCGCCAGCACATCCTCCGCGCTCTCGTCGACCAGTTCGGCCAGCGTCCCTGCGAGCACGTTGCGCACCGACAGCGAATGTGGTGGCTCGGTCGCGATGATCACATCGCGCGCCAGCACGTGCAGGCGCAACCGATCGCCGGGCGCGGCGCTCGGATGGGACAGGCGCACCTCGCCGCTGCCGACGCGTACGCTGGCAAGGCCGGACGGTTCGACCCGGCCGACCTGCACGTCGAGGACTGCGCCGACCCCGTCCTGACCGACCAGCGCGCGCAACGCCGGCTCGCGGCTTATGCGCGCGGGCGTGTCGCTTGCAAGCGTGCGACCGTCCTGCAGCAGCACGACGTGGGTGGCAAGGCGCAACACCTCCTCGTACTGGTGGCTGACGTACAGCATCGGCAGGGCGAATGCGTCCCGCAGGCGCTCCAGGTACGGCAGCACATCCTCCCGGCGCGCCGCATCGATCGAGGCAAGCGGCTCGTCCAGCAGCAGCAGACTCGGTTGCGCCAGCAGCGCCCGCCCCAGCGCGACGCGCTGGCGTTCGCCGCCGGAGAGCTGGTGCACGCGGCGGGCGAGCAGCGGGTCGAGGCCGAGCAGGTCGAGGATCTCCTTGCGTTCGATGACCTGCGGCGCGGCACGTGCCCGGCGCTCGCCATAGGCGAGGTTGCCGCGCACGTCCAGGTGCGGGAACAGCCGCGCATCCTGAAATACGTAGCCGATCCGGCGGTGTTCGGCCGGCACGTCGATGCCGCGGGCGCTGTCCAGCCAGGTCAGCCCACCGACACGGATGGACCCGATCGCAGCGCTGAGTCCCGCGATCGCGTTGACCAGCGTGCTCTTGCCGGCGCCGGACGGCCCGTACAGGGCGACGACGCCCGGCAGCGGCGCGCTAAAGCGCGCCTGCAACTGGAACGGCCCGCGCACGGCGGTCAGCTGGACCTCCAGGCTGCTCATGGTCCGAAGCGTGCGCGCAGTCGGCGCGCGAGGAATTCAGCGGCGACGAGGCCGGTGAAGCCCAGACACAGCGACAGCCCGGCGTAGCGGGCGGCCGCGCTGTCGCCGTCCGGGGACTGGATGGCCGTGTACAGCGCGAGCGGCAACGTGCGCGTCTCGCCGGGGATGTTGCTCGCGAAGGTGATCACCGCGCCGAACTCGCCTAGCCCTGCCGCGAACGCGGTCACGGCGCCTGCCAGGATGCCCGGCGCCATCAGCGGCAAGGTCACCGACACGAAGCGGTCGACGGGGCCCGCACCGAGGGTTCGCGCCGCTTCCTCGAGGCCGGGGTGTACGCCCTCCAGCGACAGACGCATGGCGCGCACCATCAGCGGGAAGCTCATGACTGCGGTGGCGAGTGCGGCGCCGCCGGTGGTGAACGCCAGCCGCACACCGAAGGTGGCGTAGAGCCAGCCGCCGAGCGGACCGCGCACGCCGAACACCACCAGCAGCAGGTAGCCGACCACCACCGGCGGCAGCACCAGCGGCAGGTGCACCAGCGCATCGAGCAGCGTGCGGCCGGCGAACCGGCCGCGCACCAGCAGCCACGCGACCAGCACCGCGACTGGCAGGCTCGCGGCGACGCTTTCGCCGGCGACAATCACGCTGATCCGCAGCGCTTCGAGTTCGGCGGCGGTCAGCACGGGGTGTGGCGGGTCGATTCGATCAGGGCATCCGGATGCGGCCGCCGGCCGGCAAGCCGCCGCCTGCCTCCGGGATCACGAGCGAGGAGGCCTGTTCCCGGCGCATCTGCTGCAGCTCGCGCATCGTCTCCTCGATGCCGGTCTTCGCGCCTTCGGCGAAGCCGGCGAGCGCCTCGGTGAGTGACTTGGCGTGGTCCAGCTCGAAAGTGATCGGCAGCGCGCCCATCGGCGTCATGACCTGGATCTGGCCGACGTACAACGTCGGTCGGACCGGGTCGGCGGCGCCATCGGCCTTGACCGGCACGAGTACCCGCAGCGTCCCGACCCGGCGGTCCGTATAGCTCTCTTCCCGGTACAGGTTGTCGATGTCGAAACTAGCTTCGGTCTGGGCGTTCATCGCGGGTCTCCGAGGGGATCGTTCAGGGCAGGTCGCCAACCTATCAGACGGCGGGGCGCTGCAGAAGCGGCAGCGCCACGCGCCGCGCCGCGAGGACGTAGACTTGGGCTTCCAGGCCGGGCTGTGAGCCGACGAGTGAACGAGATCCCCCGAGTCATGCCGGCCCTGCCGCCAGCCGAGCTGCATATCGACCTCGGCGCGCTGGCGGCGAACTATCGCGCGCTGTGTGCCATTGCCGCGCCGGCGCAGGTCTCGGCCGTGGTCAAGGCCAATGCCTACGGGCTCGGCGTCGGCCCCGTGGCCGCCGCTCTGGTCGCCGCCGGCTGCGACACCTTCTTCGTGTCCTCGCTCGCCGAAGGCGTCGAGCTGCGGGTGTTGCAGCCCGCGGTGCGGGTACTGGTGCTGGAGGGCGCCGGCGGCGATGTCGCGGCGTGTCTCGCCGCGCGCCTGGTGCCCGTGCTCAATACTCCCGTCGAGGTCCGTCAGTGGCTGGCCCTCGCGCACGGCGCCGAGGCCGCACTGCAGCTCGACACCGGCATGATGAGGGCGGGCCTCGATGCCGCCGACCTGCGCGAGCTCGTCGCGGCGCCCGGCCTGCTTGGCGCGCTGCGCCTCACGTTGGTGATGACGCACCTCGCCTGCGCCGACGAGCCCGGTCACCCGCTCAACCGGGCACAGGTCGAGCGCTTCGCCGCGCTGCGTGCGATGCTGCCGCCGGCGCCGACCAGCATCGGCAACTCGGCAGGGACGCTGCTGGGTCCGGAGTTTCGCGGCGAGCTCGTGCGCCCGGGAATCGCGCTGTACGGCGGACGGCCGTTCGCGAGCGGCGCCAACCCGATGCGACCGGTGGTCCGCCTCGTAGCGCGCGTGCTGCAGGTGCGCGAGCTGCACGAGGACGCCACGGTCGGTTATGGCGCCAGCGCCCGCCTGCGCCCGCCGGCGAGGATCGCCACCGTTGGCGCCGGCTACGCCGACGGCTATCCACGCGCGCTCGGCAACCGTGGCTACGCCTGCATCGCGGGCGTGCGCGTGCCGGTGATCGGCCGTGTCTCGATGGACCTGACGACACTGGATGTCTCCTCGCTGCCGGCAGATCGGGTGCGCGTGGGAGATAGCGTCGACCTGCTTGGCGGCGGTGTGTCGCTGGAGGAGGCGGCGGAAGTCGCCGGCACGGTCAACTACGAGTTGCTCGCGCGACTGTCGACGCGCCTGGCGCGCTCGTACCACGACGCGTCTGGCTGAAGCGGGCCGCTGCGCGACCGCGAGTGTGAGTCTCGTCACATCTTCGCGCACTTGTCAGGCAACTTCCGGCTGAAAGCGCCTGCGTCACATAACGCAGCCATCCGCATGCGTCATATTCCGGCAAGACCTGACGTGGGGCCCGATTCGCCTTGAAAATACGCAACAAAGTCATCGTGCTTCTGACCGCGGTATTCGCGGTGCTCGCGCTCGTCGCATGGGGCGCCGAGGAGGCGTTGCTGTTGCCGGGATTCGAGAAGATCGAACTGGACACGGCCCACACCGCCATGCGGCGCATCGACTTTGCCGTCGAGCAGACGCTCGCCGGAGTCCAGGTGTCGGTCAATGACTGGGGCAGCTGGCTGCCCAGCTACCATTTCATGCAGGATCACAACGAGACATTCGTGACAGAGAACCTGAGCCCGACGGCGCTCAGGCAGCTCCATCTGACGGCGTTGGCTTACGTCGACCTGGACGGACACGTCACGGTCTCCAGAGCTCTGGACGCGCAGACGGGCGCTCCGGTCGCGCTCGATCTGTTCCCCGGTGGCTATCTGCCGTCGGACTTTCCGTGGCAGCAGAACCTGCGTCAGTCGCGCTCTGCGCAGGGTCTGATCGCCACGCCGCACGGTGTGATGCTCGCGGCGGTGTCCCCGATTCTCGACGGCCCCGGCGGCCACGGCCCGTCGCGCGGCATGCTGTTCATGGGGCGGCTGCTGACCGAGGGCGAAGTCGCCGCGATCGGCGCACGTGCGCAGACCGCAGTTTCCCTAATCTCGATGCGCCGTGTGGGCGACCCGTCGTTGCGGCCACTTGCAGCGACACAGTCCGGGGACCTGATCACATCGTCCAGCGGCGTCCTCCACGTCGACCATGCGTTCGACGACATCTACGGCCAGCCGGTCATGGTCCTGCGGGTCGACGTGCCGCGAACGATCATGGCCAGCGCCAAGACCACCATCGCCTATGCCCGCACGTTCACCTTCGGCGCTGGTGTCGCGATACTGCTGTTCATCCTGCTGGTGCTCAACCGCGAGGTACTCGCGCCGCTGACGCGGGTGACACGGCACGCGAGCGCCATCGGCGCGGGCGACGACCTGTCCCATCGCCTGGACCTGCATCGAACCGACGAGATCGGGATTCTGGCGAGCGAGTTCGACCGGATGGTCGGAAGCCTCGCGGAGTCCAGACGCCGGCTGATCGATCACAGCTTCGAGTCGGGTCGGGCCGAGCTGTCGCGCGGCATCCTGCACAACATTGGCAACGCGATGACGCCGCTTGGCGTGCGCGTCGCGAAATTGCAGGTGCTGCTGCGCGACGCGCCCGTCGCCGATCTGGAACGCGCCCTCGAGGCGCTCGCCACCGCGCCTGCCGGCAGCGAGCGGCAGGCCGACCTCGACGCGCTCGTCCGCCTCGCTGCCGTCGAACTGATCGACGCGCTGCGCCGGGCCGAAGAGGATGTCTCGGTCATCGCGCGGCAGTCGGGGCACGTGCAGGCCGCGCTGAGCGAGCAGGTTCGCTCGGCGCGTGGCACGAGCGTGATCGAGTCGATCGACCTGCGTTCGCTGGTCGACCAGAGCCTCGAGATCGTGCCCGACATGTGCCGCGAACAGGCCCGAATCGTGCTCGACCCGTCGTTGCAGGCAGTGGGTCCCGTGCGGGTCGCCCGGACCGTGCTCAGGCTCGTGCTGCAGAACCTGGTGATCAATGCCGCCGAGGCGATCCGCCTGGCAGGGAACGGTCGGGCCACCATCCGGCTGTCCGCCGGCATCGCCTGCGTGGAGGGTGTCGAACAGTTGCTGATCACCTGCGAGGATGGCGGTATCGGCATCCCTGCCGAGAGCCTCGAGCGCGTGTTCGAACGCGGCTTCTCGACCAAGGGCGATAGCAACAGCCGGGGCATCGGCCTGCACTGGTGCGCCACCGCGATGACCAGCCTCGGCGGGCGCATCTGGGCCAGCAGTGCCGGCGCCGGCAAGGGCGCCGCGTTCCATATCTGTCTCCCGCTTCCCGTGACCATTCCCGAACCTGCCATCGCGGCAGCGTGAGGTTCAATCCGTGTCCGAAAAAACCCGTGCCCCCGTCCGCGTCCTCGTCGTCGACGACGAGTTCGACGTGCTTGACGCATACCGCCAGATCTTCACCGGCTCCGACGAGCTGGCCGGCGCCGCGCGGCGGCGACAGCTGGCGGCCAAACTGTTCGAGGGCACAGACAACGCACCGGTGCGCGATCGGGCGCCGGTGCGGGTCGCCTTCGACGCCGATTACTGCGGCAGTGCCGAGGAGGCGGTCGCCGCGGTACGCGCGGCTCTCGACACGGCGCGACCGTATGCGATCGTCTTCCTGGACATGCGCATGCCGCCGGGGCGCGATGGCATCTGGGCGGCAGGTGAGATCCGCAAGCTGGACGCGGCGGTCGAGATCGCGATCTGCACCGCCTACTCGGACGTCGATCCGGGCGACATCGGTGGGCGCGTGCCGCCCGAGGACAAGCTGTCGTACCTGCAGAAGCCCTTCCATCCGCACGAGATCCGTCAGATGGCGATCGCGCTCGCCAGCAAGTGGCGCGCCGAACGGCACATCACGCGACTGGCGTACTTCGACTCGCTGACGGGACTGCCCAACCGCGAGCATATCCACGGCCGTCTGCGGTCTGCCCTGCAGCAGCAGGGCCCTGGCGGTCCGCTGGTGGGCCTGTTGTACATCGACCTCGACAACTTCAAGCGCATCAACGACACGCTCGGCCATGGCGTGGGCGACGAAGTGCTCGTGGTCGTGGCCGGCCGCCTGCGCGACACCCTGCGCCTGGGAACTGGGATCGTGCCCGATGAGGTGGCGACCGACCGGCCGGGCGACATCGGTCGTCTCGGCGGCGACGAGTTCATGATCGTGTTGCCCGAGATCGCCAGTTCCGAGGACGCCGGTCGCGTCGCGGACCGCATCATCGGGGCGCTGCAGGTGCCGATGAAGCTTAGCCAGCACACAGTGGTGGTGACGCCGAGCATCGGCATCGCCATCGCGCCGACTGACGGCGCCGATGCCGAGTCGCTGCTGCGCCATGCGGACCTGGCTATGTACTTCGCCAAGCGGCGCTGGCCTGGCACGTTCGCCTACTTCGACGCCTCGATGAACGAGGGCGCTCTGCAGCGCTATACGCTCGAGGAGCAGCTGCGCGGCGCGCTGGAGCGCGGTGAGCTGTCGCTCCACTACCAACCGCAGATCGACATGCAGACGGGTGACATTGCCGGCATGGAGGCGCTGCTGCGCTGGACCAACGAGAGCCTCGGCGTGGTGCCGCCGAACGACTTCATTCCGGTGGCCGAGAGTGCGGGATTGATCATTCCTATCGGCGACTGGGTGCTACGCACGGCCTGTGCGCAGGCGCGCAGATGGCTGGACGAGGGCCTGGGACTCAAGCGCATGGCGGTCAACGTCGCCGCGCAACAGTTCGCGATGCCCGGCTTCGCCGCGCTGCTGGCGGACATACTGGAGACGAGCGGACTGCCAGCTGCGATGCTGGAGCTTGAAATCACCGAATCGATGGTCATGACCGACGAGGCGCGGGCCGGCAAGATGCTCGCGGAGCTGCACGAGCTCGGCGTGACCGTCGCGATCGACGACTTCGGCACCGGTTATTCGAACTTCCAGCGGCTGCGCCGCCTCAACATAGATCGACTCAAGATGGATCGCTCGTTCGTGCGCGAGCTCGGTGGCGAGAGCGATGACCGGGCGATCGCGGCCGCGATCATCTCGATGGCCAAGTCGCTAAACGTCGACGTCGTCGCCGAGGGCGTCGAGTCATTCCCGCAGCTGCGCTTCCTGCAGGATCACTACTGTGCCGAGGCGCAGGGCTTCCTGCTCAGCCGCGCACTGCCGGCAGGCGAGGCGCGCCTGCTGCTCGAGCGCGCCGGCGCGCACTTCGACGCGAGCCTGACGCAGCGCATCAAGCGCCTCGTCACCTGACCTCCGCGCCATCGCGAGCGACGGCCGTCAGCGGCCGTGCGCCGCCATGGCGCCGAAGCGGTAGGCCGCGTTCGCCCCGACGGTACGCGGTTCGCCCCACTGCAGGTACAGCTTGTTGGGGTAATCGGGCGGCTCCAGCCCGAAGTAGAACCCGCGCACGGGGTAGTCGCGGTTCGCGAGGTTGCGGCACCAGCCATACAGCGACCACTGTGCGGACTCCCAGCCCACTTTGACGTTCGCAAGCGCATACGCGCTCGATCGCGTGGGGTTCGGCGGCAGGTCGAAGTAGAACCCGCCGCGGCCGCTCACATCCACGCGGGCGAACAGCCCGTTCGCCGCTCGGTAGGTCGCGTCCAGCGATGCCTGCCAGTGCGGTGCGTTCGCAAGTTCACGCGAGACGCTCTGTACGCCGCTGTCGGCAACGCGGACGAAGTCGTGGAAGGAGGTCTGCAGCAGGCCCAGCGTAGCGCCGAGCGTCAGGTGGTCGGTCCAACGCCATCGAGCGGTCAACTCCGCGCCGTAGTTCCTGCCCGTGGCGGCGTTGCCGGTGTACAGGATGAACGTGTTCGGGTTGGTCGGGTCGGTCTGCACACTGGTCTTGATCTGGGCGTCGCGGCGCAGCAGGGTGAACAGCGCCGCGTCCACGCTCCAGCGTCCGTCGTCGGGCTGCGCCTTGTAGCCGGCCTCGAGATTCCAGCCGGACTCCGGGCGGAACGCGATCTCGCCCGGCAGCAGCCCCTGGCTGAGGTTGAAGCCACCGGCCTTGTAGCCACGCGCGAGCAGCACGTACAGGCGCGAGGTGGCCGACAGCTCATAGCCGAGCGAGGCATGGCCGCCCCAGAGCGTCTCACCCGGCCGGAAGGCGGTCGCGCTGGATGTGTCGTAGACGCGGTCGGTCACAAGGTCGGCGTAATCGGCCGTATGGCGCTCCAGGCGCAGTCCGATCGAGCCGTGCAGGCGCTGCGCCGGATTGCCCTCGAGCGCGCCGTACAGCGCGACGTTGCGGGAGCGGTAGGCGCTGTTGGTCAGCGTGTCTTGCTGGTAGGTGCCGTAGACAGGGTCGATGGACAGCCCTGCGCTGCGATCAGCGAAGCTCTCGCGCAGCTGCATCGCGTAGGCGCCGAGCAGCCAGGCGACACCGGGACCCGCGTCGCTGGCGAGCCTGACCTCGGCGGTTGCGGTACGTCGATGGCGGGACTGCAGCTCCGTGAAGTCGTAGACGAACGGCGCCCAATAGCGGTCATTGCCCCAGTCGCCGTCGTAGCCGTACTGCACGCGGGTATCGGCGTAGGTGCCGATCGCGGTGAGCGTCTGCGCGGCCGCGCCGTTATAGGTCAGGTGAACCGAGGCGCCGCTGGAGTGCTGGGCGTCGATGCCCGGGTGGTCCGAGTGGGTGGTGCGGCCGTTGTCCGGGGCGAATGCGTCGTAGCCGTTGTCCAGCTGCACGTGCAGCGCGCTGACGTCGATGGTGACCACGTCCGAGGGCCTGTAGCGCCAGCGGCCGCGCAGCGTCAGCTCGTCGCGGCCGTTGGTGTCGTGCCGCTGCAGGTAGTCGTTGTAGTAGTAGCCGTCGCTGGTCTCGCGCTGCACGGCGAGCCGGAACGTCGAGTCGAGGGCCGCGACTGGCCCTGTCACCACGCCGCCGACGCTGCGCGTACCGTAGTCGCCGGCGCCGGCCTCGATTCGCCCGCCGAACTCAGGCTCGGGTGCGGCGCTCGTTACGTAGATCAGGCCGCCGAGCGCGCTCGCGCCATAGCGCGTGGCCTGCGGGCCGCGCAGCACGTCGACCGAGGCGATGTCGAACAGCGTCGCCGCGCCGCCCAGGCCGCTGAAGTCGATGTCGTCGATCAGGAACCCGATCGAGGGGTTCGGGGCGCCCTCGTACTGCTCCAGCTCGCCGATGCCGCGCAGCTGGAAGTAGCGCGGCCGGTTGCTGTCGCCGGCCCAGTTGAGGTTGGGAATCAGCGCGAGCGTGTCCTCCAGGTGCTGGCGCCCAGCGTCGTGCAGCGTGCCGGCATCGAGAACCGTAACGCTGCCGGCAAGCTGCTGCGCCGGCATGGGCCGCAGGGTTGCGGTCACGATGACCTCGGCGAGATCGCCGTCGGCGGGCGCGGCCCGCGCGCGTTCGCTCGGCGTGAGCGACAGCAGCGCCGTGGCGAAGAAGACACAGGTGCGGGACGAACGGTCCCGAAAACGGACGATGGCAGACATTGCGCTCCCTACGCCGGTACTAACCGGATCAGGTTCAACGGGTTTGCGGGCCCACCCCGCATCTCAGGCCCACGAAGGACCACCCCAGCAAGGCCGCGGAGCATACACGTGCAGTGCGCCGGTCCGGTAGTCCGGACACCCGGGGCGAGCGGGCTTGCCCGTCGCGCCAAGCGATCGGCTAGTATCGGTTCATGGACTCCGTCCTCGCTTCGACGGCTTGCGCCGGCGCCCGGGCGCTTGCGATGCGCATGTCGCCGCAGCAGCGCCTGCAGGCATTGCTGCAGCATTCTCAGCTGATGGCGGCGCTACATCGCGACGGCAAGGCGCTGCGTGCCGCGGGGCGTCGCCCGCCGTGAGGGCCACCGCGCCCGGTCCGTCCGCGCTTCTGCTGCTGGACGTTGTCGCGCTGCTGAGGTCCTGCGGCGGCGAGTAGCTGGTCGTCGGCGCGATGGCCCTCGCCGTGCACGGCGTGGTGCGTGCGAGCCTCGATGCCGACGTGGTGGCGTTTGCGGCAGTGACGCAGGCGCGCGAACTCGCCAGTGGCTGTCAGGCAGCCGGGCGGTTGGCGCAACTTCGCGAAGGCGATCACGACGACCCGATCGGTGCGCTCCTGGCCGTGGAGGATGCGCACGTCAATCGGGCCGACGTGCTGTTCGGGCTGCGAGGTCTGGATCGCTCTGCCCTGACGCGCGCGGTGGGCGTGCCCTTCGAGGGCGTATTGCTGCAGGTCATCGGGCGCGAAGACCTGATCGCCACCAAGGCGTACGCCGGCGGACCGTTGGATCTACAGGATGCGCGCGGCCTCCTCGCGGTAGATCCGGATTCCGTCGACCGACCGCTGCCGCTGGAGCTGGCGCAGCGCTTTGGTCCGAAGACGCTCGGGCGTGTGCGGCAGCTGCTGGGCGAACCCGGCTAGCGTGCGCGGCCAGGGCGGCGGTCCGGCCCGTCAGCGCACCGGCAGCTCGCGCGACTTCTGCACGGTG
>JANXQL010000012.1 GCA_025356815.1 Pseudomonadota bacterium
GCACCTGTCGGGCGTCGTGTCGCTGACGCTCAGCAAACGATTGCCGGCCAACTGGGACGTTCGCATCGATTGGCACCGGATCGTCACCGACTACGACCGCGACACGGACATCATCCTCGGCGGCGTGGGGTACCGGTTCCGATGACCGGGTTTTCGGTACACGCGTAGCCACCGCCCGGGATCGTCCCTGCGTGCGGGCAAGCTCCTAGGGAAATCCGGCAGTTATCGGCATTTTCCGATTGCGGGCCTCAATCTGCGGCTGTTAAATAGGGCGCGCCGGGCCCTTCGGGCCCGGCTCACATTGACGCGGCCGCGCTCGCCCGGCTCCCGGCGCGACGGACTCAAGGAAAGAACTGCAACATGTTGATCCCTAAGGTGCTCCTCCCGCTCTCCCTGGTGTTGCTTGGGATGGCCTTGGGAGTCGGGCCCGGTCCCGCCGTCGCCCAGTCGTTCAGCGCGGAGGATCTTGCGACGTTCAAGGCGCTGCCTGCGGATCAGCGCAAGGCGCTGATGCAGCAGTACGCCCCGGACATGTCACCCGAGGATGCGGCGCTCGTGGGCGGGGATGCGCCCTCCGGCGTGCCCGAGGGCGATGGCCCGAAGTCCGATGTGGGTCCGTCGGCGCCGGCCGGCCACAGCACGCTGGTGACCGCCTCGACGCTGCAGCCCGGGGATGCGGTCTTCATCGAAATGGCGCGCCGCGGGGGTGGCGAGCCACCCGATGCGATGAGTCAGGATTTCCTGCGCTCCTTGAACGAGCACAACCCCTTCGACATCAAGCCGGACGGTGCGCTGCACCTGCCGGGCGTCCCGGCCATCCGCGTCGCGGGGCTGTCGATCGGCTCGGCCGAGAAGGTGCTCGCGGCGCAGCCGATTCTGAAGCCCTGGACGCTGCACCTGACGATGCTGCCGCCGGTCGGCGGCGTGCCCAAGCGCGTCGCGCCCTTTGGCCATGAGTTCTTCCAGCACGGCAGCGGGCGCCAGGGCCTGACGCCCAGCCTGCCGGTGCCGAAGGACTACGTGCTGGGGCCCGACGATCAGATCCAGATCGAACTCTTCGGCAACAAGGCCGCCCGCTACCAGCGCAATGTCGATCGCGACGGCATCCTGAACGTGCCCGAGTTCGGGCCGATCTCGGTGATGGGACGGCGCTTCGACGAGGTCCGGCGCGAGCTCGAGGTCGCGGCCAAGACCAAGCTGATCGGCACCGAGGTGCACGTCACGATGGGGCGCCTGCGTTCGATGCAGGTGTTTGTGCTCGGCGACGTCGAGCATCCGGGCGCCTTCAACGTCAGCAGCCTGAGCACGGTGCTGAACGTGCTGATGGATGCCGGCGGCCCGAACCCGGTCGGCTCGATGCGCTCGATCCAGCTGCGGCGCACCGGCGGGGCGTCGAAGACCGTCGATCTGTATGACGTGCTCCTGAAGGGTGATCGTGGCCACGATTATTCCCTGCAGCCCGGGGATGTCGTGTTCGTGCCGCCGCTGGGCCGCACTGTCGAGATCGGCGGCGAAGTCAGGCGTCCGGCGATCTACGAGATCGGCGCGACGGCGACGCTGGCCGAACTCATCCAGCTCGCGGGCGGTCTCAATGCGACGGCGTATTCGGGCGAGATCACGGTCGATCGCGTGACGCGCAACGGGATCCGTGAGGCACTGCACGTTGATCTTGCCAAGGGCCAGGCCAACACCCTCAGGATCAACGACGGCGACAGGCTGCAGATCGCGCGCGTGATCGATGCGATCGAGAACACGATCGAGGTGGCCGGCTGGGTGCAGCGGCCACGCACCGTGCCGTGGCGGGTGGGCGTTCGCGTCAGCGACCTCGTGCCTTCCGTCGAGGCGCTCGAGCACAAGCCCGACCTCGAATACGGACTGATCGCCCGCGAGGTGGGCCCCGAGCGGCGCATGACCTTTTTCGCGTTCGTGCCCCGCGAGATGTTCGCGGCGCACGGGACGGATGCGGACCCCCAGCTTGAGTTGCGCGACGTCGTGCTCTTTTTCGCCAAGGACGAATCCCGTGCCGGGCTCCTCGAGCCGCAGATGCGGCGCGTGCGCGAGGAGTATCACGACGGCCAGCCGCCCCCGGTGGTCGACGTGTCCGGCCCCGTGCGCCTCGGTGGCCAGTACCCGCTGACGAAGGGCATGACGCTCGGCCGCCTGCTGATCGCCGCCGGTGGCGAGCGCGAGCCCGATCTCGACTACGGCCTGATCGCGCGCGAAGAGGGCGAGGACCAGCACCTGACGTTCGTCCCGTTTTCGCCGCGGGCGCTGCTGGAGGGCAACCCGGAGGTTGCCGCCACGCCGCTCAAGGCCCGCGACCACGTGCTGTTCTTCTCGCGCACCGGTGAGCGCGAGGACGCCCTGAAGGGCCTGCTGGCGCGTGTCGTGCGCGAGGCGCATGAAGGCGCGCCGCCGCGCCTGGTGAGCATTACCGGTCACGTACGCTTCCCCGGTCAGTACCCGCTGACCCCGAACCTGACCGTGCGGGACCTGATTCACATCGCCGGTGGCGAGCGCGAGGCGGTCAACCTGTCGGCTGAGCTTGCGCACTTCGAGATCCGGGACCACGAGACACGCATCGCGCACGTCGACTCGCTGCGGCTGGATTCCGAGGCGGGTCTTTCGATGTCGCTTGAGCCCTACGACGTGCTGATGGTGCGCTCGGTGGAGCGCGCCGACGCCTCGCAGTGGTCGGTGGAAGTCTCGGGTGCGGTGCGCTTCCCGGGTCTTTACGTGATCGGCGAGCACCAGACGCTGGTGGAACTCCTGAAGCGCGCCGGCGGCTTTGCCGCCGACGCGAACCCCGAGGGCCTCGCGCTCGTGCGCGAGGAGGCGCGGCGCAACGAGCAGGCGCAGTTGGATTCGCTGACCGAGCGGCTCTCGCATGACCTGTCCCTGAAGATGATCACGGCATCGAATGTTGCGGCGGGGTCGCCTTCGAGCCAGAACGACGCGAAGGAACAGATGCTCGCAGCCCAGGCACTGCTTTCGGAGCTCAAGACGAAGCGGGCGATCGGCCGCGTGGCGCTGCCGGCCGCGGGGATCGCAGCCCTCAAGTCCGGCGAGCGCTACGACATCCAGATGCTCGGGGGCGATCGCATTGTCGTTCCCCGTCGCGCCGGCACCGTCTCGGTGGTCGGCGAGGTGCTAAGCCCAGGCGCGTTCTCGGTGGCCGCGGGCTCGAGCCTGAAGGATTTCGTCCGCCTCGCGGGCGGCACGACCAAGGATGCGGATGACGGTCGTGCCTACGTGGTCGGACCCGATGGACTCGCGCAGCCGATCGGTCGCTTCGGGGGGCGTACGCTTCGCGATGGCGACACGGTCGTCGTTCCGACGGATCTGAAGAAGCTGCCGCCGCTGCCGGCGTGGGCCGCAGTCACGCAGATCCTCTCGAACATGGTCATCACCGCCGCCGCGATCAAGCGGTTCTGACCGCCAGCCTTCGCGCGCGCGAGTGGCCACGGCGTGCTCCGCGGCCGTGGCGCCCGGGGTGCGGGTGTCTCCGACCGTCGCGGTTCCGCTCCAAACGGGGACGCTCGTTGTCGTTTACGATGCCTCCACCGCCTCCGACGTGGCCCCCGAGTACGGCGAACCGGCTTCCTCGGCAGCAGCATCCCGGGCCAGTATCATGGCCGGGCCTGGGCGCACCTGGATGCAGCGGCGACCCCTCCGAATGGGCCTGAAGGACGGACACGGATGACGAAACGCGCATTGATCACCGGCATCACCGGCCAGGACGGCTCCTACCTCGCAGAGCTGCTGCTCGAGAAGGGCTACGAAGTCCACGGCATCAAGCGCCGCGCCTCGTCGTTCAACACGGCCCGCGTGGATCACCTGTATCAGGACCCGCACGAATCGGACGTCCGGCTCAGGCTGCACTACGGCGATCTGACCGACGCGACCAACCTGATCCGCATCGTGCAGGACGTGCAGCCGGACGAGATCTACAACCTCGGCGCGCAGAGTCACGTGGCGGTGTCCTTCGACACCCCCGAGTACACCGCCAACGCCGACGCGTTGGGCACGCTGCGGCTGCTCGAGGCGCTTCGGATCCTCGGCGTGCACCAGAAGGTGCGCTTCTACCAGGCCGGGACCTCCGAGATGTACGGCAAGGTCCAGCAGACCCCGCAGCGCGAGACGACGCCGTTCTACCCGCGCTCGCCCTACGGAGTCGCCAAGCTCTACGCCTACTGGATCACCGTCAACTACCGCGAGTCCTACGGGATGTACGCGGCCAACGGCATCCTCTTCAACCACGAGTCGCCGCGTCGCGGCGAGACGTTCGTGTCGCGCAAGATCAGCCGCGCGCTCGCGCGCATCTCGGTCGGCCTCGAGGACTGCCTGTACCTCGGCAACCTCAACGCCCGCCGCGACTGGGGCCACGCCCGCGACTACGTCGAGGCGCAGTGGCGGATGCTGCAGCAGGACACGCCCGGCGACTATGTGATCGCGACCGGCGTGCAGCACTCGGTGCGCGACTGCGTGCGCGTCGCCGGTGCCCGGCTCGGGATCGGGATCGAGTTCAGGGGTGAGGGGCCGTCGGAGCAGGGCATCGACGCCGTGACCGGGCGCACGATCGTGCGCGTGGACCCGAACTACTTCCGGCCCGCCGAGGTCGAGACGCTCTTGGGGGACGCCTCGAAGGCGCGCCAGGAGCTGGGCTGGGCCCCGACCGTCACCTTCGAGCAGTTGATCGCGGAGATGGTCGACACGGATCTTGCCGAGGCGAAGCGCGAGGCGACGCTGCAGGATCTCGGCTACACCGTGACCGCGCCCCATGAGTGACTTAGGGCCGATCTACGTCGCCGGCCACCATGGCCTCGTTGGCGCCGCGCTCGTACGAGAACTTACCCGTCAAGGCGCGGGACCGCTGATCCTGCGCGATCGGGCGGCGCTTGACCTCACCGATGCGGTGGCGGTGGAGACGTTCTTCGCCACCGAGCGCCCCTCGCAGGTGTATCTCGCCGCCGCCAAGGTTGGCGGCATCCACGCCAACGACACGTATTCCGCCGAGTTCATCCGCGACAACCTCGCCATCCAGACCCACGTGATCCACAGCGCCTGGAAGCACGGCGTTGCGAAGTTGCTGTTCCTGGGCTCTTCCTGCATCTACCCGCGGCTGGCACCGCAGCCGATGCAGGAGGAGCACCTGCTGACGGGGCCGCTCGAGCCCACCAACCAGTGGTACGCGATCGCCAAGATCGCCGGCATCAAGATGTGCCAGGCGTACCGGCGCCAGTACGGGTTCAACGCGATCTGCCTGATGCCGACCAACCTGTACGGACCTGGGGACAACTTCGATCTGGAGAACTCGCACGTGCTGCCGGCGCTGCTGCGCCGCATCCACGAGGCGAAGCTCGCCCATGCCGCCGAGGTCGTCGTCTGGGGCACCGGACGCCCGCAGCGCGAGTTCCTGCACGTGGACGACCTGGCGTCGGCCGCCGTGCACCTGATGGGCGGCTACGAGGGCGAGGGGATCGTCAACGTCGGCACCGGCGAGGACGTCTCGATCGCAGAGCTCGCCGCGCTCGTGTGCGAGGTCGTGGGCTTTCGCGGCAAGCTGCGGTTCGACCCGTCAAAACCCGACGGCGCGCCGCGAAAGCTGCTGGACGTCTCCCGCCTGCACGGGCTCGGCTGGCGGCACCGGATCGGGCTGCGCGAGGGACTGATCTCCACCTACCGCTGGTTCGTCGAGCACGCCGACGCGTTGCGCGGGTAGCGGCGGCCGCAAGCGCGGCCGCCGCAGCGCGAGTTCAGCGCAGCTGCGCCTCGATCGCGGTGGCGATGGCCGGTGCGTCCGGTGTCACGCTGCTGTCGAAGTAGGCGGCGACCTTGCCGTCCGCGGTCACCAGGTACTTGTTGAAGTTCCAGGTCGGCGCGTGGCTCTGGCGGGCGAGCTCTGCAAACACCGGATTTGCCTTCGCGCCGGTCACCTGCGAGGCCGCCAGCATCGTGAACTTCACGCCGTAGTTGACGAAGCAGACCTCGGCGGTCTCGGCGGCATCCTTGGCTTCCTGGTGGAAGTCGTCCGCCGGGAACCCGACGATCACAAGGCCGCGTCCCTGGTACTTCTCGTGCAGCGCCTGCAGGCCTTCGAACTGTGGCGTGTAGCCGCAGTGGCTGGCGGTGTTGACCAACAGCAGCGGCCTGCCGGCGGCCAGCTTGCACAGGTTCACCGTCTCGTGCGAGCGCAGCTTGGTGAAGGCGTGGTCGAGCCAGGCGGGGCAGTCGGCCGCCGAGGCGGCGCCGGCGCCGAGCAGGAGGGCGAGGCCAAGGACGAAGCGAAGGGGCAGGCGTGAGATCGACATGGGAGTGCTCCGGATGAGTAGGGGCAGAAAAGGAGGGGGGCTCAGGCGGGGACCAGGCTGCCGTCCCACGCAAACACCCGACCGCTGTCGGCAGGCGTCAGGCGCGTGATCACGCCGAGCAGGTGCCCGGCTGCGGCGTCGGCGCTGAACAGTTGCGCGGGTGACACTGCGCCCTGGAACGGCTTCGACAGCGCTGTGTCGACCGTGCCCGGGTGCAGCCCGACGCAGATCGCCTGCGGCGCCCGGCGTGCAAGCTCGATCGCGAACGTGCGCAGCAGCATGTTCAGGGCCGCCTTCGAGGCGCGATAGGCGTACCAGCCGCCGCTGCGGTTGTCCTCGATGCTGCCGACCCGCGCGGTCAGCGCTGCGAACACCGAAGGCTGCTCGCGCGGCAGCAGCGGCAGAAAATGCCTGGCGACGAGCGCAGGACCGGTCGCGTTGATCGCGAAGGCCCGCGCAAGCGCGTCAGGCTCCAGTGCGCCCCAGTGCTTCTCGGGCGCGAGCCTTGCCGCGTGCAGCAGGCCGGTCGCGCAGATCACCAGGCGAACGCGCCCGAGCGTTGCGGCAAGTGCGGCGGCGCTGGCGATCGTTCGCTCGTCGGCAAGTTCGAGGAATTCTTGCGTCACGTGGCGAGGCCACGGACCTGAGGGCGCGCGCGACAGCGCGAGCACCCGGCCGTAGGCGGGATCCGCGGCCAGCTGTGCGGTGAGCGCCGCGCCAATCCCGCCGCTCGCACCGACCACGACCGCGACGTCGGGCAGCGTCTGCACGGCTAGACCACGCTTGCGACGGCAAGGCAGCCGGCGGCGACGGTGGTCAGAACGTAGCGCAGCGGCGCGAGCCACTCGGGCGCGCGTGCATCCTTCAGTCGCGTGCGCTCAAGCGCCAAGAGGCCGAGCAGCATCACCGCCTGCAGCTGCAGCGCGGTCCACACGGGCGTCTGCAGCGAGGCCCAGCCGCCGAGCGCCGGCAGCACGCCGATGCCGTAGCGCAGCCAGGCGGCGCTACCCGTATCGCCGTCGCGGATCGCATAGCCCCACTGCAGCGCGCCGATGAACGCGAGAATCACGGCACCGTACTGCGCCAGCATTGCAAGCCAGTAGGCGTATCCCCACTCGGGCCGCAGCGCGATCTGCATGGTCAGCCACACGAACGGCAGCAGCCCGCCGAAGCCGAGGACGAGTGCCGCGACCGGCGCGCGGGACAGGCGCGCGAGCGGTGCACTCACCGGCGGTCCGCGCGGGTCGCAGGCATCAGCCCTTCGCTGACCGCGACCTGCTCCAGTGCGTCTTCCATCAGCGCGCGCGCGTGGCCGGCGGCCTGCGCAAGCGTCGCGTGCAGCGCGGCATCCGCCGGGCTCTGGGCGCGACAGTCCGCGCTGTAGCGCTCGAAGGCGGCGAGGCTGGTCACCAGCTCCACCAGGTGCGCCGGGCACTCGCACTCGACGCTGCGCGAGCTGCCGGCGAGTTGGGCCAGCGCCGCCTCGTCGAACCGCGGCGGCGGAGGCGAGCGCGCGGCGGGAACTGCCGGCCGCGCCACGGGCGCGGCCTCGGCCACCTCCGTCGCCGCCAGGCACAGCGCTTCGAGCTCCAGCACATCGGCTGTCGCGTGCGCGACGCGATGGCCGGCGGCGCGCAGCCTGCGGATGACGGCGCTGGCGGCGAACCGGTACAGCACCAGCGCGCGTGGCGCGCCGCTCGCGCGCAGCAGCTCGAGGGTGCGCGTGGCACCAGCCTCGTGCAGGCTCGCGAACTCGACCACCAAGAGCGTCGCGCGGCAGCCCTCGAGGCCGCCGGCCGCGGCGTGCGGGTCGAGCCGCGCCGCGATCGCAAAGCCGCGGCCGCCGAGGTCGGCGCCGAGTTTCTCGGTCAGCTGCCGCGAGCCGACCAGCGCGAGGCGGGGGCGTATCGCGACGGCACCGGGCAGGCGCTGCGTCTCGCCTCGCAGCGCGTCGAGCGCGGCGTCGTCCAGGCCCGCGATCGGCCCGATCGGGTGGCCGAGGTCGACCAGCTGCTTGATCAGCGCCAGGCGCCGGATGTCGGCCTTCGAGTAGAGCCGATGGTGGCCCGCGCTCACCGGCGGGCCGACGATGCGGTAGCGGCGCTCCCAGACGCGCAGCGTCGTGACCGGCACGCCGGCGAGGCGGGCGGCGATGCCGCTGCGACAGCGGGCTTCGGCGGCGGGGACGGACATGCGCGTATCCAGCAGGAGGGGAGGCGTAGTGTAGGGCAATGACCCGATAGTGACTCGAAATAATCGAGTCAAAAACGAGTCAATTTTGATGCTACAGACCCCGCAGCCTGCGGATGCCGCGCGGCCCGGCGAAAGGGTGGCAGCGACGCGCGGCCCGTGTCGCGCCGCTCGCACTGGGGGTCGCCGACCGCATACACTGCGCGGCCGCGACCCCCTACAGACTTTCGGAGCCGAGTCCACGATGACGACCCTGCTGTTCTACCAGAACGTGATTCCGCTCGACCGCGACCAGCACAAGACGCTGAAGCTCAAGCCGGTCGCCAACATCGGCTTCGCCCGCAACATCACTGCGGTGCCCGCCGTGGTCGGCGAGTTCAGCGAGATCGCTCGCCAGGGGCCGATCGCGTTCGTGAAGACCGGCGACGGCGGCCTGATCCCGGTGGCGCTGATGGGCCTGCCGGGCGGGCGCAACGCCTACCTCGATGCCGAGGATCGCTGGAACGTGCCGTACATGCCAGCGTTCATCCGCCGCTATCCGTTCGTGTTCTCCGAGAACGGTCCCGACCAGCTGACCGTCTGCTTCGATCGCGACTTCCCCGGCTTCAACGACACCGACGGCGAGGCGCTGTTCGAGAACGGCGAGCCGACGATGTTCCTCAGGAACGCGATGAACCTGCTGGGTGAGTTCCAGCGCCAGGTGCAGCTGACCCAGCAGTTCACCAAGCGCCTCGAGGAGGCGGGGGTGCTGTCGGAGATCAACGCCGAGGTGCGCCTCGAGGACGGCCGCGTCGCGAACGTCGCAGGCGTCATGGTGGTCGAGGAGTCGAAGCTCAAGGCGATCCCGGAGGCGACCCTGAAGCTGTGGTTCGACGCGGGCGATCTCGCCTGCGTCTACGCCCACCGCCTGTCGCTGGGTCACATGGTCGACATGGTGCGCCGCGCGCCGCCGCCTGTGACGCCGGCCGCCGTTTAACGCCGCAGCGGCCCGTCCCCGGCGTTCAGCCAAGGACAGCCATTCCCATGGTCTGTGCTTTGCGGGTCCGACCGGACCCGCGGCACCGCCGCCGGCCGCTTACGTGCAGTGCGCGTTGAGTACTTGGTATAACCCGAGTTATACTAAGCATATGAAGACGGCGATCTCCATTCCCGATGCGATCTACGAGGAGGCCGAGCGCCTTGCGGCGCGGCGCGGCTGGTCCCGCAGCGAGCTGTACGCGAACGCCGTCGCCGAGCTGTTGAAGAACGAGCGGCTCGTGGGCGTGCGCGAGCGGCTGGATGTGCTCTACGGCGCCGATCCCGAGGACAGCACGCTCGATCCGAAGCTTGCGCAGGCGCAGGCGCGTGCGCTCCCTGAAGACGAGCCGTGGTGATGCGCCGCGGCGAGATCTGGTGGGCGTCGCTCGGCGAGCCGTTGGGATCGGGTCCCGGGCTTCGGCGCCCGGTCGTCATCGTACAGTCCAACGACTTCAACGACAGCGCCATCCGCACGGCGATCTGCGCCGTCGTGACCTCGAACCTGCGGCTGGCGGAGGCCCCCGGCAACGTGCGGCTGGGTCGGGCGGCAAGCGGCCTTGCGCGCGAGTCCGTCGTGAACGTCTCGCAGCTTCTGACCCTCGACAAGCGCGTGCTCTGTGCGCGCGCGGGTCGCTTGTCGCCCGAGGCGCTGCGCAGCGTCGAGGCCGGGGTGCGGCTGGTGCTCGCGTTGTAGCGGACGCCCGCGGACCGATGCCGACCCGACCGCCTCCCTGCCCCGAATCAGCGGTGGGGTCCCCGCGGGAGGGTCCGGGCCAGGCATCTGGCGTATTTCGTCGGAGCAATGATGGCGTTGTGACGCAATCCGCAGCAGCGGTGCCTAGAGCGCATTCCAGGGCACGACCTGCACGCCGCTGCGAACGCAAGCCTCGGTGCCGCCGTACACCAGCTGCTTGTCGATCCTTTCGCGTGCGCCTCGGCCTATCAGTAGTGCTTCCAGCGCGTGCAGGGCCTGGAAGTAGTCGCCGCCAAGGGTTTCGCCGGACTTCGCCTCCACCATTCGTATGCGGTCTGCCTGCGGCTCGATGAAATCCACCTCGATCCCGCGCGACTCCCTGAAATGGAACAGCTGCGGCACGTCACCCTGGTGGATTCTGTGCTTGTACAGTTCGGTGAAGACCCAGGTTTCGAACACCGCTCCGCGCAGTGGATGGTGGCGCAATTGCGCCGGCTCCTTGATTCCCAGCAGATAGCAGACCAGACCGGTGTCGAAGAAATGCAGCTTCGGCGCCTTCACAATCTGCTTGTTGATATTGCGGTGCCATGCGGGCAACCGACAACACACAAAGCTCGACTCCAGTACCGACAGCCACGCGTTGGCCGTGTTGTGTGAAATACCGGCATCGGCGCCTAGTGTGGACAGCCTGAGTTCCTGCGCCGTGTGCGCGGCACAAAGTCGCAGGAAGGTGGCGAAACGGTTCAGGTCACCGACTTTGAGGATCTGCCGTACGTCGCGCTGCACGTAGGTTGCCACGTAGTCCGCCAGCCACTGCTGCGCGGGAATGCTGCGGTCGTAGATGCGCGGGTAGCCGCCGGTCCACAGCAGTTCGAACAGATCCTTGGGGGCATTGGAAAAGCCGGCGAGCTCTTTACGACTGAATGGCAGGAGATGGAGAATTCCTGAACGTCCCGCCAGCGATTGCGATACGGCCTGGGAGATCGCGAGATTCTGTGAACCCGTCAAGATGAATCGTCCCGGCGTGGGATCGCGATCGACTTCATCCTGCAGGTAACTCAGCAGATCCGGTGCGTGCTGCACTTCATCGATGATCGCGCCACGGTGGTACTGGGAGAGGAAGCCTCGCGGGTCCGTTCGGGCGAATTCCCGGGTATCCAGAGGCTCCAGCGTCACATACGCCTTGTCGGGGAATGTCGCCCGGGCGAGCGTCGTTTTCCCAGATTGGCGCGGCCCGTCCAGCAGTACAACAGGATAGTACCCAGCCGTAATGACTAATTTATTCAACAAGATACGGGGGTTCACGCGATTGCTCCCGGCCACATGAATAGATTGTAGATTGGATTTACAATTTATTCTAGCCACTTCGGTGTGACGGCCGACGAAAGCGCATGGACGCGCCGACCCCGCCGCGACAGTGGTGTGAGCCGAGGAGCCGCGGCCAAGTTTTGATGGCTCAGGCCGCGCTCGTTCCGCGGCTGCAGCAAGTCGCTCGATAGCTGTCGAAGGTGATCGATTTCGCGCGTAGGACGCATCAAGACGCGACGGTAGCGACGCGCAATGGCCGACAGTCCCACCCCGACTGTGATTCGCACGCTGCGCTTCAAGCCATGCCGCGGGGGCATGCGTGGCTCGAGGCCGCGCGGCCCAAGTCAATCAGGTCTGGAAGCGGGCAAACTCCGTCAGCGACAAGGCGGCCCGGCCGTACTCGGGCTCGCCTCGCTGGCTCACGGGATTTGATTGATCTGGACAAGCTCTCCACCGGCGCCACGAAGTGCTTCGGACACAGCGGCGGCGATACGATCCAGAAGGTCAACGCTGAGTTAGAGGGATTGAACGCAGCTTGACGCTGCCTCAAAGATGTATATACACTTGTATATGCGTTTCACTTGGGACGAGCGCAAGCGGCTGTCGAACATCCGAATTCACGGGCTCGACTTTAGAGATGTGCCAAGCATCTTCGATGGCAGCACTTTCACCATCGAGGACGCGCTTTGCCTACGGCGAGCAACGCTTCCTAACACTCGGTTTCCGGGGTGGCATCGCGGTTTCGATCGTCCACACCGAAGCGCCACTTCTAATCCGAATCATTTCGTTTCGAAAAGCAACCCATCATGAAGAAACCGTCCTCTTCCAAAGCCTCAAAGACTGACTGGGCTCGAGTTCGCGCGCTCAAAGACCGTGATATCAAAATCACGGCGGAGCATTCCGAAGTCAAGATCAGCCAAATCGTTCGCGGCATCGCGAGCCGAGGCTTGCGTCCAATGGCACCGAAGGCTTCAATTTCTCTTCGCTTGGACGCTGATGTGGTTGATTGGTTTAAGTCGCACGGACGCGGATATCAGACGCGCATGAACGCAGTGCTTCGGGCGTTCAAGGACGCATCCCTCTAACGAGAGGTTGGAGCGGGCCGAGATGAATAAAGTACCGCCGTGACGCCACTGAGCGCGGCCGCTCAACCCCGAGTTCGCGACCCGTCGTCGCCAGTTCAGGAAGACCAGGCTGCGCTTGCCAGGGCGCAGCTGAAGAAACGCATCCTGGAACTGGCAACCACGCTGCCATCGGCCGCTCGTGACCTGCAGCCTGCTGCGGGGCGCGGCTTCGCGGGCCATGCGATGGTCGAACGGATCATTGCCCTGATCGAGCGGCCCTGTGCGCTTGCGATCCGGCGGCAGACGGACACCGAGGCCGCCGCCAACGGGTAGTGGTCAGCCACTGCTGAGCGGCGGGCAGGGCAGCGTCGGCCAAAGCAGTCGCCCGCGTCGCGGTGATGCGAGAGAGGCCCTCGGCGCAGGGGTCGCCCGCTGCGCGACGAAGCGGTCCTTCAATCCTTCGCGTCGTCGCCCGGCGAACGCGTCCCGGGCGCGGCGCTCATCGACTTGAAGAACGATTCCTGCATCTGCCGCCAGCGCTGGAAGTTCTCCTGCGCGAGGTTCGACATCGCCGACATCGGGTCCATGCCCACCATCGAGCGCACCCGATCGCGGATCTGGCCCTGCTGCGCAGTGAACAGCTTCAGGCTCTGCTCGAGGTAGTCGCCGACCATCGTCTGCATCGTGCCGCCGTAGGCGCGGATGACCTGGGCCAGGAAGTCCTGGCTCATCATCGGCTCGCCCTCGTGCTCCTGCTCGGCGATCACCTGTAGCAGGATGCTGCGGGTGATGTCCTCCTGGGTCTTCTTGTCCACCACCACGAACTCGACCTTCTCGGTCACCAGCCGGCGGATGTCGGCGAGGGTGATGTAGCGGCTCTCGACCGTGTCGTAGAGCCGGCGGTTCGGGTACTTCTTGATGACGCGGGGCTCGCTCATGGATAGGCACTTCCCTTGGATGCTGCAGCGCGACGCTCGACCGGTACGACCTCATCATACGCGCGCCGCGCTGCATGGCAACATGACTGCGGGGGAGGCCCGCGCTTGAGGTTATGCCTGTAATCCCCTGAAATCTGAAGGGTATTCAAGACATCTAGAACCCGACCTGCAGGCGCGCCCGGCCGGCGCGTCCGCCTTGCTGCGGTACGCAGTGCAGCAAAAATGAGCGGCGGTGGAGCACCCCGAGGCGTCCTTCGGACGCCGGCCATGGCCGATCGGCCCGCCGGCGGGGCCCCCGCCGGCGACCCTGGCGTTCAGCGCGGGACGACGATCTCGCGCTGTCCCGCCAGCCGTTCGGGGGTCCACGCCCCGACTGCCCAGGCGAGCTGCTCGCCGACCGGCGCGCCGATGAGCGCTGCCGGCGGCGGATGCTGCAGCAGCGCGAGCACCCGGCTCAGGCTCGAGGGCGCCGCGGCCGGGTCCACCGGCAGCGCCTGGCGTGACTTGGCGAGCTTCACGCCGTCGTCGTCGACCAGCAGCGGCAGGTGCAGCCAGCAGGGCATCGGCAGCCCCAGGATCGCCTGCAACAGCGCCTGGCGCGGCGTGTTGTCCAACAGGTCCCGGCCACGCACGATGTCGGTGATGCCCTGCTCGGCGTCGTCGACGACGACCGCCAGCTGGTACGACCAGTAGCCGTCGCGGCGCCTGAGCACGAAGTCGCCGACCATCGCCTCGACCGACTGGCAGTACGGCCCCTGCAGCCGGTCCTCGATGCAGATCACCGGATAGCCGTCCGTGCGCAGCCGCATCGCGAGCGGCCCCGCGGGGTCGGTGGGACGGGACCGGCAGGTGCCCGGATAGTGGCCGTCGCGAGCGGTGAGCGGCGCGTAGTCGGCGCGGCTGCAGGAACAGGGATAGGCGCGTCCCTGCTCGATGAGGCGGGTGAGGTAGCCGTCGTAGAGGTCACCGCGGCGGCTCTGGGCGAGCACCGGCCCGTCCCAGCCCAAGCCGTGGGCCTCGAGGGCGCGCAGGATGTCGTCGCTGGCGCCGGGGACGACGCGGCCGAGATCCACATCCTCGATCCGCACGTACCACTCGCCGCCCAGTGCGCGGGCGTCGAGGTAGCTGCCCACCGCGGCGAGCAGCGAGCCCAGGTGGAGCCGGCCGGTGGGCGAGGGTGCGAACCGTCCGCGACGGATCCGCGCCGCCCCGGACTCAGCGGTAGCGATCGTCCCGGTCGCCGTACTGCTTCTCGCGCCGCTCGCGGCGCTCCTGCGCCTCGAGCGAGAGGGTCGCGACGGGCCGCGCCTCGAGGCGCTTGATGCCGATCTCCTCGCCCGTTTCCAGGCAGTAGCCGTAGCTGCCATCGTCGACGCGCGCGATCGCCTCGTCGATCTTGCGGATCAGCTTGCGCTCGCGATCGCGCGTGCGCAGCTCGAGGCTGAACTCCGACTCGAGCGTGGCGCGGTCGTTCGGGTCGGGCGGGTTGGCCGCCTCGTCCTTCATGTGCGTCACGGTCCGGTCGACCTCCATCATCAGGTCGTTCTTCCAGGTCGAGAGGATCTTGCGAAAGTGCTCGAGCTGCTGCTTGCCCATGTACTGCTCGCCCTTGCGGGCGAGGTAGGGCTTGACGTTGCGCGGGCCGGACAAGAGCGCCAGCGAGCGCTCGGGGGTGTCGTCGTCGGACTCCGGCTGCACCGGCAGGCGCGGCGCGGGCTTGAGCAGCACATCGGCGGCCTTGACGGGCTTGGGCGCCGCGGCCTTGGGCTGCTTCGCGGCGGGCTTGGGCGGCGCGACCGCGGCGACCGGTGCGACGGTCTTCGGCGGAGGCGCCTTGGGCGCTGCCTTGGCGGGCGCGGCGGCCTTCACCGGCGCCTTCGCGACGGCCTTGGCCGGCGGCGCCTTCGGCGCGGGTTTCACGGCCGGCTTTGCCGCCGGCTTGGAGGCTTTCGGTGCGCTCTTCGCGACGGGGGCTTTCTTCGGGACGGGCTTGGGCTTGGTCACTGCAACCTTGGTCTTGGGGGCGCTCTTGGCGACCGGCTTTTTCGGCCCCACCTTCTTGGCGGCCGGCTTCTTTGCCTTCGCGGGCTTCTTCGCTGCCATCTCGAACTCCATATCGAAGGTCAACCGCGGAATTATAGCCGTTTCGGACGGTCCGAAAGGCCTTTAAGCGCCCGGCAGGGTCACTGGCGGGGCCGCTACCCAGCCCGCCGCGCGATGCTCGGCCACCACTGAGGTATATATCCCGCCGCGCACGTTGAAAGTACCGGTAAGCCGCATATAGCGCGGCTGGGTGGCCCGCGACAGCACGCCGAGGATCTCGTTGGTGACCGCCTCGTGGAACGTGCCGCGCTCGCGGAACGACCAGACATACAGTTTCAGGCTCTTCAGCTCAACGCACAGCGCCTCGGGAATGTACTCGAGCAGGAGCTCTGCGAAGTCCGGCTGGCCGGTCACCGGGCACAGGCAGGTGAACTCCGGCATCCGGATGCGGATCACGAAGTCGCGCTCCGGGGACGGGTTCGGGAAGGTGTCGACGTGGTCCTGAGGGACGGTCGTGTTGCGGTCAACCATGCGCGGTCCTGTCAAGCGGGTCGTCATCGAGGGCCGCGTACTCTACACTAGTAATCTTCGACTCACTATGCGCGACGGACCCGCCCCCGGGGCCCGAAAACACGCGTGCTGCGGCCAAAATTTCCAGGTTTTCCAATGCGTTTATCGAAGCTCAAGCTGGCCGGTTTCAAGTCCTTCGTGGATCCGACGACCGTGCACCTGCCGGTCAACCTTACCGGCGTGGTGGGCCCGAACGGCTGCGGCAAGTCGAACATCATCGACGCGGTCCGCTGGGTCATGGGCGAGATCTCGGCCAAGCACCTGCGCGGCAACGACATGACCGACGTGATCTTCAACGGCTCCGGCGGCAGAAAGCCGGTCGGCTCCGCTTCGGTCGAGTTGGTCTTCGACAACTCCGACGGTACGCTCGCAGGTCCCTACGCCGCCTATGCCGAGGTCTCGCTCAAGCGGCAGGTCTCGCGCGACGGCCAGTCCACCTACTTCATCAACGGCGCCCGCTGCCGCCGCAAGGACATCACCCAACTGTTCCTGGGCACCGGCCTTGGCAGTCGCAGCTACGCGATCATCGAGCAGGGCATGATCTCGCGCCTGATCGAGGCCAAGCCCGACGACCTGCGCGCGTTCCTCGAGGAGGCGGCCGGCATCTCCAAGTACAAGGAACGCCGGCGCGAGACCGAGAACCGCATCGCCCACACGCGCGAGAACCTCGACCGGCTGAACGACGTGCGCGAGGAGCTCGACAAGCAGATCCGCCACCTGCAGCGCCAGGCGGTCACCGCCCGCCGCTACCAGGGCCTCAAGGAGGAGGAGCGCAAGCTCAAGGCCGAGCTGCTCGCGCTGCGCCTGCGCGAGCTCGACGCCGAGGCCGACACCCGCGTCGCGGCGGCGAGCGCAAGCGAGCTTGCACTGCAGGCCGGCATCACCGAGCTGCGCGCCTCGGAGGCCGCGATCGAGAAGGGCCGCGAGACCCACGCCCGCGAGACCGAGCGCCTCGCCGGGGTGCAGGCGCGCTACTACCAGGTCGGCGCGGAGGCCGCCCGCTGCGAGCAGGCGATCCAGCACGCGCGCGAGCTGCGCTCGCGCCAGCGCGCCGACCTCGAGCAGGCCGAGACGAGCCACGGCGAAGCCTCGACGCTGCTCGCGCGCGACGAGGCCGAGCTGGCGACGCTGACGGCGGCGCTGGCGGCGCTCGAGCCGGGGCTGGCCGAGGCGCGCACGCGCCAGGCGGCCGCCGCCGACGCGCAGGGCACGGCGGAAGGGGCGATGCAGGCCTGGCAGCAGCGCTGGGAGGCCTTCACCCGCGAGGGCAACGAGGCCAGCCAGAAGGCCATGGTCGAGCGCGCCCGCATCGAGCAGCTCGACGGCCGGCTGCAGCGCAGCCTGCAGCAGCAGGAGCGCGTGCACACCGAGCGCGACACGCTCATCGGTACCGATGCCGCCGCCGTGATCGCCGAGCTCGAGGCGAAGAAGGCGGCCGTGGCCGCCGACGACGAGACCGCGCAGACCCGGCTGCGCACGCTGCTCGACGACCTGCAGGCAGCGCGCGATGCCGAGCGCAAGCTGCAGGGCGCGCTCGATCGGGCGCGCGCCGACGTCAGCCGTGCCCGCGGCCAGGTCGTCTCGCTCGAGGCGCTGCAGCAGGCGGCGCTCGGCCAGGTCAAGGGTCGGGTCGTCGACTGGCTGCGCGGCCACGCGCTCGGCGAGCGGCCGCGCCTGGCGCAGGCACTGACGGTCGACGGCGGCTGGTCGAAGGCGGTCGAGACGGTGCTTGGCAGCTATCTCGAGGCGGTCTGCGTCGACGGCCTCGACGCGGTCGCAGCCCTGATCGGCGACCTCAAGGTCGGCCAGGTCACGTTCGTCGGCGGCGATGCCGCGCCGAGCGACCACGGCGGCCCCGCCGACCGGCTGCTCGCCAAGGTGCGAGGGCCCGCGGCGCTCGGCCAGCTGATGGCCGGCGTCTACGCGGTCGAGCACCTCGCAGAGGCGCTCGACCGCCGCGCCGCGCTCGCCCCGGGCGAGTCGATCATCACCCGCGACGGCGTCTGGATCGGCCGCGACTGGCTGCGCGTGAGCCGCGATCAGGACGCGCACGCAGGCGTGCTCGAGCGCGAGCAGGAGCTGCGCACGCTGAAGGACCAGGTCAAGGCCGCCGAAGGCGCGCTTGCCACCCACGAGCAGGAACTCGCCGCGGGCCGCGAGCGCATCAAGGCGCTCGACGGCACGCGCGACGATGCGCAGGAGGCCGCCAACCGCATGCACCGGATGCATGTCGACCTGCGTGGCCAGCTGGATTCACTCAGGAGCCGCACCGCGCAGAACGCCGAGCGCCTGGCACGGCTCGAGCGCGAGGCCGGCGAGCTTGCGCACGAGATCGCCGCGGCCGAGACCGACAGCCGCGCCGCGCGCGAGCGCCTCACCGTCGCGATCGACGCGATGCAGTCGTTCGAGTCGCGCCGGCCGGGCTTCGAGACCGAGCGCGACGAGCTGCGTGCGGCGCTGGGTGCTGCGCGTTCGGCGGCGGAGGCTGCGCGCAACGCTGCGCAGCAGGCTGCGATCGCGGTCGAGTCGCGCCGCTCGAGCTTAAGTTCGCTCAATACCTCGCTCGAGCGCGTGCGCGCGCAGCGCGAGCAGGTCCACGGGCGGCGCGAGGAGCTCGCCCGGCAGCTGGCCGCAGGCGAAGCGCCGCTGGCCGCGCAACAGAAGGAACTCGAGACGCTGCTGGCGGCGAAGCTCGCCGGCGAAAAGGATCTCGCCGCCGCGCGCAGCGCGGTCGAGGCGGCCGAGGCGAGCTTCCGGGCGCTCGACGCCGCGCGCCTCGCCGCCGAGGCGAAGGTCGAGGCCGAGCGCCAGGCCGCCAACAGCGCGGCGCTCGCGGCCCAGGAGACGCGCGTGCGGCGCGAGTCGCTGCAGGAGCAGTTCGCGGCGACCCGCTTCGAGCTCGAGGCCGTGGTCGCAGGGCTGCTGCCCGAGGCGACGGCGGGGGTGTGGGAGAGCAACCTTGCCGAGGTCGAGGGCAAGATCGAGCGGCTGGGGCAGGTCAACCTCGCCGCGATCGACGAGTTCAAGGAGCAGTCGGAGCGCAAGGAGTACCTCGACCGGCAGTTCGCCGACCTCACCGAGGCGCTCAACTCGCTGGAGTCTGCGATTCGCAAGATCGACCGCGAGACGCGCCAGCGGTTCCAGGAGACCTTCGACAAGGTCAACCTGGGCCTCAAGGAGAAGTTCCCGAAGCTGTTCGGCGGCGGCAACGCCTACCTCGAACTCACCGGCGACGACGTGCTCGAGTCGGGCGTCGCGGTCATGGCGCGCCCGCCGGGCAAGCGCAACTCGACCATCCACCAGCTGTCGGGCGGCGAGAAGGCGCTGACCGCGGTTGCCCTAGTGTTCTCGATCTTCGAGCTGAACCCGGCGCCGTTCTGCCTGCTGGACGAGGTCGACGCCCCGCTCGACGAGTACAACGTCGGCCGCTTCTGCGACATCGTCCGCGAGATGAGCGAGCGCGTGCAGTTCGTGTTCATCACGCACAACAAGAACACGATGGAGCTGGCCCGCCAGCTCGTGGGCGTCACCATGAACGAGCCGGGCGTGTCGCGGCTCGTGTCGGTCGACGTCGACGAGGCGCTGCGGATGGCTGCGGCGGGCTGATTGATGGCGGAACTTCGCTGGATACTGCTGGGGTTCGGGCTGCTGGTGATCGGCGGCATCTGGCTGTGGGGCCGGCGCCGGCCAGAGGCCGGCGGCGACGAAGTCGCGGCGGCCGCGCTCGGTGCCGACCGCTACGAGGGCATCGCCGAGGCGACGCCGCCGATGTCGGCGCACGAGCACGGGGAGTCACTGCCCGACGACCACCCGACGATCGAGATTCCGGTGCGCGGTTACGATGAGCGCCAGGTATCCGGCGCCAACCCGCCGGTCGTGACGATCGACGACCTGCCGGACAACGTCGAGGACGTGGTGCTGGTCGATGTGCCGGAACCGTTCGCGGCCGAGGTCCTGCACGCGGAGCCGCGCCACCTCGACCCCGTGCGTTACGCCGAGGACCCGACGGCGGTCACTGCCGAGGTGCCGACGCTGTCGTCGGAGGACGCGGTGGTCGAGCGCCGCCGGCCACAGGCGTCACCACCGGCCCCTGCGCCGACACCGCCGCGACCGTCGGTGCTGCCGACCTCCGACCCGCTCGCCGAGACGAGCGTCGATCGACCCAAGCGCACGACCCCGGCGGAGACGCCGCCGCGCCAGCAGCGCATCGTCTCGATCCGGCTGATCGCCGCCACCGACCGGAAGATCGACGGCGCCGAGCTGAAGGCGGCGCTCGCCGCCGAGCGCCTCACCTTCGGCCGCTACTCGATCTTCCACCGGCTGCTCGACGGCGAGCGGCCGCTGTACAGCGTCGCAAGCCTGGTCGAGCCCGGCACGTTCGACCCGCAGCTGATGTCCACGATCCGCTTCCCGGGCGTGTCGATGTTCGCCGTGTTCCCGGGGCCGCTGCCCGCGCCGCAGGCGTTCGACGACATGCTCGCGACCGCCCGGCGGCTCGCCGACCGCCTCGGTGGCGTGCTGCAGGACGACGCCAGCAGCAGCCTGACCGGCCAGCGCGTGCTCAGCCTGCGCGAGGACCTGGTGCACTTCGAGCACCTCGTGTCGATCGGGCGCAGCGGCCGACCGGGCAGCTAGGCCGGCCATGGCGTCGGAGTCCAAGCGGATCGTCGCGCTGCGCGAGGAAATCGCGCGGCACGACCACCGCTACTACGTGCTCGACGACCCGGAGGTCCCGGACGCCGAGTACGACCGGCTGATGCGCGAGCTGCGCGAGCTGGAGACGCGACACCCCAAACTCGTCAGCGCCGATTCACCGACGCAGCGCGTCAGCGGCGTGGCCACCCGCGAGTTCGGCGTCGTCGAGCACCGCGTGCCGATGCTGTCGTTGGACAATGCCTTCAGCGACGAGGACATCGAGAACTTCGACCGCCGCGTGCGCGAGCGCCTGGAGCTGGGGGAGGGGGCGCGGCTCGAGTACAACAGCGAGCCGAAGCTCGACGGCCTTGCCATCAGCCTGACCTACGAGGACGGCGTATTCTCCGTCGGGGCGACCCGTGGCGACGGCCTCAAGGGCGAGGACGTGACGCCCAACCTGCGCACGCTGCGTAGCGTCCCGCTGAAGCTGCGCGGCCGCGGTCACCCGCGGCTGGTCGAGGTGCGCGGCGAGGTCTTCATGACCGATGCCGGCTTCGAGCAGATGAACCGCGACGCTCTCGCGGGCGGCGACAAGGTGTTCGTCAATCCCCGCAATGCCGCCGCCGGCAGCCTGCGCCAGCTCGATCCGGCCGTCACGGCCGGGCGACCGCTGGAGATCTTCTTCTACGGTGTCGGCGCCATCGAAGGTGGCACGCTGCCGCCTCGCCACAGCGAGCTGTTGTCGATGCTGCGGGAGTGGGGCCTGCGGACCTGCCCCGAGATCCGCGTCACGACCGGCGTCGAGGGCCTGCTCGGCTACTACCGTGACATTGGCGCGCGGCGGGCGACCCTCGGCTACCAGATCGACGGTGTCGTCTACAAGGTCGACTCGCTCGTGCGCCAGCGCGAGCTCGGGTTCGTCGCGCGCGCGCCGCGCTGGGCGATCGCACACAAGTTCCCGGCCGAAGAGGAAATGACCCAGGTCCGCGACATCGAATGGCAGGTAGGGCGGACCGGCGCGCTCACGCCGGTCGCGAGGCTTGAACCGGTATTCGTCGGCGGCGTCACCGTCAGCAACGCCACGCTGCACAACGTGGACGAACTGACGCGCAAGGACGTACGCATCGGCGATACCGTCATCATCCGCCGTGCCGGCGATGTGATCCCCGAGATCGTCCGGGTGATCGCGGAGCGCCGGCCACGCGGCACCAAGGTCGTCGCCCTGCCGAAGGCCTGCCCGGTCTGTGGGTCGGATGTCAGTCGCATCGAGGGCGAGGCGGTCGCGCGCTGCACGGGCGGCCTGGTCTGTGCGGCGCAGCGCAAGGAGTCGCTGAAGCACTTCGCGAGCCGGCGGGCCATGGACGTCGAGGGGCTTGGTGACAAGGTCGTGGAGCAACTGGTCGATGCACAGCTCGTCGAGAGCGCGGCCGATCTCTATCTGCTCACCGCCGCGCAGTTGTCGGAACTGGAGCGGATGGGGGAGAAGAGCGCGGCCAAGCTTGTCGCCGCGATCGCCAAGAGCAAGAACACAACGTTCGCCCGCTTCCTCTTCGCGCTAGGTATCCCGAACGTCGGTGAAGCCACTGCGCTCTCCTTGGCGGAGCATTTTGGTGAGTTGACCGTGCTGCAGGACGCGTCCCTCGAGCAGATCATGGCAGTTCCCGACATCGGGCCGGTCGTGGCCCAGGACATCCGCGAGTTCTTCGACGAGCCGCGCAATAAGAAAATCGTAAGTCAGTTCTTGGCGCGAGGGGTCAACTGGCCGGCGCCGGCGTCGGGTCGCTCCGAGCATCAACCCCTTGCGGGCAAGACGTTCGTGCTGACAGGCACGCTACCGAACCTCGGGCGCGCGGATGCTGAGGCGCTGATACGGAAGGCGGGCGGTAAGGTAACTTCTTCCGTCACAAAGAAGACGAGTTTTGTCTTGGCCGGCGAAAGCGCAGGCTCCAAGTTGGAACGAGCGCAACAACTAAATGTTCCGATTATTTCCGAGGAACAATTGCGCCTCCTCGTGAAGGCATTCGACTAGTCATTCTTCTTGATGGATCGACCCATGCAAATACGCCGATCCCGACTGTGACTTCATTCGCTCTCGGCGATCCCTTTATCTCTCTCTTTGACAGCCAGTCATCAACGGCGTCTATGAGGTATTGCCCCTGTTGCTCAACGAACCGCAGGAATACTGGAAGATCGGTCGCGTGAATTCTCACGTCGGCAACATGCCTCTCGTATCTCGCCGGCACTCCTCGCGAAACATTATGAGCGACCGTTTCAATAAGCCTCACAATCGCGGCTGTCGCATGCGCGAGGATCAGTGCGCTCGGAGCACCAACAACTGCGGATCGCTTTGCGGGTATGTACGAGATTCCTTCCTTCACGACTAGCCCAAAGTCGATTAGATCCTGTACAAGGCGTTCCGCATTCAGATGGTCGCCCGCAAGCGTTGTTGCAAGGGTTGTAAGAGAGAACTTCCCGGTTCTTCTCAATGGCTTCGGATTTCCGTCTGACGCTAGGAACCCCTCCTCGGAGTACCAAAGTGTCAGAGCCTGTGCGGCTGTCTTGAGTCGCTCGTAACTCTCTTGCAATGAGGAGTTGTTCGACTCCTCCGTCCGGGGCGCTACTCTCGGTGCCGAGAATTCGCAGGCGAACTCGCTTAGGAGGGAGTCTACCGATTGCGTAATGCGCGCTCGTGCTGCTAGAGCGACTTGTTCGAGATGATGATCGCTTTCGGCTCGTAGCTTGCCTGCCGGTTTTGGTTTTTTTT
The DNA here is from genome assembly GCA_025356815.1 of Pseudomonadota bacterium. GTDB lineage: Bacteria > Pseudomonadota > Gammaproteobacteria > Steroidobacterales > Steroidobacteraceae > CAIKZZ01. The sequence goes on from JANXQL010000012.1 coordinate 23,535, forward strand.
TCATTGCGCTCACGTCGTCGGGTTACTGCTTCTCATTCGATTCGGAGTGCGAAATAAGTATGCTAATTGATGCGCCTTCCGGCGACTTCAATTCATCGGTAGAGTCGCCCGCATTTGCTTCTGAGTGCAGGTAGTCGGCGAGCGCTTCGAGAAAGCGCTCTGTGCGATTATTAATCGTGCGTCGGACTGATCCTGGAATCCGGGATGGGAATCGAACCGTGATGGTGCGCAAGGATCCGACGTCGCCGCGACCAACGCTTTCTGCGCTGTCGAAGATCAATCCCAGATCATTTCCTAGACGTTCGATATCAATCTGTCCAATGGTCGGTGCAACGTGGTGACGGCGAAGCGCCTTGACTTGATCCTTGCCTTCCATGCAGGCCATGCCGCCGGCAATCAGCTCATCTAGAACGGCTCGACGTGGAACATCGCCGCTATGTCGCTTCACAAGTTCGTCAAACGAGGCCGTGCCAAGCATCGGGAGCGAACGAGGACTTCCAAGTTCGTCGATGTATCGCGGGTCGGTGAACCAACCGTGCATTACTCGCTCGGTTCGTTGTTCGGATGATGGTTTGGCGTTCGGCTTCGCCCCAGCGCGAATTCGGGCGACTTCGGCTCGTGTCAGTCCCGTGAGGATTGATATTCGTGCCGTCGACGGGCGTCTTCCGCGGGCTCGAATGTGGGCGCCCGCTGCTTCCACGAACGCTGCTTTGGCGACAACGAAGAAGTCGCCAAACCCGAAGCCGATAGGTATGAGAATTGACGCGAGCCTTCGCGTGATTGTGAAGACGAGCTGGTCAGCTCTGGATTTCCACGCAAGTTCCACTTATTCCGCCCTTCTTCGGCGAGCTTAGCCTCGTCCGCCCCATTATCCCGTTGGGAAACTAGATTGGGGCGTTCGATATTTGGCCAGTTTGTGCAGTTATAGCTGCGAGCCCGCGCGAACGGAATGTGGGCAGGGCTTATAAAGCCCTCCGAGAAATGCGAAAGGCGCGGGTCCTGGCTCCCGCGCGTCTGATGCAGCGACCCTCAGGAAGCCGTTGCCGGACGTTCGGCCTACTGGGACGTGCCGCTGCCGGAGATGCCGTTAGCCGTGGCCTTGCCGCTGCCCGAAATGCCGGTGGCAGTTGCCTTACCGCTGCCGGAGATGCCATTAGCGGTCGCAAGACCACTGCCCGAGATCCCATTAGCGGTCGCGTTGCCGCTACCGGAGATCCCGTGCGCCGTGGCTTTGCCACTGCCCGAAATGCCGGTGGCAGTTGCCTTGCCACTGCCAGAGATGCCATTGGCGGTCGCGTTGCCGCTACCGGAGATCCCGTGCGCCGTGGCTTTGCCACTGCCCGAAATACCGGTGGCAGTTGCCTTACCGCTGCCGGAGATGCCATTAGCGGTCGCGTTGCCACTCCCGGAGATCCCGTGCGCGGTGGCGTTGCCACTGCCCGAAATGCCGGTGGCAGTTGCCTTACCGCTGCCGGAGATGCCGCTCGCTGTGGCCAGGCCGCTCCCAGAGATGCCGCTGGCAGTCGCGTACCCGCTGCCTGAGATCCCATTTGTGCTGGCCGGGGATACCAGCTGAGCTCGCGCTGCGAGGATTATTGAAGAATTT
>JANXQL010000031.1 GCA_025356815.1 Pseudomonadota bacterium
CGTGGGCGTTCGAGAATTGAGGGTGAGTTGCTCCTAGTACGAGAGGACCGGAGTGAACGTATCTCTGGTGTTCCGGTTGTCACGCCAGTGGCATTGCCGGGTAGCTATATACGGACGGGATAACCGCTGAAAGCATCTAAGCGGGAAGCCCCCCCCAAGATTAGTTCTCGCTGGGGACTTGATCCCCCTGAAGGGCCGTCGAAGACTACGACGTTGATAGGCTGGGTGTGTAAGCGCAGTAATGCGTTCAGCTAACCAGTACTAATTGCCCGTGAGGCTTGACCATATAGCCCCAAGCTGTTTGACAGCCTGGTGGCGGTTTTTTGATTGCGACACCATGAAGTGTCTTCACGATATCCAAATTGCGGTGATCCGCCCGGGGCATGAGCCCCGAGCGAGTCGCTGTTACAAGTTTTCCTGGCGGTCATAGCGAACGGGAACCACCCGATCCCATTCCGAACTCGGAAGTGAAAACGTTCTGCGCCGATGGTAGTGTGCCCCTCGGGCATGTGAGAGTAGGTCACTGCCAGGATCTAATTGAAGGCCCCGGAGACGAAAGTCTCCGGGGCTTTTCTCTTTGCGCGGCTATCATTCGTGGATCCGCACCGACGATCGCCCGAAGGAAATCCGATGGCCTGGTTCCATGGCGCCTCCCAAAGCACCACGCCGTCGTCGGCGACGGGCGTGCTGCTTGTGAATCTGGGAACGCCGACGGCGCCGACCGCAGGCCCGATCCGCCGCTACCTTGGCCAGTTCCTCGGTGACCGCCGCGTCGTGGAGGCCTGCCCCGCGTACTGGTATCCGCTGCTGTACGGGCCGATCCTGACCTTCCGTCCGCGCCGGACCGCCAAGCTCTACCAGGCAATCTGGACCGACGAGGGCTCGCCCTTGCTGGTGCACTCCCGCCGGCTGGCCACCGCGATGCAGGCAAGGCTCGGCAATCCTGAGTCGATCCGCGTTGAACTTGCGATGACCTACGGCGAACCGTCGATGCCTGAGGCCATCCGCAAGCTGCAGGAGGCCGGCGTCAAGAAGCTCGTCGTGCTGCCTTTGTACCCGCAGTACTCGGGCAGCACGACCGGCGCTGTGTGGGACGCGCTCGCCAAGGAACTTCGAATGTGGCGCCGCGTGCCCGAGTTGCACTTCATCGCCGACTATCACGACGCGCCGGCCTACATCGCGGCACTCGCCGCGAGCGTGCGCGCAGCGTGGGACCGGCACGGCCGCTCTCACCTGGTGCTGTCCAACCACGGCATCCCCGTGAAATACGTCGAGCTCGGTGACCCGTACCAGGCGCAGGTCGAACGAACCACGGCGCTGCTGACGGCGGCGCTGGGCCTCGCCCCCGATGAATACTCCGGCTGCTTCCAGTCGCGCTTCGGCCCGACCATCTGGCTGCAACCGTACACCGACGACCGCCTGCTCGAACTCGTCGGCCAGGGTGTCAAGGCGGTCACGATCGTGACGCCGTCGTTCGCGGTCGACTGCCTCGAGACGATCGAGGAGATCGGTGTCGCATCGCGCGCGAAGTTCCTGGCCGCGGGCGGCGACACCTTCACGCTGGTTTCGCCGCTGAACGAGTCCGACGGGCACGTCGAGGCGCTCGCCGCCGTGCTGGCGGGCGCCGGGGTCACGGTCCCCGCCCGACCCTGAACGGGCGCGGCGGGCGTCCGCCCGCCGGATGCTAGACTCGCCGGACTGCGGGGACGTCCATGCTCGAGCTCGCCGTCAAGACTCTGATCGCCTACCTGCTAGGCTCGCTGATGGGCGCGCTGATCCTCGGTGCAATGCGCGGCGTGGACATCCGCCAGCAGGGCAGCGGCAACGCCGGCGGCACCAACGCGCTGCGCACGCAGGGCAAGGTCTTCGCGCTCGGCGTGGTCGTCATCGACATAGGCAAGGGCTGGTTTGCCGCGGGCCTGCTGCCTGCCCTGGCGCTGCCGGGGATCGGCATCGATCCCATGCTCGGCCGCGACTGGCTCGCGGTCAGCTGCGCCGCGGCCGCGACACTTGGACACGTCTACCCGGTCTGGTGGGAGTTCCGCGGTGGCAAGGGGGCGGCCCCGCTGATCGGCATCGTGCTGGGACTTGCGCCGTCGTTCCTGCCGGCCGTGCTGGTCGTGTGGCTCGTCGTCGTGATGGCCACCGGCTTCGTGGGCCTGGGCACCATGCTCGCCGTCGCGGCCCTGCCGGTCGCACTTGCCTGGAAGGCCCCCGGCGACACTGCGCTACTGAGCTTCGCGCTGCTGATGGCGGGATTTGTCGTCTACACCCATCGCAGCAACATCGTGCGGATGATCTCCGGCAACGAGAACCGCGCGCGCAGGTTGTGGCTGCTGGGCCGGATGAAGGCGCACCGCGAATGACCCGACGCGCGCAGTTGCTCGGCCTGCTGGCCGACGGCTCGCTGCATTCGGGCGAGGTGCTCGCCTGCGAACTGGGCGTCACGCGCGCAGCCGTCGCCAGGCAGGTACGCTCACTGGCGCGGCGGGGCGTCGCGGTCGAGGCGATCGCCCGGCGCGGTTACCAGCTCGCCGCGCCGCTCGAACTGCTCGACGCCGGGCGTCTGGAGGCGGCGCTGTCACCCGCCACGCACGCCCGTCTCGATCGGTTCGAGCTGCACGAGGAACTTCCCTCCACCAACTCCTACCTGCTGGCGGCGACGGGCCTTGCCGCGGGTCGCTGCCGGGTTTGCCTCGCCGAGCTGCAGAGCGCCGGCCGCGGTCGCCGCGGCCGAACCTGGCTTGCGCCGCTCGGCAGCGGCCTGTGCTTGTCTGTGGCATGGCTGTTCGACCCGCCGCCCTCCGACCCGGGTGCGCTGAGCCTTGCCGCCGGCGTCGCGGTGCTGCGCGCGCTGCGCCGACTCGGCGTGGATGGTGCCAGCCTGAAATGGCCCAACGACCTCTACCGCGACGGCGGCAAGCTCGGCGGCATCCTCTGCGAGCTGCGCTTCGAGGCGACGGGTTCCGCCTACGTCGTGATCGGCCTCGGCCTGAACGTGTGCGTGCCGGCGGCACTCGACGGCGCCATCGCGGCGTCCGGCGGCGTACGGCCCCGCGATCTGGGCGCGAGCACCTCCCGCCATGTGCTCGCGGTCGCGCTCATCGACGAGCTCGCGTCGGCCGCGGCCACCTTCGGTGAGGAGGGGTTGGCGCCATTCGCCGCCGAATGGCGCAATGCCGACGCGCTGCTCGATCGGCCGGTGCGCGTGCAGGCGGCATCCGACCTCGCGCGCGACGGCATCGCGCGCGGCATCGACGCCCACGGCCGGCTGAGGGTCGAATTCGACACCGGCGTCGAGTCACTGACCGCGGGTGACGTCACGCTGCGGGCGATCGCATGACGCTCGTGGTCGACGCCAGCGGCGGGACGCTGCGCTACGCGCGCCTCGTCGACGGTGCCCTGCTGGCATCCACGAGCATGCCGCATCGCGGCGTCGAGCCGGAGGAATGGGATGTCGCGCTCGGGCCGCTCGCCCCCGCGCCTCGGCGCGTGCTGGTGGCCAACGGCGCCGGTCGCGCGTTCGCGCTGCGCTTCGCCGAATGGGTCGAGCGGCGCTGGGGCGTGCGCGTGGAGTTCCCGGTCGCGACGGCCGCGGTCGGCGGCATCCACAACGGGCACCTCGCGCCCGACTCGCTGCCGGTGGACCGGTGGCTTGGACTGATCGGCGCCCGTGCGCGCGTCGACGGCGCGCTGGTCGTAGTCGTCGTCGGTCCCACGTTCAGCATAGACCTCGTCGACGCCAGTGGCGTGCATCGCGGCGGCTACGGCCTGCCGGGCGAGAGGCTGATGCGCGAGGCGCTGCACGGCCAGACAAGCGGCGTCGCCTCGGCGGCGCTGCTCGACACGGCCGCGGTGGAGGGGGTGTTCGGCGTCAACACCGCAGGGGCGGTACAGCAGGGCGCACGCCTCGCCCTCGCCGCGCTCGTCGACCGGCTCGCTGGCGCGCTCGCCGCGGCGGACAGCGCGCCGCGGGTGGTGATGACCGGCGGCGGCGCGAGCGACATCGCAGCGCTGGTGAGTGGCGCCGTGCTGCTCGCGCCAGACCTCGTGCTCGAGGGGCTGGCGTGCGTCGCGCGCGGGGGGAGCGCGTGAAGCGCGCGCTGCTCGGACTTGTGTTCGCAAACATCGTGGTGTTCGGCTACCTGCGCATGGTGGCGGAGCCCCCACCCATGGTTGCGCCCGCCGCCAGCGTCCCGCGGCTGGACCTGGTGGGCGAGCGGCTTTCGCCGGTCGTCCCGGCGCCGCTGCGCTGCGTCAGCGTCGGCCCGTTGCGCGACACCGACGCCGTGCGCGCGGTCGGTGAGTACCTGAAGGGGTTGGGTCTGACGCCGCGCGAGCGCTCGCAAGAGAGCGCCGCGCCGCCACAGTACGCAGTCATCGCGACGCGCAAGTCAGCGGCAATCGCCGCCCGGATCGTGCAGCAGCTGCGTGCCGCCGGCGTCGCCGACGTCGAGCTCGTGCCGTCGGCGGCTGACCAGGCCGAAGCGCAGGTGTTGCTCGGCGTGTACGAGGACCGCGCCCGTGCGGAGCGACGCATCCAGGACCTGAAGAACTACGCGCTGTCGCCGACGATCGTCCAACGGCCACGCCGGCTCACCCGCTGGTGGCTGGACCTCGAGACGGACCGCGCCGCGCCACCGATCGACGTCGCCGCGCTGCTCAAGGCGGTGCCGGCCGCGGCAGGCGCGTCGCCCGGGCCGTGCGTGCTGCAGCTGCCGCCCGCGGACCTGGAAGCGGCGCCGCCTGCCGCCGCGCCGCCGGGACCGAAGCCCGCCAAACGCACGCCAGCGGCGGCGGCGTGATATGCCGCAACCGCCACCGACCTATCTAAGGGGAGAATTGCAGATGCCCAAGTCACTGATGCAGCGAGCGGCGTGCCTGTTGCTCGGCACGCTCGCGCTGGCGCTGCTCACCGCCCCTGCGCAGGCCGGCCGCGTGCTCGAGCCCGACGATGTCTATCGCCTCGCGGATGTCAGCGACATCCAGCTCTCGCCCGATGGCCGTACCGTGGCCTACATCGTCAACAGCAACCGTCGCGACGGCGACGAACTGGCCGCGGCGCTCTGGTGCGTCGAGTGGGATGGCGGCGAGCCTCTGCAGCTGACGCAGTCGCTCAAGGACGTCGCCACGCCGCGCTGGAGCCCGGACGGCCGCTGGCTGTCGTTCCTCGCAACGCCCGTCGGCGGCGAGCGGCCACAGCTGATGCTGCTCGACCGCCGCGGCGGCGAGCCGCACGCGTTGACGCATGCGCCAGGGACGATCGCGGACTACGCCTGGGCGCCCGATGGCACGCGACTGATGCTGCTGATGCAGGGCCCGGCACCCGTGCCCGCGGTCGGCAAGACCCCGCCGCCGATCGTCATCGACGCACTCAGGTTCAAGGCCGACGAGGAAGGCTACCTAACGGCGGACACCGCGCAGCACCTGTACCTCATCGACGCCCGCAGCGGCACGAGCGAAGCGCTGACCTCGGGCGAGGGCAACGAAAGCGCACCGGCCTGGTCGCCGGACGGCAAGCAGGTCGCGTTCGTTCACACGCGCGAGCGGGGCACGGACCCGGATGGCATGCAGGAGATCCAGGTGGTGGCCGCGACCGCCGGCGCGACCCCGCGCACGCTGGTGCGCGTCAACTCGCCGTCCCACCAGCAGCTGCAGTGGACGCCGGATGGTCGCCAGATTGCGCTCACCGTCGGCGCGCCGATGGCGCTGACCGCCTACGCCATCGACACCGTGTCGCTGGTGGCGGCGGTGGGCGGCGAGCCGCGACCGCTGGGCGCAGGGCTCGACCGCGCGGTCGTCGCGTACTCGCTGGCGGCCGATGGCCGCTACGCCGACGCGATCGTCGAGGACGACATGCGCCTGTACCCGGCGCGCCTGCCGCTCACCGGCGGTCCGGCCGAGCGCGTCTGGCGGGGCGAGGAGGTGGTGATGGCACAGTCGATCGCCGCCGGCCACACGGCGGTGCTCGCCTCCAACGACCGCTCGCCGTTCGAGGTCTACGCGCTCGACAAGGGCCGGCTGCGCAGGCTCACGCACCACAACGACGCGCTGATGGCGGAGCTTGCCCTCGGCGCGGTCGAAGACCTGAAGTTCAACAGCCGCGACGGCACCGAGGTGCACGCGCTCGTCGTCAAGCCGCCCGGCTACGTGCCGGGCCGTCGCTACCCGACGATCCTGTGGATCCACGGCGGCCCGATCGGTCAGGACGAGCACTCGCTGACGTTCAGTCGCTACGCGCTGCAGCTGGAGCGGCAGATGCTCGCAGGCCAGGGCTACGTCGTGCTCGGCGTCAACTACCGCGGCGGCAGCGGTCGGGGCCTGAAGTTCTCCAGCGCGATCGCGGCCGACTGGGGCCACCTCGAAGTCGAGGACCTGTCGGCCGGCGCGGACGCCGCGATCGCGGCCGGACTGGCCGATCCGGAGCGTCTCGGCGTCGGCGGCTGGAGCTACGGCGGCATCCTCACCGACTACCTGATCGCCAGCGAGCCGCGCTGGAAGGCGGCGGTCAGCGGTGCCGGCAGCGCCAACCAGTTGTCGATGTACGGCATGGATCAGTACGTGCACCAGTACAACGGCGAGCTCGGCGGCCCGTGGGTGAACACACCCCTGTGGCTCAAGGTGTCGTATCCGTTCTTCCACGCCGACCGGATCCGGACGCCGACGCTGTTCCTGGGCGGCGAGAAGGACTTCAACGTGCCGATCGCCGGCGGCGAGCAGATGTATCAGGCGCTGCGCACGCTCGGCATCCCGACCCGGCTGGTCGTGTACCCGGAGCAGTTCCACATCTTCACGCGGCCAAGCTACATCAAGGACCGCGCCGAGCGCGTGCGGGCCTGGTACGCGAAATACCTGGCGCTGCCGGTGGCCGCCCACTGACAAGCCGTGCGACCGCGGCAGGAGAGGTCCTGCCGCGGCGCGCGACGGGCTACAATTGCACGCTGGCCGGCGTAGCTCAGTTGGTAGAGCAACTGATTTGTAATCAGAAGGTCGGGGGTTCGATTCCCTCCGCCGGCACCAGTCAGATCCAAGTCTGCGGTTAGCGCGCACAGCTGCATCGGCGGGCTGCTTGGTGGTGACTCGCGGCCCGGCCGGCCGGCGACTCATTGATCGGCCTGCCATCAGGCCTGCGATGAGCAGACCGATGCGTGGCCGTCGCCTTTTCGGGCGAGTTGGCGATACTACGTTCCAGGCGCCCTAGACAGTGGCAGTAGCGCGGCGGCGCGTCGCAACCAGCATCCGGAACGACCCCGACAAACCCCCAGAGGCGAGAACGTGACAGTCATGACATGCGGCCAGGCGGTGATGAAACTGCTCGCAGCCTATGAGGTCGACACGGTGTTCGGGATGGCCGGCACGATGACCGTCGAGCTGTACCGCGGCATCCCTCCGGCCGGGATCCGACATGTGCAGTGTCGCAATGAGCAGGGCGCGAGCCTCATGGCCGATGGCTACGCGCGTGCGACCGGCAAGCCCGGCGTCTGCACGATCATTGCGGGCCCGGGGGTGACCAATGCGGCAACCGGCATCGCCCAGGCCTATTGCGATTCACAACCCATGCTCGTGCTCTCCGGGGCGTGCGCCACGCGCACGCATGGCAAGGGCTGGGGCGCGGTCCACGAACTCAACGACCAGGCCGCTGTCACGGCGGGGTTCACCGCCTTCAGCGCCATGGTCAGATACCCCGAAGAACTGCCTGAATGGATGGGTCGGGCCTTCGGCGTGTTTCGCAGCAGTCGGCCGCGTCCGGTCCATCTGTCGCTGCCTCGAGACGTCCTGCCGGAGCTGGTCGAGGCGACCTGGCAGGTCCGTCGCGCGCCATCCCTGCCGATGCCCGATTTGGCCGCGATCGACGAGGCGGCGGATCGGCTCCTGCAGGCCAGACGCCCGCTGATCCTGGTCGGCGGCGGTGCGATCGGCACGCGCAGCGCGCTGACGGCGATCGCCGAGCGACTTCAGGCACCCGTGCTGTCCACCAACGCCGGCAAGGGGATCCTGCCCGAATCGCACCCTCTGTCACTGGGGTGCTCGATTGTTCAGAAGCCGAGCCAGGAGGCGCTGGCCGATGCGGACGTGGTGCTTTTGGTCGGCTCGGAAGTCTCGGCGGGCGACCACTTCCTCGCGAAACTCGACATTCCCGGCGATATCATCCGGATCGACATCGACCTCGCGGAGCTAACGTCGACGTATTGCGCGGCGGTGGCCATTCAAGGCGATGCGCGCGCCGCGATGCGCGCCCTGGCGACCGCCCTCGCCAGCCGCACGCCTGTGATCGAGCGGCCGCAGGGCGAGGAGCGCACCCGGGAGATCCGCGCGCGCAATGCTGCGAGCATGACCGACCTGCAAAGACTCCACGCGCGGGTCTGGCGCATCCTGCGCCAGGCGCTGCCTGCCGACGCCATTGTCATGGGCGATGCCTCGCAGCTCGTGTATTCCGGCAGCTTCGTCATGCCCATGGAGACGGAGCGCTGTTGGTACTATTCGGGTACGTACTGTTCCTTGGGCGTCGCATTACCGATGGCCATCGGCGCGAAGCTCGGCGCACCGCATCGGCCGGTGGTCGCCGTCGCGGGGGACGGCGGGCTCATGTTCACGATCAACGAGCTGGCGACGGCGGTCGAAGAGCGCCTCGCGCTGCCGCTGATCGTGTGGAACAACGACGCGCTGAAGGAAATCGTCGACCAGATGGACCAGCGGCAGATTCCGCGCATCGGCGTCGAGCCGAGGAGCCCGGACTTCCTTCGAATCGCACAGGGTCTCGGGTGCCATGCCACGCGACCCGCGAGCGCCGAGCAATTGGCAAGCGCCGTGCGCGATGCGTTGGTCGCAGATCGTCCGACGCTGATAGAAGTCCGCGAGGACAGCCCATGGCTGATGGCCTAGCGGGTACGCCGCGTGTCCCGAAGGCAGTCAGCGACCTTCCGCTGAGCCGGGCAGGGCACACTCGCGCCGGATGAGCGGACTTCAGTCCCGGCTCAGCGCGCGCGGACGCCGCACCGGGTTCTGGTCGTTGATTTCGTCGCGCGGCCGGTAGGGCGCCTCGAGAAATGCCCTCTCCGCGGCATCCAGCCGCAGCCCCATCGCCTCGACGGCGATGTCGAGGTGCGCCGCCCTTGCGGCGCCGGCGATCGGAATGTTCCGGTTGGAGCTGCCCGCCACCCAGGCGGTCGCGACGTGCGCCCGGCTCACGCCGCGGCGCGCGGCCACCTCACCCACGCGGCGCGCGATCTCGCGGTCGATCTCGTCGCCGTAGAAGTCCTGGTAGAGGTCGTGCGTCGCGCGCGCGGTCCCGGCATCGCGCGCGAGGAAACCGCGCGCCAGCGGACTGAAAGTCGTCACGGCGATGCCCTGGTCCCGGCAGTAGGGGAACATCTCCCGCTCCTCCTCGCGATACAGCACGTTGTACTGGCATTGCATGTTGACGAAGGGCGTCCAGCCGTTGATCGCCGCGGCGTGGTTCATTTTCGCGAACTGCCACGCATACATGGTGGAGGCGCCCAGGTAACGCACCTTGCCGGCGCGCACCGTGTCGTGCAGCGCCTGCATCGTTTCCTCGACGGGCGTTTCCGCATCGAAGGCGTGGATCACGTACAGGTCGACGTAGTCGGTGCCGATCCGCGCCAGCGACTGATCGATCGCGGCGGCGATGTGGCGCCGCGACAGGCCGCGATCGCCCGGATCTTCGCTCATCGGGTAGTAGACCTTGGTCGCGAGCACCAGTTGCTCGCGCGCGCTCATCCTGAGCAGATTCCTGCCGAC
>JANXQL010000048.1 GCA_025356815.1 Pseudomonadota bacterium
CTCTGGTCAAACGCGGGGACGGCAGCATCGACGGAAGGCCGGCGGTCATCCTCTCGATCCAGAAGCAGCCTGGCGCGAGCACGATCGACCTGACCAAGAAGATCGAAGCCGCTCTCGTCGAGCTGCAGCCGTCGTTACCCAGGGATGTTCGGATGCGGCCCATCTTCAAGCAGGCGAACTTCATCGAGGCCGCGATTCACAACGTCGAGGACGCGCTGCGCGATGGGGCCTTCCTCGTCCTGATCGTTCTCATTCTTTTCCTTCTGAACTGGCGCACGACCGCGATCACCCTGACCGCGATCCCACTGTCTTTCGTGACCGCGGCGGTGGTCTTCCACCTGTTCGGCATCTCCATCAACACGATGACACTTGGCGGGCTCGCGATCGCGATCGGCGAGCTGGTCGACGACGCGATCGTCAACGTCGAGAACGTGTTCCGGCGATTGCGGGAGAACCGTCACGCGGCTACGCCGCGGCCGGCGCTCGAAGTGGTCTACAAGGCATCGTCCGAGGTCCGTAACTCGATCGTCTACGCGACCATCCTCGTCGTGCTCGTGTTCCTGCCGCTGTTCGCGCTGAGCGGCATCGAGGGGCGTTTGTTCGCGCCGCTCGGTGTTGCATATATCGTATCGATCCTCGCTTCGTTCGTGGTCTCGCTCACGGTTTCACCGGCGCTTTGTCTCTACCTGCTGCCTCGGGCCAAGGTCATGGCCGACGAGAAGGACTCGTTCGTCGTGCGACACCTGAAGCACTGGGACGCAAAGCTGCTGCAACTCACGCTGCCGCACCCCGAGGTCGTGATCGGCGGCGCGATCGTGCTTGTGCTCGCAGCGGCGGCGCTGGTGCCGTTGATGGGCCGTGAGTTCCTGCCGCCCTTCAACGAAGGGACCGCCACCATCAACGTCATCGCGGCGCCCGGCACGTCGCTCAGCGAGTCGAACCGCATCGGCACGATCGCCGAGCAGCAGTTGTTGAGCGTTCCCGAAGTCGTCTCGACCGGGCGTCGTACGGGACGAGCCGAGCTCGATGAGCATGCGGAGGGCGTCCACTACACGGAGATCGATGTCGATTTTCGGCACTCCAAGCGCAGTCGCGACGAAGTGCTGGGGGACATCCGCCGGCGGTTGGGAGAGATTCCCGGAGTGTTCTCCAACATCGGACAACCCATCTCGCACCGGCTCGATCACCTGCTCTCCGGCGTGCGGGCCCAGATCGCAGTCAAGCTATTCGGCAACGATCTGGACATGCTGCGCGCAAAGGCAGCCGAGATCCAGAGCGTGATGGGTACCGTGCCGGGTGTGGTCGACCTGCAGACGGAGAAGCAGGTCTTGGTGCCGCAGGTCCGGATCCAGGGCGACCGCCTGGCCCTTGCCCGCTATGGCCTCAACGTGGGGGATCTCAACGAAGCACTTGAGACCGCGCTCGACGGTCGCGTCGTGTCCCAGGTGCTCGAGGGGCAGAGGACGTTCGACCTCATGGTGCGTTTCGACGACACCTCGCGCGGAAGCCTCGACGCCATTCGTAGCGCCTTGATCGACACTCCGTCGGGCGCGAAAGTACCGTTGTCGGCGATCGCCACGATCGAGGAGTCCCGCGGACCCAACCTCATCCAGCACGAGAACGTCCAACGCCGCATCGTCGTCTCTGCCAACGTCAGTGGTCGCGATCTGGGTCGTGTGGTGGAAGAGATCCGAAAGAAAGTCGGGGCCCAGGTCACTCTACCGACGGGGTACTTTGTAACCTATGGCGGGCAGTTCGAGAGTCAGGAATCTGCGACGCGTTTGATCGGTATCCTGAGTCTGTTCTCGCTCGCAGCCATGTTCCTGGTGCTCTACGCCCATTTCCGGTCGGTGCCGATCGTGTTGCAGATCCTTCTCAACATCCCTCTGGCCCTGATCGGAAGTGTTGTGGCGATCTTCCTGACTGGCGGCACTTTCTCCGTCGCGTCGCTCGTCGGGTTCATCACGCTCACAGGCATCGCCTCACGGAACACGATCATGATGGTCTCGCACTACCTGCACCTGATGAAGGACGAGGGCGAGCAGTTCGACATGCACATGGTGGTGCGCGGTTCGCTCGAGCGGTTAGTGCCAGTGCTGATGACCGCTCTGACGGCCGGACTCGCCTTGATTCCGCTGGTGCTCGCCAAGGGCGAGCCGGGCAAGGAGATCCTCTACCCGGTGGCCACCGTCATCCTCGGCGGGCTGATCAGCTCGACCCTGCTCGACACGATCGTGACGCCGGCAGTGTTTTTTCGGTTCGGACGGAAATCTGCAGAGAAGTATCTGGCGGGAGTGTCGGAAGAGTCGTAGGGCCGCGCTCGATCGGCGAGCGGGCGGAGTCGAGACCCTCAAGCAAGGAGTCTGTGATGAGCGCGAACCTGAAAAAGTGGTCCATTGTCGCTGCGACGGCTTCGATGGTGTTGTTGGTTGTGGCCGTGGTGGGATGTTCGTCGAACAAGGGTTCGTCGGATTCGCCAGCGGCCTCCTCTCAGCCTGCGCCCGCAACGCCAGCGCCGAGCGGTACCGCCGAACACGAGATATCACCTGACGCGATGGTGCCGGCTGGCTCGATCCCCGAGATCTGGACGCAGATCGCCGGAGAGCAGACCAAGCTGACGGCCGCGATCCAGAACGGACAGCTCAAGGACGTCCATCACCTTGCGTTCGGGATCCGCGACCTCGTGGTGGCGCTTGCGGACAAAGCCAAGGCGGCTTCGCCAGCGAGCGCAGCGAAACTCGACGGCATGGTGGCGCAGGTCAAAGAGTCCGCGACCAAGCTCGACGAACTCGGAGACGCGGGCAATCTGAGCGGCACGCAGACCGAGTCCGCGAAGCTCGGCGCGGTTTTGAACGCGATCAAGGCCGTCGCTGGCGCGAGGTAGGGGTCGCTGCGGCGCACGGCAATTGCGTGGACGTCATTCCGGAGGAACTCATGACGCCCCCAACGACCTGCCGCACGACACTCGCACCGCATGCCCTCGTGCGGTGGAGTGTCGCGACGTTGCTTGCGCTGCTGATGTCCTCCGCGGTCCCTTGGCTAGAGTCGGATGCGGCAAGCGCCAAGGTCGTGGAGTCTCACCTGGTAGCGAAGCCACTTGCTTCTCCGGCCCCAAGGGACAGCCGTGAGCCGGTCCTCGCCGCGATGGCGGATGGACGTATCGCAATGAGCTGGCTTGAGCCAGCAGAGGGCACCCGCATGGCGTTCCGGATGGCGGTCTTCAACGGCAAGGCGTGGTCGAGACCGTCCACCATTGCGGTCGGCGACTCGTTCTTCGTGAATTGGGCAGACGTGCCGAGTATCCGCCCGCTCGGAGGTGAACGATTCGCGGCTCACTGGCTTTGGCGGAGCGGCAAGGGGACCTACGCGTACGATGTCCGGGTGAGCCAGTCTGAAGACGGCGGTCACACCTGGAGCCCGCCCGTTACGCCGCATCGGGACCGCACGGCGAGTGAGCATGGGTTCGCTTCGCTCGTCGCGGATACGGGCGGCGTATTGGCGGTCTGGCTCGACGGCCGAAAGACCGAGGGACACGGCGAAGACGCGCCCGGGCCGATGCCGGACATGACGCTGCGGGCCGCATCGATCGCGGCGGATGGGCGACTGCACGAGGAAACCGAACTCGACGGTCGAACCTGCGATTGCTGCCCCACCGCAGCGGTCATGACGGATAGGGGCGTGCTGGTCGCCTACCGCGACCGCAGTCCCGATGAGGTGCGCGACATCTACCTCACCCGCCGCGAGGCGGGCGGCTGGTCGTCGCCGCAAGCTGTCCACGCCGACAACTGGCACATCGCCGGATGTCCTGTGATCGGGCCGGCGATCGCCGCACTGGGCTCGCACGTGGCGGTCGCGTGGTACACCGCCGCGGCGGATTCGCCCCGAGTCTACGTTGCGTTCTCGGACGACGCGGGCCAGCGCTTCGGTCCGCCGGTCCGGATTGACGAGGGTAGCGCGATGGGCCGGGTCAGCGTCGCGCTTCTCTCCGACGGCTCCGCGCTCGCGACCTGGCTGGAATCCAGCGGCCACGACGCGCTCGTCCGGACGCGGCGCGTCTCCGTCTCCGGGGCGCCCGATGCAGCGATCACGGTGGCGCGGACTTCGGCGGCGCGTTCGAGCGGGTGCCCGCGCGTACTGACGACCGGACGAACCACCCTCATCGCGTGGACCGAGGCGGGCACGCCGCCTCAGGTCAAGCTCGCCTCCCTCGAGGTCAGGTGAGCGCATGATTCAGCAGGGGGGGAATGCCATGAACGAAGCTCCGGTGGAGACCAGCTTCCGTGATCCCGTATGCGGGATGCAGGTGAAGGGGACGTCGCCCCACCGACACGTTCACGCGAGCCAGAAGTACCGATTCTGCAGCGCGGGCTGCCTCGCGAAGTTCCGCGCGGAACCTGAGCGCTACCTCACGAAGCCCGGGTCGGCTCCAGACCCTTCCGCAGGTCATCGCGCTGCGCCAACTGGGGCAGGCGCGATCTACACCTGTCCGATGCATCCGGAGGTGCGACAGGCCGGTCCCGGCACTTGCCCAAAGTGTGGAATGGCACTCGAGCCCGTGGAGCCGGTCGCAGCCGTTTCCAAGACTGAGTGGGTGTGCCCGATGCATCCGCAGATCGTCCGCGATGCGCCGGGCAAGTGCCCGATCTGCGGCATGGCCCTCGAGCAGCGCACCGCGACGCTCGAGGCGGAGGCGAACCCCGAACTGGCCGACATAACCCGGCGATTCTGGGTCAGCGTGGTCCTCGCTGCGCCACTGCTCGTTGCGGTGATGGTCGACATGCTCCCCGGCCGTGCCATCGAGCACGCGCTCGGGATCACGCTCTTCGCCTGGCTGCAGTTCGCACTCGCCACCCCGGTCGTGCTTTGGGCGGGCTGGCCGTTCTTCGTCCGGGGCGCGCAGTCGGTCGTGAATCGGAGCCCGAACATGTTCACGCTGATCGCGCTCGGCGTGTCGGTGGCGTACCTGGAGAGCGTGCTGGCGACGGTCGTACCGCAGTGGTTCCCGGCCGCGTTCCGGGAACATGGCGGGCGCGTCGCCGCCTACTTCGAGGCGGCCGCAGTGATCGTCGCACTCGTCCTGCTCGGCCAGATGATGGAGCTGCGGGCCCGCAGCAGCACGAGCTCGGCGATTCGCGCGCTGCTCGGTCTATCTCCCAAGACCGCCCGGCGGATCGGGCCCGACGGAATCGAAGCCGACGTGCCACTCGACCAGGTCGTGGTTGGCGACAAACTCCGCGTGCGGCCCGGCGAGAAGGTCCCGGTCGATGGGGTCGTGCTGGAGGGCCAGAGCACAGTCGACGAGTCGATGGTCTCCGGCGAGGTCATCCCGGCCGAGAAGACCGCGGGCACTCGCGTCGTTGGCGCGACCATCAACGGCACCGGGGCGCTCGTGATGCAGGCCGAGCGCGTCGGCGCCGAGACGCTGCTCGGCCGAATCGTCCAGATGGTGGCCACGGCCCAGCGCAGCCGGGCGCCGATTCAGAAGCTCGCCGACAAGGTCGCGGCCGTATTCGTGCCCGCGGTAGTCGCGGCGGGGGTGATCACCTTCGCCGTCTGGGCGTTCGTGGGCCCCCAGCCCCGCATGGCGTACGCGACGCTGAACGCCATCGCAGTGCTGATCATCGCCTGCCCGTGTGCGCTGGGGCTCGCGACGCCCATGTCGATCATGGTCGCCACCGGCAAGGGGGCGACCGTAGGTGTGCTGTTCCGCGACGCCGAGGCGATCGAACTGCTGTGTACGGTGGACACGCTCGTCGTGGACAAGACGGGCACGCTGACCGAGGGGAAGCCGACGCTGGTGGGTGTCGTTGCGCAGGCTCCGTGGAAGGAAGAAGACGTCCTGCGGCTGGCTGCTGGGCTCGAGCGGGGCAGCGAGCATCCGCTCGCCGCCGCGATCGTTGCCGGTGCCGAGGCGCGGCACCTCTCGGTTCCCGCGGCGACGGAGTTCTCCTCACAGACGGGCAAGGGCGTCTCCGGAAAGGTGGATGGGCACGCAGTGCTGCTGGGCAACGCCGCACAGCTGGCCGAGGCGAAGATTGAACCGGGCGCACTGGCCGCGAAAGCGGAGGATGGGCGCGCGGCCGGACAGACCGTGATGTTCGCGGTCGTCGACGGCGCGCTGGCCGGGCTCATCGCGGTCGCGGACCCGGTCAAGGCCACGACCGTGGAGGCCGTCCGCCAGCTGCACGCAGAAGGGCTACGGCTGGTAATGCTGACTGGCGACAGCAGGACCACGGCCGAGGCGGTGGCGAAGCAGCTCGGGATCGACGAAGTGATTGCCGGCGTGCTGCCCGACCAGAAGGCCGAGAAGATCAAGGAGCTCCAGGCCGCGAGGCGAGTGGTTGCGATGGCGGGCGATGGAATCAACGACGCGCCGGCTCTCGCGCAGGCGCAGGTTGGCATCGCGATGGGCACCGGGACGGACGTCGCGATGGAAAGCGCGGGCGTGACGCTGGTGAAGGGCGACTTGCGCGGCATCGTGCGGGCGCGAAGGCTGAGCCGCGCAACGATGAGCAACATTCGGCAGAACCTCTTCTTCGCGTTCGTTTACAACGTTCTCGGCATACCGCTCGCCGCCGGCGTGCTGTACCCGATCTTCGGCTGGCTGTTGAGCCCGATGATCGCAGCGGCCGCGATGAGCTTCAGCTCGGTCTCCGTGATCGGGAATGCGCTGCGGCTGCGCTCCAAGGAGATCTGAC
>JANXQL010000187.1 GCA_025356815.1 Pseudomonadota bacterium
AGGCGCATTCCCTGACGGTGCCGACGCGTCTCAGGGGCGTCGTCTCGCGGATGAACGCGTGCACTTGGCCGCCGGTGGCGGCGTTCTCCGACTGAATCATCGGCGTGTCGATGTAGCCCGGACAGACGGCGTTGACGCGCACGCCATCCGGGGCGAGCTCGATGGCAAGCGCCTTTGTCATGTTGACCATCCCGCCTTTCGAGATGGCATAGACGAAGCTGTCCGTAGGTCCTGCGCAGAGCCCGGCGATCGACGCGACCATCACGATGTTGCCCCGGGAGCGCCGCAGCTCGGGCAGCGCGAACTTCGAGCAGAACAGCGCGGAGCGCAGGTTCACGGCGATGACCTGATCCCAGTGCTCCTCGGTCACGTCCATCATGTAGCTGAGCGGGCAGATACCGACGTTGTTGACGAGTATGTCAAGGCCGCCCATCCGGGCGACCGCCGTCTCGACGATCTGCCGGCAACCCGCCACGGTGGCAACGTCGCCCGGCGCGGCTACGGCATGCGCCGTCTCGAGTTGGCGCATCGTCTCGGCGACGGTGTCCGCCTCGCGGCCATTGATCGCGACGGTCGCACCGGCCTCGAGGAACATTTCCGCAACGCCGCGCCCGATCCCCATCGTGCTGCCGGTGACCAGTATTCGTTTCGCAGCGAAGTTCATGCGCGTCTCCATCTCGGCGATCCGTCGGGTTCATTTCGGGACCGGTGCATGGGACTGGCGCGGGTCGCCGTGCCGTCTGTCGCCACATCGCGATCGTCCGAGGAACGGGCGTATCGATGTTGCCACCGCCGCCGCATTCTTTGCACGGCCGGACCGCCCTCAATATTAATTGCCGGAAGATAGTTTTGCACAGGCGCTGGCCCGCGGAGTATCCGGGGCTGATGCGATGCTCAAAACGGATACGGGCGCGGCGGACTAGAGGCCTCGCCAAGCGAACGCGACGCAAAGAAACGCCGCCGGGCCGCCGGCCGACCAGTTCTTAAGACTGCATCGCGAAAGGCATGCGCGCAAGCGTGTCGCGAATGGCAGGCGCGGCTGTCGTCGTCGGGCTACGCAGGAACCGGGAGGCGTAGGTCACCGAAGGCAGCTCGCCAAAGGCTGCGCGATAGTATTGCGCAAAGCGCCCCATGTGCGAGAACCCCCAGCGGGCAGCGATGCTCTGGATAGATGCGTGCACTCGCGAGTCCGCGAGCTCACGGTTCGTGCGATTGAGGCGACTCGCGAGCAGATAGCACTTCGGTGAGGTGCCGAGGACTTCGGAGAATGCGTACGACAGTGTCCGCGGACAGACGCGGATGGCCGCGCAAAGATCGCGAACCGAAATCGGATCCGCCAGGCGTGGCTCGATATAGTCGATGGCGCGGTCCACTATGTACGCGCGCGTCGACGGCGTGGGCGGGCGCAGCTGGTGGTTGCCGGTCTCTGCGATGATGGCGAGGATCGAGTCCAGCACACGCTGCTGCAGCCCGGCCCGCAAACGCTCGTGCACGAGCAGGTCCGGTGCGCCGGCCAGTTCCTGGAGGACTCCGAACGCCGTCCGCTGGAAGCCGGTGATCAGCTTGGAGCTCGAGGTGAAGCAGATGGGCTGCGGCGTCCGCACGAGGGACTCGAAGCCGGGCAGAGGCGCGAGATACTGAGTGAAGAAGTCCTCGTCGATAGCAACGATCACGAGGTTGATCTTGTCGCTGCCGCTGATGCGTTCGACGCCGTTCCAGCGATGTGTCACGAGCGCGCTGGCGCCCACCGGCCGGTTGTCGTAGAACGACTCACCGCTGCCCTGCAGGTACGAGAAGAAGACCCTGGATCCGGCCCACGGCGTGCCGCGGTATCTGAACGAGTGATCGATCCGCTCGTGAATAATCTGCAGGGGACCAAGCCATGCGCTGTCGACGTGGCCGCTGAAAGGGCCGGGCTTGACCTGGTCGTATTGGTGCTCCCAGCCGCTGAGCGCCGCGCCATGCGTCCACGCATCCTTCGCGACACACGCGTCAACCGTGAACTGAGAGCGTGAAAGTTGCGTGAGCGCCATGAGCGTCGATTCCCCTACCACTGAACCCTGGCCGTATTTCCGCCCGTCCCGGCTTAATGTAGACCTAGCTTGTCCGACAATCTGCGGTATCACTTTTGTTGTCAGATGCCTGATCATAATATCGGCAGACGCCCTCGCGCCAGTCCGCTCTGGATTGCCTTCTTGCTGAATTCGCTGCACCGCAGCATGGCATTCGGCGACTGCTCCACGCCAGGTTGGTGAATCGCGCGACGGACTCCTCACCGTTGCGCGTCCTACCAGCGGGCAGCGAAAGGTGAAATGCCGGGGAGGTGGGGCCGCCTGCGGAGGACGGGTCGTCGTGACCGCTTCGGCCGTATACGGACCGCAGGCGGCGCCAGATCGCGCCCGACCGACGGTTTTGGCGCATGGCATTTCGTTCGCAAGCCGGTGCTCCCGCCCGGCTGCACGCAAGCCGATCCTTGCCCGTTCCGGATATCGAGGTAGATGGTCGTTGCTAGCATGGCCTGGCCTCGGGCGCAGCGACCGGCCCGCATCCGCAAGCCTCAACGGAACCGACGAATGAAAGACGACTTTCTGCTACTTAAAGAGGTATCGACCCTCCGGCGCGACTGGGACACCCACCGGACTCAGGAGTACATCCGGTCACTGCCCATCTGGAGCGGCCCGATCGACTTGCGGCAGAAGTTCGGTGGCCTGCAGAACAGGACGTATTTTGTTACCGACGTCGATGGCAGGCGCTACGTCGTGCGTTGCGGCTTCGATCAGTACCGGACGCGCCAGCCGAGCGTAGTGCACTGCACCCTCGCCGCCGCGAACCTAGGCATAGGCCCACAGCTTCGGTATGCCGAGCCCAACTTGACGGTCACAGACTTCGTCACCGGCCCGCAGATGCAGGTCGAGCAGTTGCAGGATCTTGATTTCGTCGCGAATGTCGTCCGGACCGTCCGCGTGATGCACGAGGGGACGGAGGCGATCTCCGAGTCGATCAGCTACTGGTGGCCCTTCCACACGGTGCGCCGGTACCTGAAGACGATGGAATCCGGGGCGGCACCGACGCAGTGGGAGCGGTCCCAGTGGCTCGACGAGGTGCCCTTCTTCCGGGAGGTCTCACGCCGGCTGGAACGTGCGATCGGGCCGTTCATTCCCTGCTTCACGCACAACGATCTGACGTATGTGAACATTATGTACAGCTCGCCGGCGCGCGACCGGATATGGCTTATCGACTGGGATGGCGGCGCTTACGGTCACCCGATGTGGGATCTGGCGGAGATGAGCCTGTTGACCGGGGTCAACGACGACTTTGACCGCTATGTCCTCGGTTGCTACTTCGGCGATCTCACCGAGCCGAAGATGACGGCTCTGCTCCATGAGCACCGCGCTTTCAAGATGATGGCGGGACTCCGACTGATCGTCGAGGTGATGGTTACCGCGCATGACCCGTACTTCTACCTGACGCCCGAGGAAATGCGGGAGAGCATGAAGATCAGCTTCCCTGGGCAGCAGCAACACCTAAACGGGCTCGCCGATCTGCTGCGGCCAGGCTTCAATGAGATGTGGGCTGCCTACGGGCAAGACTACGCCTGACTGACCCGGGCGAGCATGACGTGGCGACCGTGCACATCCTCAGCAACAAGACTCAGATAAGCCAGGAGCGCCTATCGGGCAAGGTTGCGATCGTGGTTGACGTCGTTTTCGCGACGACCGGAATTGCCATCGCCCTCGAGCGTAGCGCGATCGACATCGTTGCAGCCGAGAGCCCGGAGGCGGCGCGCAAGTGCGCCCGTGCACTCCCGGCGGGCAACGTCGCGCTCATTGGCGAATTCGGCAACCAGCCGATCCCGGGATTCGTAGAACCCTGGCCGCACCTGCTGGCCCAACAGGACTTCACGGGGAAACACATCGTCTATTCGTCGACGAATGGCACCGTCGCGCTGCGACTTGCTCAAAGTGCCGGACTGCTGCTTGCCGCAGCGTTGGTCAACGGCGCGGCGGTAGCTGACTACGCCGCCCGGCATCACGCCGGCCGGGACATCGTACTGATCTGCGCTGGCTCCGACGAGGCGTTCAACCTTGAGGATTTCTACGGCGCAGGCTACCTAGTATCGCTGCTAGCGCAGGCTCTGCCAGCGGCGTCCTGCACGGACGCGGCCAGGGCCGCGTGGCTGCTACATGAGCGAGCAACACCGCGGGAGTGCCTGACCGAGGCCCGGGCGGGACGGCTGATGCAGGCCTGTGGGCGCGAGGCAGATGTCACGCTCTCCGCCCAAAAGAGCATCTATGCCGTGGTGCCGATCTGTCGAGCAGGCCGCATTACGCGCGCGTGACGCCGATCGCGCGCCTCGCCGCTCAGACCGCGCAGCCTTTAGCCGTGCGCGTGCGCCCCGAACTGCATAGACGACGACGCCAGAGGTAAGCCAGCCAAAGCCCGCTTCGAGCGCCAGCGGGCTCATTTGGACCATTACTGCGACCGGCGCGCCAATACTGAGCAGGGGCGCGACGACATGGCCCAGCCAGTTCCGCGAGCGCCGTTGAAACCGGAACAGAGCGATCACCGATGAGTCGACCTCAATGAACGCGGACAACGCCCGAAGTTCACCATGGACGTCAGCGTATCGAACCACCCGGCGAAATGCAGGGCAATTTCGATCGAAGCGACACCGGACACCAGCAGCGCGATGTGAGGTACGAGGTATCCGGGATGGAGGCTCGCGAGTGGAGCCGGAACTGCGCCGTTCTGCGCCATCGCGCGCAGCACCCGCCACACGCCGGTAACCATCGGTGGCGCGATGGAGATGGCAACGATGAGCGCCATCGCCCACGCTGTGAAGGCACCGAGCGCTGGGCTGATCAGCGTACCGATGATCTCGAACGTCGCCGTTGTCGGGTCCTCGAACGTAAGCCCACGGGATAGGTCACTCAACACCCAGACGTTCACGATCGAAAGCGCACCTAGGGCGAGGAGCGAACCAACGACCGCACGCCCGATCAGGTGCCGCTGGTCGGCGCGCACCTCGCCTGAAAGCGTCGTGATCGCGTCGACTCCCAAGCAGGCCATCACGCACAGGGAGGCCGCTGAGAACACGCCGGCCGGGGTCGTCGTTGGACCCCACGAGGGCGAGCTCGAAAATAGCGGCATGGCAGCACTCAAGAGGGCGTGAATGCCGAGGATCAGGAAGCCGATCAGCAAGGCAACCTGGAACATCAATGTGCAGACGTTGAAACGGGCGCTCGTTCGGATCCCGAACCAGTTCACGGCGATGTTGTAGCCGGTCGTCACGAGGATCCAGCCGGAGGCCGGAAGTACGGGCATGGACTCCGCGAGCGTCGCGGCAAAGAACACGTTCATCAGCGTCGGTAACAACAGATAGCCCAGGAGCACCCTCCAGCCCGAATAGAAACCCTGCCGCGTCGTCCATTGCGACGCGGGCGTAGGAGTAGACGCACCCTGCGTCCGGCGCCTCTACCGCCATTCTGGCGTAAGGCAGCGCCGTGAATGACAGTGCCGCGGCACCGAGCAGGTAGGCGAGAGGGCCACTGCCCTCCGGCGAGGTCGCTGGTGAACTCCCAGGTGGACCAGGGGCCGACGGGCGCGACGTAGACCAGCCCATAGACGAGCAGGTCGAAGAAGGTCAAAACGCAATGCAGGTCGGACACCTGCGGGGATCCGACGGGCTCGTGCGACACGCGCTGATCCTCAGTGTCGCCAGAGTATGTGGGCGCTAGGCGTGGTCGGCACGCCTCACGGGGTATCGAGGCGGGGAAAGGCCGCGTCCGGCATTGTCAGCAGCGCGCGCTGTACCCGCCGATGATGCGTGGCGGAGGCCCTCTCCGCCGCACGGCCGTCGCCGGAAAGCACGGCTGCGGCCACCGCCGCGAAGTCCTCGGCGTCCGAGCGACGATCGTCCAGATTGCGGTAGGACTGAGTTTGCAACCGCAGCAGGTGGATGCGCATCGTCGGAAACAGCGACGGCAGCTGTGTATTGCCGCTCATTGTGATCAGGATGTCGTAAAAGTGCTGCCGCTGCTGCGGCGCGTTAGTCAAGTCGTATTCCTTGTCGCGGTATGCGTGCAATTCACGCTCGAGCTTCACGA
The DNA here is from genome assembly GCA_025356815.1 of Pseudomonadota bacterium. GTDB lineage: Bacteria > Pseudomonadota > Gammaproteobacteria > Steroidobacterales > Steroidobacteraceae > CAIKZZ01. The sequence continues at coordinate 6,108 of JANXQL010000187.1, forward strand.
ACTGGCGGCTGCCCTTGCGGTTGCGCACGGCCGTGGCGGCCAGACGAGCCGTCAGGCTGTCGATGCTGCCCGAGGCGACCATCAAGTCGATCGCCTCAGTCCGACTCAACGTTCGCACACAGGAGCCACGATGCAGCGTCCTCGACAGCAGGCCGAGCGCATCCAGTCGCCTGAACGCCTCGCGCACCGGCCCACGACTAACCCGCAGTGCGTGCGTGAGATCGGCCTCGACGAGGCGCTGCCCCGGCACGTAGCGGCCGGCGAGCACGCCGGCTGTGATGTGATTGACGACCCGGTCCGTCGAGCTCAGCTCATCCTCGCCGTCGGGCGCGCCCGCGGCGCTGTTGCGCCGGGACGCGCGACTGGGTTTGACGTCTGAATTCGGCAGCATCGCAATCTCCTAGGACAACAACTCCGCAGCTGCGCGAGTTCAATTCCCACGCAATCCCGTAGCTAAAATTATCTTACAAGATTTCACGGGGCTCGCGAATAGGCCATCGCGGGCAAACCCCCGACGCGCGGGCACCGACCGTCCAGGGATGCGTGGCGTCCGTCATTTCACGTGACAGGAGCTTATTGTCGTACAATCTCGTATCCCATATCGGTTGACATCCCCCTGCCGGTACGGGTAGCGTTTCCGGGCTGTCGCGGGGCGCTAACCCGCCGGCAGGCCCCCGCGTGCGCTTGCAGTGACAAGCGCCACCCGCGCTGATGCGTTCCGGAGATAAAGGACATGCTGCCTCTGCCGTCTGCCTCGTCGCCGCTGGACGTACAACTGCTGATCGACGGCGTCTGGCGCGCGGGCACCGGCGGCGAGACGCTGCCGATCACGAACCCCGCAACCGAAGGACGCGTCGGCCAGGTCGCACTGGCCGCGGAGCCCGATATGCGGGATGCCGTCGCTGCAGCGGCCAGAGGATTTGCCGAGTGGCGCGCCATTGCACCCTTCGATCGCGCCCGCGTGCTGCGCCGGGCCGCCGACCTGCTGCGGGAACGGGCGGATGCCATTGGGGCTGCGCTGACCCTGGAACAGGGCAAGCCGTTCGCCCAGGCTGTCCACGAAGTGAGTGGCTCCGCGGATACGATCGACTGGTTCGCCGAGGAGGGGAAACGTGCCTTTGGGCAGGTGATTCCAGGCCGGACTGCCCACGCCAACGTGTCGACGCGTCTGGAGCCAGTCGGGCCGGTAGCGGCGTTCACGCCGTGGAACTTCCCGGTGTCGCAGGCCGTCAAGAAGGTCGCCGCGGCCCTCGCGGCAGGTTGTTCGGTGCTGCTGAAGGGCTCCGAGGACACGCCCGCGGCTTGCGCCGAGATGGTGCGGGTCTTCGTGGACGCGGGCGTGCCGCCGGGCGCGATCGGGCTGCTCTTTGGCGAACCGGCCGCGATTTCCAGCTACCTGATCCCCCATCCCGTGATCCGCGCCGTGTCGTTCACCGGCTCGATCCCCGTAGGCAAGCTGCTGGCGGCACAGGCGGGGGCGCACATGAAACGCGTGACCATGGAGCTCGGCGGCCACGCGCCGGCGATCATCTGTGACGACGCGGACCTGGAGCTCGCTGCCACGTCGCTGGTGCGCATGAAGTTCATGAATGCCGGGCAGGTATGTCTCGCGCCGACCCGGTTTCTGATCGCAAGGGCGGTGTATCCCGCGTTCGTCAAGCGATTCACCGACCTGGCACGGGCGCTTCGCCTCGGCGATGGTCACGCCGAGGGCACGGAGATGGGGCCGCTGGTCAGCCAGCGCAGGCTGCAGGCCGTAGAGGCCCTGGTTACCGAGGCCGTCGCGGCCGGGGCGCATCTGGCCTGTGGCGGCACACGGGTCGACAGGCGCGGATATTTCTTCGCGCCGACTGTGCTGGCCGACGTGCCACTTTCGGCGCGGGCGATGAACGAGGAGCCCTTTGGCCCGATGGCACTGATGCGGTGCTTCGACGACCTCGATGAAGCAGTCATCGAGGCCAACCGGCTACCGTACGGGCTCGCGGCGTACATCTTTACCCGATCGATCCGCAACGAAGCTCTGCTCACCGAACGGCTCGAGGCGGGCATGATTGCGGTGAACCGCATCTTCTCGTCCACGGTCGAGGCGCCGTTTGGCGGGGTCAAGGATTCGGGCTACGGCACTGAGGGTGGCACGCGCGCGATCCTGAACTTTCTTAGCGAAAAGATGATCAGTCGCTTCGTTGGCTGAATCCCCCCGTGCACTGCGGCGCTGCGTTGGGGGGAGAGAGCGGTTGCGAATAGTGGATATCGGCGGTCGCCGGACGCGGGTAGGCTAGACGCCTCGCTGCATGGGAGCGCCGCTGGCAGCATGAAGGCGTCATTTCTGGCGCGACTGCCGGGATCGCAGCTAGGGCGTTAGGCCTGTGCGTCGTCCGCTCCGGCCATGTTGGCCACGTTCACTTGGGGATACTTCCGATGGCCCACGGTTTCGTCACGTCCGAAGGCCGCGCCATCGCCGCGCGCGTAGAGCGGTTCATCCGCGAGACCATCGTTCCGTTCGAACGTGATCCGCGCTGGGGTATGCACGGGCCGAGCCTCGATATGGTCGAGGAGATGCGCGCTCTGGCGCGTGACGCGGGCGTCATGACGCCCCACGTACCCGGCGGTCGCGAACATCTGTCGCACCGAGACACTGCTCTGGTATTGCGGGCGGCTGGGTTGTCGCCGCTCGGTCCCGTTGGGGTCAACGTCGCCGCCCCCGACGAAGGGAACATGTTTCTGCTCGGCAAGGTCGCTTCGGCGGCGCAGCAGACGCACTTTCTCGCGCCGCTGCTGCAGGGCCGGACGAGATCTGCGTTCCTGATGACCGAACCCTCGGAGGACAATGGCGCGGGATCGGATCCTTCGATGCTCATGACGACGGCGGAGCTCGATGGCGACCATTGGGTGATCAACGGCCGCAAGTGTTTCAGCACCGGCCTGCAGGGGGCCTCGGTTGGCATCGTCATGGCAAAGACCGGCGAGGGGGCGACGATGTTCCTCGTCGACCTCCCGCATCCGGCGATCCAGATCGAACGGGTTCCGCAAACTATCGATTCGTCGATGCCCGGCGGACACCCGACCTCGCGCATCGTGAACCTGCGCGTGCCCACCAGCGCGGTTCTCGGCGAGGTCGGAGCGGGTTTCCGCTACGCCCAAGTTCGGCTGTCGCCGGCGCGGCTGACGCACTGCATGCGCTGGCTCGGCGCCTGTACGCGTGCCCAGGAAATCGCGTCGGAGTATGCAGTGCGTCGTCGGGCGTTTGGTCGCCTGCTGATCGATCACGAGGGCGTCGGCTTCATGCTCGCCGACAACCGGATTCTGCTGAAGCAATGTGAATTGATGATCGACTGGTGCGCCGACGTGCTCGACTCCGGGGCGTCTGGCACTTCGGAATCCTCGATGACGAAAGTGTCCGTGTCCGAGGCGCTATTCCGGATCGCCGATCAGTGCGTGCAGGTGATGGGTGGGCAGGGCGTCACTCGGGACACGATCGTCGAACAGGTGTTTCGAGAAGTCCGTGCGTTCCGGATCTACGACGGTCCGACTGAGGTGCACAAGTGGTCGCTTGCCAAGCGCATCAAGCGCGAGACGCTCGACCGGATCGAATGACCCGTTAACCGAGGAATCGACTGATGAGCCTACCGCTTGAGGGAATCCGCGTACTCGACTTGAGTCGGGTCCTTGCCGGCCCGCTGGTCGCGCAGATGCTGGGGGACCTTGGCGCCGAGGTAATCAAGATCGAGCGGCCCGGCGAGGGCGACGATTCGCGGAACTATGGCCCGCCCTTCCTGACGACGGAAGATGGCCGGCGTACGCGCGAGTCCGGGTTCTACCTGTCTGCCAACCGCAACAAGCAATCGGTGACGGTCGACCTTGGTACGCCGCTGGGGCAGGACATTATCCGCCAGCTCGCTCGGCGTTCGGACGTAGTCGTGGAGAACTTCCGCGTTGGCGCGCTCGCCAAATTCGGCCTCGACTACGCATCGTTGTCGGCGCTGAATCCGCGCCTTATCTACCTCTCCATCACCGGATATGGCCAGACCGGCGGGATGGCTCACCGACCCGGCTACGACGCGATCTTCCAGGCCGCCGGTGGGCACATGGCGGTCACTGGTGCACCCGATGACCTCCTAGGAGGCGGCCCGACGCGAAGCGGGCTGAGCCTGGTCGACATTCTTACGAGCCAATACGCCACGATCGCCGTACTTGCGGCGCTGAACCACCGGGGGCACAGCCCGGAGGGTAGGGGGCAATACATCGACATCGCACTGCTTGATTCGATGGTTGCGACGCTAAGTCACCGGGGCGTGCAGTACCTCATCTCCGGGGAGAACTCGCCACGACGCGGTAACGTCGGCGGCGGAGGGTCTCCCTCGCAGGCGTTCAAGTGCGCGGACGGGCTGATCATGCTGACCGTCGGCAACGACTCACAGTGGGTCCGCTTCTGCGAGGCGATCGGCCAGCCGGAGCTGGCGGCCGACCAAAGATTCGCCAAGGCAACAAGGCGCATAGAGAACCGCGAGTTACTGACGCCGACACTCGAGGCCACGTTCGCGACGCGCAGCAAAGCCTATTGGCTGGATGCGTTAGCACGGGCGGATATCCCCAGTGGCCCGGTGAACGAGCTCGACGAGGTGTTCGCCGATGCTCAGGTCCGCCATCGCGGAATGGCCGTATCGGTTCCGCATCCGCTGTCCGACAAGCTGACGCTGATCTCGAACCCGATCCGGTTCTCGGAAACCCCACTGGACCGCTACGAGGCACCTCCCACGCTTGGCCAGCACACCGAGTCTGTCCTGCGTCGCTTGCTCGGCATGACGGAAGCCGACTTGGCAGCGCTGAAGGCGGCCGAGGCGATCTAACCGCCGGGGCCCGGGCGCGCGCGATGCGCCACCCTCCGCTCCTCGAAGATGGCGGCGACGCCCAGCCATTCGCTTGGAAGCGTTCTACAACCGCCGCATTCGTCCGCGCCGCGCACGGGTGCCCCAGCCGGATCGGCGTGGACACCCGCGGCTTTCCCTGGCCAGCCTAGAAGTGGACCGACCCCGTCAGCCCGAACGTGCGTGGCTCCGCCGGAACCGTGTAGTCGAGCCCGAGGCCGCCCTGAGAGGGCAGTTGGGTCGCTAGCGCGTAGGATATATAGCCCTTGTTCCCCAGGTTCTTGCCCCATAGGCTGATCGAGTATTGGCTCGCGCTTCCAAGCTGCAGTGTGGCACGGGCGTTGACCAGCGTGTACCCGCCCTGGGCGATGCGCTCGGTGTCCTGCGGGTCGAAGTACTGCTTTGCCGTGTATGCGACGTCGGCCCCCAGGCGGAACGTTCCGCCGAAGAGGTTGCCGACGCGCCAGTCTACGGCTCCGGTCGCCGTCATCTTCGGCGAGGACGCCAGTTGGTTGCCGGAGACGTCGGTCCCGTGGAACAGGAAGTCGACGTACTTAGAGTCTTGAATGCCAATGTTGGCGCGTAGTTCCAAGTCCTGCGTGGCCTTGGCACGCAACTCGATCTCACCGCCCTTGACCTTCGAGTTCGCGTTGACCTCCGAATACAACAGCACTCCGTTGGCCGTGGACGTGCCAAGGAACTGCTGGTTCTTATAGTTGTAGTAGAAGACTGCCGCATTCAGCTGCATGCGCCGCTCGAACAGCTCGGACTTGAGGCCGATCTCGTAAGAGGTCAGTTCCTCCGGCTTCGCGAAGTTGACCTCGGATGGATCGTTGAAGGCCTGGCTATTCAGCGCCGCGCCACGGTAACCACGGCTGATGCTCACGTAGGTCATCACGCCAGATGTTGGTTTCCAGTCGGCGCCGAACTTGTAGCTCAGGTTCGTATTGCCGACGCTCTGCTCGGGCAGCGTTGGACCCTGTGGCGATGTTCCTGGTTGGAAGTAGACCCAAGTTGAACTGCTGTAGGGAATGGTCTGCGTCCATAGAACGGGCTGCCCGAGGCCGGCGAAAGTTGGCGCGCCATTGACACCCCCCTCAAGTGCGTAGAAATCATTCAATGAAAGTCTGTCGCGCGTGTAGCGCAGACCGCCCCGTAGGGTGATCGTCGGCGACACGTCGAAGGTTACGTTGGCGAACACGGCGCTGCTCTGCCTGATCTGGTTGAAGCTGTTCTTCTGGTCGAAGCCGTAGAGCGGCGCACTCGAACCGGGAACGAGGATCGTTCCGGGGAACCCGTCAAAATAGTGAAACTCGTTCCAGCCATGGACCGCGTCGTGGCCGAGGTATGCTCCGGCGAGCCAGGTCCAGGCACCGGTATCCAACGACGCTATGCGGAGTTCCTGGGAGTAGGCGTTGACGCTCGAAGCGTAGGTGTCGGCACCCCAGATGTTCGATCCCACGCTTGCGTCGTCACCGACCTCGACCCAGCGCCCGAAGTCGAACGCAGTCACCGAGGTCAAAATCGCGTGCGACGCGATCTGCCAATCCAGCTTCAGCGACAGGCTATCGCTGTCGATGACTTTGCCGTACGCGTAAAGGGCGGCGTTTTGAAAGAAGCCGATGTTTGGGTTGGAACCAGTGACATCAGGTAGAATGTTGGCCGGCCGGATGCCATAGGGCGTGCCTCGTGAACGGCTGAACGAGAATTTCAGCGTCGCAGTCAGATCGTCCGTAGGCTTGGCGAGCAGGCTCAGGCGGCCGGCGAGGGCGTCGACGCCGTTCGCGGGTGCGACACCGGGGGTAATGCTGTCCATCCAGCCATCCCGCTTGTCGTAATAAACGGCTGCGCGCCAGCCAAGCTTGCCGTCGACGATCGGGCCACCCGCCGCGCCCTCGAAGCTCTTTGCTGAAAAGTTGCCGAGGCCTGCCGTTGCGTAACCGTCGTAGGCATGCAAGTCAGGATTGTGCGAAAAGAAACTAATCGCACCGCCGGTCGCGTTCTTGCCGTAGAGCGTGCCCTGCGGGCCGCGCAGCACTTCGACACGGTCGAGATCGAACGTCTGGAGGGCCTGCAGAGCGCCTACGCTCTTGTAGACGTCGTCGACGTACATCGCGACCGGCGCGCTCTGGTTCTGGCTAAAGTCATTCGACGTCACGCCGCGTAGCGAAAATACGGGCATCGCTTCCGCGCCGTACGGCGAGGCGACCGTGAAGTTCGGCACCATCGCCGCGACGTCACCCGCCTGACGGACGCCCGCACGCTCAAGGTCGCCCGCGGTGAAGGCGGATACCGCCAACGGTACATCTTGCAGGTTCTCGGCGCGCCGCTGGGCGGTGACTATGATCTCCTCGATTGCAGACTCAGCCCCGCTGGCCGGCGTCGCCGCCGTCAAAAGCACCCCGGATATCGCGGCGGCCAGCATGGACGTGCGCGTGGCCAAGAGTACGCGCGGACTGGTCACGGAAGTCCCTCGGCAAGTCGGTCGTCCATTCATCGGTCGCTCTCCTGGATAGAAACGCTTCGGATGTAAATCGTTCCGGGACACCCCGGACTATCGTTGGCATCTTCTTCGAGCTGCGGGCAATGGAGGCTCTGCACTGCTCGACCCACTGCACGTTCGAAATAAGTTTGGAATCTATGCCTTACAGGCCACGAGAGGCGTGTGCCTTCCGTTCGCATAGGAGTCCCACTGGCGGATCCAGTCTGTGGTTCCAAGTAGCCGGGAAGTGCCGCGTAGCAACGTCTGTCTGGCTGGCCATCAGTACTGCATTCCAAGCCGGGCAGCGGACGCGACGACAGCGCTCGCCTGCTCGGGGCTCTCGGTGGCACCGTAGAGAAGCTCGAAGCGCCTGTCGGCGATACCGCAGAATTCAAGAACTCCGACCTCGAGCTGGACTCGCATCGCTTCGTCGTACCCACGCTTGCGATATGCTGCTTCGGTGACCCCGGCGATTCCGATCATCCACACCCGACGATGCGGATAGGTCCGGTCTCCGTACGCCCAGCCGTAGTTCCAGACGCGATCTATCCACCCCTTAAGGACAGCTGGCGCGGACCACCACCAGACGGGAAAGAACATCACCGTTGCCTCGTTTCGTTCGAGTCGCGCCCTTTTCGGCCCGCACTGCCGCTGAGTACTCCTTGTGAGGGTTCGCCCAGTCCGGCTCGTCCTTCGGCGTCATGCCCGGATCGAAGCCCTCGCTGACCAAGTCGGCCCATTCGACCTCGGCGCCACGGTGCTTCGCTGCTTGCGCAAAGGCCTCCGCTGCTGCGAAGGTTAGCGAATTCCGGCGGGGGTGCACCGCACCAAGCAGCGTCTTCAAGGCGAGCTCCTAATAGGCCGGATCGCAAGGCATATGACGAGCGTGTGACGTCCATGCTAGTGCAACGACATCGGCCCGCAATATCCAGAACGGGCAACGTACGCAAGTTGAGCGAGCCGGGGCGCCCGCCAGACCCGGTCCGGGTGCTCCGATCCGGCCAAATTGAGGTTCTGGGTCACCGCGATCCGAATAGCCTCTGATTTTGACGGCCGCCCCCCGTTCCGGCGCGCAAGGCGCTCCGCTTTGCAGTCGAATTCTGAAGCTTTTCGGGGCGTACGTGGTTACGAGCGACGGTCGTACAGGCGCTCAATCACCGGGTCAAAACTCGCCGAAAGCAAGGGGTAAAGACGGCAGCGTCCCCGATGATTGCGGACTGCAACGTCGTTTAACGGTTCGCGGAGCCATCGCGATTTCGGCGGGACAGGAATCCATCTCCCAAGGGTTCCGCGCGGGCCGTCGGCGTCTCAACCGCCCGGCCGCCAGCCGTTTCCCGTGTCAGCTCAGGCTGGAAACAGGTGCTGGTATTCCGACCAGAGGGCCTCGAATCGCGGCAGCAGCAGCTCTGCCAAGCCGATCAGCGCCGGCGCCTGCCCAGGGAGAATTTCCTTCATGCCCTCGGCGAACTCCTCGGGCGTCACGTGGTAGAAGGGGTCGAGGTCGGTTTCCAGGCACTCGGTCACAAGCCTGAGCGCCGCAATCGTCTGGAACGCGTGGACCTCGGTCAGTCGCTGCGTTCTATCGGCGGCCGCCAGCGGGCCGTAGTAGAAGTCGACCGCCACTTCGCAGGTCGCGCTGCCGGCCTCGGCCCACATCAGCATTTCACCGAGATCGAACATCGGATGACCGTATGCACCACCATCCCAGTCAATAAGCATGACTTCGCCCGCCGGGCTGATAATCATGTTTACGAATGCCATGTCGTTATGGGTGAACGTCGGCAGAAACGGGCCGACCTGACGCTCGAGGCGATCGGTGATCTCACGGTAGCGTGGCACCCTGTCTGCCCATGGCGACGGCCTCCAGTCGGTCGCCGCCTTGCCGGTCTCCATTGTTGACATGTAGCGCCGCACCGTATCGAACGGCCACCAGTAGCTGATGGTCTCGCGAACAAGCCGCGAGCCGCCGTGGATGACCTTCATCCGGTCAATGATGCGCCGCATGACGAGCGGATCCTTCATCTGCTCGAGCTGCATGCCCGTGCCCTCGACGAAGTCCGTCACCGACAGGTTCGGCTCGGCATACACGAGACGTGGACCGATGCCGAGCGCGTGCGCCACGAGCGTACTCTGGATGACGGACGTCTGTCGGGTGCGGTACTGGTCAAAGCCGACTCGGATAGCGTATCTCGGCTCGCCTCTGGCATAGGCGAAATACGTACGGTTCGTCAGCCCACCAAATTTCTGTCGAATGTCGACCGGTTCCGTCCAGATCGGCAGCGCGGCGATGTAGTCACGCACCTGGTTGGGTGTCCACTGTCGACGCACGCGCGAAATTTCGCTGAAGATCGCTTCGCTGTCACGCACGGCTCATTCCCCCAGTCGGCAATTGCGGACCCCTTCGGGCGCTTGGGTCAATCCTAGGGCATTCGTCCTATAAATAAACTCTAGAGCAGCTGCCGACGAGGTGTCAAGATACACCGCCCCTTCGCACTAGGGGCCTGGCGTTAGTCGCTTTCCGGTACGGCCGGCTCTCCCCGTCGTCGACGGGCGGCGCGCGCGGGACGCCCGCGCCGAAGGTCTCGCGGCAAGTGACTCGACGGCGGCCGTTGCGAGTGCCCGCAGCGCCCGCACCCGTCGCCCGGACGCCGGCAGCGTGCCGAACAGCACAATCGAGCCCTCCGATACGACTGCCATCAGATAGGCGAGGTCGAGCGCGGCGTCATTCGTCAGGTGCGGAAACAGCTGATGCAGTACGCCGGCGGCTGCGTTCACGCCCTGGCTGTAGAAGTCGTCCATGCTTGCCGCGGCGGCCTTCGAACGCAACGCCATCGCCCATAGCTCGCGGAACAGGCGTGTCGTCCGCGGGTCCACTGCATCGCCGATCAGCCATTCCAGCACGCCGCCGACGGACGTGGCGCTACGGGTAGCACGGTCGTGGCCCTTGCTAAAGGCCTCCCAGCGATGAAGATAACGGCGCAATACGGACGCGATCAGCGCGCGCTGAAGCTCGTCCAGAGTGCGGAAGTGGTAGGTCAGATTGCCGGGCGCGATGTCGGCCCGCCCTGCGACCGCGCGTGCGGTGAAGCCGGCGCATCCGACGGTGATCAGCACGTCCTCGGCGGCAACGAGGATGCTGTCGACCGTGTCGCGTCCCTTCTGGGTTCCGCTGTCGCTCGGCGCGCGGCGCCGCGCCATCGTGCGGGCCTTCGCTGCGGTTCTAAGCGCCATGCCGGTCTTAATCCGTGCCACTGAATCTGGGTCCAGACTATCGATACGAGCGCCGGCTGTACACAGGCTCGGCCAGGCGACCGGCCGCGGGCGAGCACGCGCCGCTGGCGAGACGCGCGCATGCCGAGGTAATATCGATGGACGAGATTGTAGGGCAACCGGATGCCACAAGGCGAGCACTTACGAAGGCCCGATTCGTTGTCACGGCGGTAAAGGACAGAACATGAGCGAAGCATTCCCCGGGCACGCACGAGTCGTCGTCATAGGCGGCGGAATCATCGGCGCATCAACACTCTACCATCTTGCCAAGGCTGGCATCCCGGACTGCGTGCTGTTGGAACGCGATCGCTTCGCGAGCGGCACCACATGGCATGCGGCGGGTCTCACGACGCGCATCCGCGATTCCCGGGCCCAGTCGCAGCTGGTGCAGTACAGCAGCGATCTGTTCCGGTCGCTTGAAGCGGAGACCGGACAAGCGACCGGCTACCGCGAGAATGGCGCGCTATATATTGCTACGAATCCGATCCGGCACGAGCTCCTAAAGCGGCAGGCTTCCGCTTCGAAGTACATGGGCGTGCGGGTCGACGTGCTCACGCCCGCAGAAGTACAGCAGCAGTGGCCGCTCCTGTATGTCGATGACGTGCTGGGTGGTGTCTACATTCATGGAAACGGGCAGGTCAATCCGCTCGATGCCACGACGGCGCTGATCAAGGGGTCTCGTCAGCAAGGTGGGAAGGCGTTCGAGCACTGTCCCGTCGAAGACATCCTCATTCGCGACCGCCGCGTGGTCGGCGTGCGCACGCCGCGGGGCGACATCGCCTGCGACCGGGTGCTTCTCGCTGGCGGCCTCTGGAGCCAAAAGATTGCAAAGCGCGTCGGGATCGCGCTTCCGCAGCACGCCGCCGAGCACTACTACATCGTCACAGAGCCGATGCAGGGCCTCGCCCGTACGACGCCCGTGCTCGGGAATCCCGACGAGCGGGCCTACTACAAGGAGGATGCAGGGAAATTGCTAGTGGGGTTCTTCGAGGCCCGCGCGAAGCCGTGGCCGCCACGGGGCGAAGACATTCCACGCGAGTTCTCGTTCAGCGAACTTCCGGTGGATCTCGAGCACATCGAGCCGCAGCTTACGCTTGCGTTCCGGCGTGTGCCGGCGTTGAACGATGTAGGCATAAAGTTGTTCTTCTGCGGACCGGAAAGCTTCACGAGTGACAGCCGGCCGTTCATGGGCCCGACCGCCGAGGTTCGCGGGTTGTATGTCGCGACCGGGTTTAATTCCTACGGCATCCTGTCGTCCGGCGGGGCCGGCAGGGTCATGGCTGAATGGCTGACGGAAGGCTTGCCACCGGTCGCGATGACCGCCATGCATGCCCAGCGCATCATGTCGTTCCAAGCCAACTCCCGCTACATGCAGGATCGTGTGGTCGAGGCGCTGGGCTTCAACATGTCGCTGCACTGGCCCGGCCACCAGCTTCGCACTGCGCGAAACATCCGCCACTCGCCGGTACACGATCGCATCGTCGCGGCAGGCGGCGTCATGGGCGAGCGAGCCGGATGGGAGATTCCGCTCTACTTCGCCGAGGCCGGCGCGACACTGCCGAAGACGCCGAGCCTCGGGTACCAGGAGTGGTTTCCGCGGATCTCGGCCGAGTGTGCCGCGGCGAGGAATCACGCCGCATTGGTCGACCAGTCATGCTACGGAAAGCTGCTCGTCAGTGGCCCCGACGCCGCCGCGGCGATCAATTCGGTTTCGGCGAACCAGATGGACGTCCCGGTGGGCCGCTCGGTGTACACACACTGGCTCAACGGGCGGGGTGGGATCGAGGCAGACGTCGTCGTCATCCGCCAGTCGGAGCGCGAGTTCTTTGTCGTGACGGGACCAGGTGGGCAGGTGCGCGACCGCTGCTGGTTCGAGGCCACTGTCCCGCCGAACCACAACGTCCAGATTCACGACATGAGCGCTCAGTACGGCATGTTCTCACTAAGTGGCCCGGCGTCGCGTTCCATCCTCGAGGCCCTGAGCGACGAGGATCTCTCCGATGAGGCGCTGCCGTTCGCGCACGCGAAGCTCATAGACGTTGGGTACGGCCGTGCATGGATCCTGCGCCGCTCTTACATGGGAGAACTCGGCTACGAGGTGTTCCCCACGACCGATTTGTGCCGCCACG
>JANXQL010000025.1 GCA_025356815.1 Pseudomonadota bacterium
GCCTGGCGCTGCGCCAGCGCACGCATCAGTTTCAGATCCGCTGGCGTCAGTGCTTTGACACTGTTCCAGGCGGCCCTTTTGCTATCGGTACGGACCGTGTAGCTGTCCGCCTCCCAAAGCGGCAAGAACAGCCCGAAGCGCAGCCCGGGCGAGGCCTGCGAGAAGTCTGCTCCCAGGTAGGCGGGTACGGCGGCATTTCCCATCTCAGGGCTCCGACTTCTTGCCGACGGCAGACGCCATCTGCCGCGTCCAGCGCAGCCAGGCCAGGGCTTCGGCCGTGATGTGCTGGAAGTCGGCTGGCTGGGCACCCATCAGACCTTGCATGACGCTGGCGAAGTCTGGCTTTGGCAGCACTGTTGGAAACCGTTTGTGCAGCCACGTGAGCAGGTGATCTTCCAGTGACAGATGTTGCTCAGCCCCCTTCGCATGCATGAACGCCAGCACCTGCATCAGCCCGCTGTTCATGATCAGCGCTGGCAGGCCCTTGGCCAGATTTTGGTAGGGGCCGCTGCAGCCCTTGCAGTTTGCCCAGGCATCGGCGGCGCGTTGCTGCTCCATCGTCTGCGCCATGGTCTCAGCCCTCCAGCAGTTTCAGAACCACCTGGCCGCGGCCGGTGGTGGCGTCACCACCGATCTGGACCATCTTGCCGTCCAGCGCGATCCTGAGCTTGGCCAGCACCACGTCGGCTTCCAGCTTGTCGTCGGCCCTGCCGCTGCGCGTGGCGCCGACCAGCAGCGGCGCCAGCAGCAGCGACTCGGGCGGCAGGTTCTCGGTGTAGAACAGGCCACCGTCCTTTGCCGTGCCGGTATCGGGATCAATGCGCACATGGGGCTCGACCAGCATCGCGTTGTTGGCGAAGTAGCTGAAATCGGTGTCCGACAGCACCACCAGATCTTGCGCCAGCTTGCTGCGGAAAAAGTCAAAAGCCGGGTTCGGCGGCAAGGCTCGACTCGCCAGGTCGGCCGCCAACGCGGGCAGGCTCTTGCTGATGCTGGCCCGGTACTCGAACGCCTCCAGATGCAGCTTGCTGGTGACGGACAGCAGCTCGGGGTTGGACAACAGGCATTCGCCATCGATCACCTTGGGCACGACCCAGTCGGCGCTGACCTGGACCAGCAGCAGCAGCCGCTGGGCACGCGCCAGCATCTGCGGGCAGGTGGCGTAGACATAGCCATTCTTGAGGCAACGCACCGGCAACGCCACCAACTGGGCATCGCCAAAACTTACCGCACCGGCATGCAAGACTGAACTTGTCGATTCCGGGCCAAAGAGGCGGTCGATCAGCGCCTTGTCGCCGCCCATGGACTCAAAGCCGTGGCGGAGTGCGCCCTTGATGCCCGAACCGGCAAAGCTGGGGTGGTTGGTGTGGCGTTCGCGCTGGATCGGGTTGTCGATCAAGCCCAAGGCCGTGCCCGCGCCCATGTGGACGGGGCTGACGGCGTACATGAAAACGGCGGACTGGCGTTGAAACATCGGTGGTCCTTGGTGCGGGTCGGTAGGCGTGCCGTAGGCTGGATCAATAGGCGGCAAAACTGAAGCGGTTGAAGCCCTCGGCGCGTCGTGCCGGATTCTGGTTGGCCTCGTCCCAGAGGCCGAGCTCGGCAAGCTTGTAGAGCTGTGCGGTGGTCGCCTCGAGTTGGTCAAACCAGTAGACGCTGCCAACGGGTGCGGCACGTTCGGCTGGTTTGGGCTGACGCAAGGCCAGGTCCCAACCGCTGATGACATCGGCACGCGGCACCGCAGCGCAAACCAGCCGACCGGAAACGCCGTGCAAGGACAGCCGCATTTGGGCATCCACGCCTGGCGGTAACCAACCTCTGGCGAACAGCCCTGGTGTGGTCAGCACGATGCGGCAACGGCCGGCGCTGACCAGCGCGTCCCAAGGCGGCTGCGGCGGTACATGGTGGGTCAGGTGCAAGGCCGCACCGCGACCGTCACCGCCCAGGCGCAGCATGCCGCCGGCAGGGGGCTCGGCGCCCCGTACAGCCGCCAAGTAGCCAACGCTGCGCTGCAGGCTCAAGGCGACGGCGCTGAACAGCTTGCTCTCGGCCGCACTGCGGGTCGCGGGGTCAAGGCCGATGCCGGTTCGGGTTTCCATCGCCCACAGGTCCTTGGTCGCCACGGTCTGTTCGGGCAGCGGGTCTTGGCCGTTCAGGTAGTTCGCCCAACCGGCCTGGGTCAGCCATCGGTCGCCGTCGGCCTTGGTGCGTTTGGCTTGGGCCAGCAGCGGCCAGTACGCTGTCTGGGAAGAGCTTTGCAGCCCTGCCGCCGGCGCCTGGGGATGCATGCGCAAGGGCTGCTGCTGACCTTGGCTCAACACCAGGTCGGCGGGCATCGGATGCAGGCTCTCGATACTGTTGTCAGGCCGGCGCCTCGCCAGGTGCTGGCCCACCAACGTGAATGGGCCAGGTTTCGAGGGTGTTCCCAAGTTCGGATGCGGGCGATTTCCGTGGGCGAAGTCCGCTGGGTCAAACCCGTCGTTGACCAGCATCAGCGAGCGCAATGCACCGGCCAGCACCGATGGCCATGGCAGCACCATGCTTGCACCATAGCTGCCGGCGGCACCGAACAGGGCGTTGCCGCGCAGGAACAGCACATCCAGCGGCTCTGCAAAGCAGTAGGCCGTGGGCATCGGGGCGTCATTCAGGGTGTGCGTCATGGCCCTACTCGCCGCTGCGGGTCTTGCGCGCCAAGAACTCGGCCACGCTTATGAAGTTGGCCATCCAAACCAGGGGATCGGCGCTGGCCGGGCGCAGGTTCGGGTCAAAGGCGACGGCGACCAGGCGGCGCGACAGTTCTGCTACCTGATGGGTCTTGCGCGCTTCAGCGCTGGCTTGCCGGTCGAACTGGTAGGCCAGCAAGGCGTCCAGCATGGAGGGCTGGTCGGCTGGCAGATCTTTGAGCCACTGCAGGCTGTGGTAAGCGGCGCGGCGCGAAACGCCGTCGTCGGCCAAGAAATCGCGCAGCGCTGTCAGCAGCGCGACGGGTTCGCCCCACTTGGCGGTCAGGTACAGGGCGCCGCCAGAGCGTTTGACCACGCTCAGGCTGAAGGCATTGCGACCACCATCACCCTTGGCACGCCGCTCGGCATGGCGCAGCTCGCGCAGCACAGCGCCCAGAGGCGCCTGGTGGTGAGCGATCACGGCGCCGCAACTGGCGGAGGCCTTCTCGCCCATCATCCGCAGCAGCCGACGGCTGCCGCGCGGCTGCTTGAGCAGGGCATAGCCCTGGCGCAAGCTCAGCGCAGCGCTCAAGTCGCCCGCCTGATGCTGCGGGTCATCGCCCGAGTAGGCACAGCGCAGGCGCTGCATCGCAGGCAGCAGGTCGGCGACCGGAAGCATCGCCAGCACATCGTCGCCGCCGGCGTAAATCAGTCTTCCGAGGTGCTCAAGCTCGATCACATGGCGGGCGACATGGAGTGAAAAGTCGTTCAGCGCGCCCGAGATCGCAAGGTGACGATTCGGCGACAACGCGCGCTTTTGCTGTGCATACCGGCGCAGCAGCGGTTGGCGCACGGCGTGGGCCTCGAAACCGGCTTGCACCTGGGGGTGGAAGCTCTGCCGGTAGCTGATCGCGCGGTC
>JANXQL010000095.1 GCA_025356815.1 Pseudomonadota bacterium
CAGCCGCAGGTCGGATGCCGCGGGGGCGCGGGTCGCGAGAATGCGACTGCACTCCTCGTCGATCGACACCTCCATCTCGTTGACCTTGTGATCACCGCGAGCGACGTCGTCGCCGAGCCGGCTGTTGCCCTCGATCAGCGCGAGCACTCCGTTCGACAGCTGCTGCTCGACGAACCCGCCCATCTGCAGGACGCGGTTGCGCACGCCCTCAAGGTCCTCGTTGAAGCGGCGGGAAATATGCGGGCCGAGACCTGTGACGTCCATGCGCTGTGCACCTCTGGGCAATGCCCGACTATATACCGGTCATAGCACGCTTTTATCAAGAATCCACGTCACGAAGCCTTAAAAGAAACGGGGCCCGAAGGCCCCGTTCCCGAAACGACCGCGAACGGGTCTTTCTCAGTACTTGACGCCAAAGTCCAGCTGCAGCCGCTTGTAGTTCTCGTCCTGCATGTGCAGAGACGAGGACTGCAGCGCCACGTTGCTCAGGCCGCTGTTGTTGAGCTTGTTCATGAAATACGTCGCATTGATCGTCCAATTCTTCGCCGGCGCGTAGCCCAGACGCACGATGCTGCCCTTGGTGTCGGTGGCGCCGGCGCCAAAGTCCGAATCGACGAACCCGCCGAAGTACGAGTCCTTCTCCAGCTTCTCGTAGGCGTAGCCGAACTCCCAGGCGTTCTTGTCGCTCGCCTTGCCTATCAGGAAGCCGGCGGTGAATGCCTTGTCCAGCCCGTTGTGCGCGCCGCTGTTCTTGGCGAAGTCGCCAAAGATGCTCACCGGCAGACCCTGGATCTTCGAGGTCAGCTCGAAATTCAGCTGCATGACGTGGAAGTCGTACAGCAGGCCGCCGGCGGCGTCCGTCGAGTTGCCGTTCGCCGCGACGATGATCTTGTTGACGTCGTTGCTGGTCGTCGTGGTGACAGTGACGCCCGGCGTGCACGGCAGCACCGTGCAGGTCCCCGCCACCGCGGTCGTCGTCGTCGTCGTCGGGATCGATCCGCCGGAGAACCAGTACGGCATGCGGCCTTTGCCGGCGCCGAGCGAGGTGTACATGGCGGCCGCCGTCAGCGTCGTGTCACCGTTGATCGGCCATTTGACACCGAACTGCACGCCGCTATAGGTCGTTCCCTGCTTGTCCGTGCCGATCGAGCTGGTCACGCCGGTCGTCGGATTGTAGTTCGCCGCCGCGCGCTCGGTCAGCCAGATGCCATAGGCGTTGGCGAAGAACATGCCGGCTTGGTAGTTCAGCGCAAGGCCCTCCGGATTGATGTCGCCGTCGTTGAGCAGGCTCTGGCCCGCGCGCCAGTACGGGTACGGCATGCGACCGCCGGTCACGGTCAGGCCGTCGAGCGCCTTCCAGTTCACGTAGTACTGGTCGAGTCCGATCGTGCGCCGCCCCATGCCGGTATCCGCAGCGCCAATAGTCTGGTTGGGCGAGCGCGGGTCGTCCGAGCCGGTCGCAAGGCGCGCACCCACCGAGATCGTGTCGTTCACCCTGGCGGTGAAGCCGATGCGGGCGCGGATGCGGTCACGGATCTGGTCCGTGCGCAGGTCGCGGTTGATCCGCTCGTCGCGGTAGCGGAAGTCGCCGTTCCACTTGATGCGGGTCGCCCAGTCGGAGCTGGCGACCTTGGAGGCGGCCTTGGCGATCGCGTCGCTCTGAGCATCGCGCGACTTCTCGCTGTCCTGCTGCGAGATGGCGAGCTTGTCGCCCTGCGCCTTAAGCTCCGCATTCTCGTGCGCCAGCTCCTGGTTGCTCTGTTCGAGCTTTTGCAGCCGCTCGGCGAGCGCCTGCAACTGGGCGCGGACGGCGTTGATCTCGTCTTGCGAGGCCATCGCGACGGCCGGGACCGCCTCCGCCTTCTTCGTGGCCGCCATTGCGGTACCCGCGCTGGCCGAAGCCAGGGCGAGCGCGATCGCGACGGAAATCGTCGTGTTCTTCATGTCATCTCCCGTGGTCGTTGCCGACCGATATCTGAAATGGGTCGGAGTGCCGGTGCCCGGGGCGCCAACGGGGCGCCCGGACACGGCGTTCGATGGCTTAGAGGCGGACGGCCTTGAGGTCGGTCGCGTCCTTGCGGGTCTTGGCAAGCTCAGCCGCCTTCAGCGGGATCAGGCCGCGTTCGGCGAGGTAGCCGTCCGCGCCCATCGCCCTATCGCTGATGAACTCCGCGATGAACTCCTTGATGCCAGGGATCACGCTGACGTGCGCCTTCTTCACGTAGAAGAACAGCGGCCGGGAGATCGGGTAGCTGCCGTTGGCGATCGTCTCGAAGGTCGGAGCCTTGCCCTCGACCGTGGCGGCGGCAAGCTTGTCGCCGTTCTGGTCAAGGTACGAGAACGTGAACACCGCGAGCGCATTGGGGTTGCCGGCGAGCTTGCCCATGACGAGCGCGTAGTCCTCCGACACGTCCGTCCAGACGCCGTCCTCACGCACCTGCGTGCAGACGCGCAGGTAGCGCTTCTCGTCGACTTCCTTCAGCGACTTCAGCCACGGGTACTGCTCGCAGCCATTTTGCATGACGAGCTCCGCGAACGCGTCACGCGTGCCGTGGTTCGGCGCGGGCCCGAAGACCTGGATCGAGGTGTTCGGCAGTGCTGCGTTGATCTGGTGCCAGTTCTTGTACGGGTTGGCAATCAGGGTGTTCGGATCCTTCGGATCCGGCACCAGCTTGGCCACGGCAAGGTACAGGTCCTTGCGGCTCAGCTTGTAGGCAGGTGCGCCCTTCTTGGTCGCGATCGTGATGCCGTCGTAGCCAATCTTGACCTCGACGACGTCCTTCACGCCGTTCGCGGCGCAGGCTTCCAACTCCGACGCCTTGACGCGGCGCGAGGCGTTGGCGATGTCGGGGTACTGCACGCCGACGCCACCGCAGAACAGCTTGAAGCCGCCACCGGTGCCGGTGCTCTCGACCTTCGGTGTCTTGAACTTCGCGTTCGACTTGCCGAAGTGCTCCGCCACGGTCGAGGCGAACGGGAACACCGTCGAGGAACCGACGAGCGTCACATAGTCACGGGCGGCCTGCGCGTGCGCGACGCCGCCGAACGCGACGCCGGTCAGTGCCAGGATGGAAAGGGAACGCTTGAGCACAGGAGTCTCCCGGGTTGGAACCAGTTCAGTACCGGGGCGGCGCCCCGTATCCATGGCGCGCATTTATAAAGATGATTTGTTACAGGATCTTTGCAGTGCACTACCAGGAACCGGCAGGACGCCTTGCGAAATGTTTCATACTGACTTCCGGCGCAGGCTGTTTCGTACCCAACCATCTGATCTGATTGAGTTTAAAGACGTCGCGACCCGCTGCGTGTGCAACTCGGCACAATCGATTTCGATGGTGAGCTATTTGTATGACGAAGCGCTTCGGGCACACGCCGCGCGATAAACGTCAGCGCCCTGCGTGCCCATGCATTTCGTCAGCGCCCTGGGATCGACCGCGACCAGATCGACCGGGATCGGCACGTCGATGGCGTTGGCGTTGGCGACGCCGGCATCGACGTTGACTCCGTGCGCGGTCGCGTCGAGCTTCCGGTACTGCCCCATGGCTGGACCGGATAACCCCTGCCGTCCGCTTCGGCGGAGATGAGCAGCGAGCCGAGTGACGCCCGCGCGTCAACCCGTGCCGCGGCGTCACGCCCCTGTCATACCGGCTGCACAGACTCGACGTGTCATGGCGCGCCGCGGGACATAGTGACTACTCACCTGGTCGACACGACCTTGTTCTACTCGGCCACCAGCGGCGGCGTGCGCCGCTACTTACTCGAGAAACATTCGTGGATGGCCGCGCGAACCTCATGGCGCCACACGCTGCTCGTGCCCGGCCCGATCGATCGTGTCACGAGGTCCGGCATCATCGAGTTTCGCAGCCCGCGCCTGCGGGCCGGCTATCGTGTACCGGTGCACCTGGCCGCGTACCGGCACGTCCTCGCTTCGCTGCAGCCCGACCTGATCGAGGCGGCAGATCCCTACGTCGTCGGCTGGCAGGCGGCGCGCGTCGCAGAAGAACTCGGCATCCCGTCGGTCGCGTTCTGTCACTCCGACCTGATTGGCCTTGCCGGTGCCCGGCTGGGACGCCTCGCGGGCCGCGCAGCCAGCGCCTATCTGCGCGAGCTCTACGAGCGCTTCACCTGCATCATGGCTCCCAGTCAATTCGTCGCCGAGCGCCTGCGCGATGCCGGCATCGCACCCGTGACCGTGCAGCCCCTGGGCGTGGATGCCGCAACGTTCACGCCAGAGCGGCGCGACCGGCTGTTGCGCAGCGAGCTTGCGCTGCCGCCGGCCACGCGCCTGCTGGTATTCGCCGGTCGCCTTGCCCCGGAGAAGAACCTGCCCGAGCTGTACGAGCTGGTCGAGCGGCTCGGTGACCCGTATCACCTGTTGGTGATCGGCGGCGAGCGCCGCGGACGGCCGGCCCGTCGGGTCAGCATGCTCAAGTACGAGCAGGAACCCGCGGCGCTCGCCGCCAGCATGGGCGGCGCCGACCTGCTGGTGCACGCCGGTCGTCAGGAGACTTTTGGCCTCGTGGCGCTCGAGGCCATGGCGTGTGGCCTCCCCGTGGTGGTCTATCCAGGCGGGGCACTCGCGGAACTCGTCGATCCGATCGTCGGCGCGGTGGCTGCGCGCGCAACACCCGCCGCGATGGCCGAGGCGGTCAGCGACCTGTATGCGCGTGACCCGCGTGCGATCGGTATCGCGGCGCGATTGCGCGTACTGCAGCGGCATACCTGGACCGCCACCTTCAGCGCGCAGATGCGCGCCTACGAACTGCTGCTCGGGCGGCATCCGACGCCGATCACCGCGGCACTACGGAGGGCCTGATGACCCGCCCTTCGAGGACCTTCGCGGTCTCGGTGCACGACGTCGCGCCGGCGACCTGGTTGCGCTGCACGCAACTGCTGGACCTGCTCGTGCCCATCGATGCCCGCGCGACGCTGCTGCTGGTGCCGCGGTATCACGCCGGCACCGCGGTGGACGAGGACGAGCACTTTGGACCTGCCATCCGGGCCCGGATCGCGCACGGCGACGAGGCCTGCCTGCACGGCTACCTGCACCGCGACGATGCGCGCGTGCCGCGTACCCCGCTGGAATGGCTCACCCGGCGGGTCTATACCGCAGGCGAAGGAGAATTCGCGGCGATCGGCGAGACGGTGGCCGCGACACGCCTGGCGGATGGACTTGCACGCCTGGGCCGCATCGGCGTCCATCCGCGCGGCTTCGTGCCGCCGGCGTGGCTGCTGGGCGGGGCCGGCATGCGGGCGCTGGCTGCCACCTTGCTGCGTTATACCTCCACGCGGGACGAGCTGATCCGCCTCGACGATGGCGCGCGGCTGATGGCGCCGAGTCTGGTCTGGTCGAGTCGCTTACACTGGCGTCGGCTGGCCTCGCTGCGTTGGAACCGGCGTCGCCTGGCACGACTTGCTGCGGCGCCGCTGCTGCGCGTCGCGCTGCATCCGGCGGATGCCGACCACATGCAGGTCATGGCAGCCTGGGGCGACATTCTCGCGACCCTTGCCGAGGACCGCGACTGCATCCTCGAGTTCGACGCCATCGAAGGGGTTGGTCGAGCGCCGCCGGCGCAGAACGACTAGATGCCCCAGCGCCGGGCGACCGCGGCGCACAGCCGCGCCGCCGTCCGGCGCCGGCGCGCAACGGTCGCGCGCACGTCGACGAGATTGCCGAGGAATTCCCGGCTGGCGCTCTCCCAGCGATACTCGAGGGCCTGAGCGCGGCATGCCGCGCGGTCGAGCTTGAGCGCGCCGTCAATGGCCTCGGCAAGGTCCGGGCGCAGGCAGCCGGTCTGTCCTTCCCGAACCACGTCGATGGGACCGGTGACGGGATAGGCGGCGACCGGCAGGCCGCTGGCCATCGCCTCGAGCATGACCAGCCCAAAGGTGTCGGTACGGCTAGGAAAGACGAAGCAGTCGGCGCTCGCGAGTAGCGCGGCGAGTTCCTTGCCAAAGCGAAAGCCCAGAAACCTCACCTGCGGGTAGCGCGCGGTCAACGTGTTGAGCTGCGGTCCTCCCCCGACCACGATCTTGGTGCCGGCGACCTGCGCGCGGCAGAAGTCCTCGACACCCTTCTCCACCGCCACACGGCCGACATAGATCAGCACCGGCACAGGTCGCGGCGAGAGCGCCGCAGCGTCCGGCCGGAACAGCTGCGTATCCACCCCCCGCGACCAGGGCACTAGATGCTTGAAGCCGTGGCGGCGCAGCTCCTGCCGGACCTGCCGCGTGTTGACCATGGTGCGCGTCGCACGTCCGTGAAAGGCGCGCAGTGCGGCGTAGGTCAGCCCCTCCGGCAGCGGGTAGCGCGCCCGCAGGTACTGCGGGAACTGCGTGTGGTAGGAGGTGGTGAAGCTGAGCGCGCGACGCAGCGCAATGCGGCGCGCGCCAGCGCCGAGCGGACCTTCGGTCGCGATGTGCAGCGCGTCGGGACGAAACTGCTCGAGCCAGTCGCCGATGCGCCGACCCTGGAAGAGCGCCAGGCGAATCTCGGGATACGTCGGGCATGGGATCGTCGGCAGGCCCTCAGGCGTCATCATCGACACGTCGTGGCCCAGCGCACGCAGGCAGTCCGCGGTCCGCCCAAGCGTCGTGACCACGCCGTTGGTCTGCGGCCGCCAGGCGTCGGTGACGATGCCGATCCTCACGGACGCGTCACGCCGCGGCGTCGAGTTGCGCCGGCGACAACACGCCGGGGAGCGCCTCCAGCAGCGGCGCAAGGCCGACTTCGCCGGTGTAGTACATCAGCGCCAGGCGACCGTTGCGATCCTCGATCAGCGCCGAGCAGTGTTCCACCCAGTCGCCATCGTTGCAGTAGCGGACACCGTCCACGTCGCGGATCCCCGGCCGATGAATGTGGCCGCAGATGACCCCGTCCAGACCGTGGCGGATCGCCGCGTGTGCCGCGGCGTGTTCAAAACGATCGATGTAGCGACGGGCGTCCGGCACCTGCTCCTTGATCCACGTCGCGAGCGACCAGTAGCCAAAGCCGAACCGGTGGCGGACCGCCTGGACGCCGCGGCCCGCCCAGAGGACGAAGTCATAGAGCTGCTCGCCGAGATTCTTGAGCCAGCCGGCGAACTTCACCGCGCCGTCGAAGTCGTCGCCGTGCAGCACGAGGTAGCGACGACCATCGGCCGTCGCGTGAATGAAGTCGCGGCGGATCTCGATGCCCTCGATCTGGGCGCCGCACAGCTCACGGAAGCCCTCGTCGTGGTTGCCGGGGACGTAGATCACGCGCGTGCCGTTACGCGCCAGGCGCAGGATCGTGCGCAGCACCTCCTCGTGCGAGCTGGGCCAGTACATGCTGCGCTTGAGGCTCCACAGGTCGATGATGTCGCCGACCAGCACCAGCTGCTCGGTATCCAGCTGATTGAGGAACGCGAGCAGGTAGTCGGTCTGGCAACCGCGAAAGCCGAGGTGCACGTCGGAGATGAATGTCGTGCGAACGCGAGGCATTGCAGGCTTGGCCGGAGTCATACCTTCCTCATCGCGACGCCGATGACGTCACTGTCGGCCTCGCCGGTGACGCCAACATTGCACAATGACGACAGGTTTCTTACGACGGCCGCAATTGAAGCGCAAATCCATCGTGGTGAAGCTGAGGCCCGCGGCGCCCTCAGCCTGCGGCGGCGGCGGGTCGCGCCAGGATGCGCCGCGCCGGGAAGTGGCAGATGAAGCTGCTGCCGCGGCCTTCCTCGCTCTCCACCTGCAGCATCGCATTGTGCCGCTGCAGGGCGTGCTTGACGATCGAAAGGCCGAGGCCGGAGCCGCCGGTACTGCGCGAGCGACCCGGGTCCACCCGATAGAAGCGCTCGGTGATCCGCGGCAGATGCTCCCGCGGGATGCCAAGACCGGTGTCGGTGACCGAGAAGTGGCCGCCGGCCGCGTCGACCCACCAGCGGATGTCGACCCGTCCATCGGCGGGTGTGTACTTGACCGCGTTGGTGACCAGGTTCGAGAAGATCGAATGCAGCTCCTGCTCGGATCCGAGCAGCAGCGCATCCGACTCCACCCGCAGGGACACCTCGCGTGGCCGGTCGGTCCGTGCGATCACGTCCCGCCTGAGCAGCGCCAGCATGCCACCGACATCGACCGCGTCATTGCCCGCCTCGCCGTCGGAGGCCTCCATGCGCGACAGCTCGATCAGGTCGTCGACGACCGCCCGCATCCGGTCGGCCTGGCGGCGCATCTCGTCCAGCGGTCCGCGCCACGTCGCATCCAGCGTCGGATCATCCGCCAGCGTATCCACGTAGCCGGCGATGACGGTCAGGGGCGAGCGCAACTCGTGCGACGCGTTCGCGACGAAGTCCTTGCGCATCGCCTCGAGACGAATCTCGCGCGTTACGTCGCGGACGATCAACAGCCGCTGGCCCGCCCCGTAGGCGATCAGGTGCAGCGACAGATGCACCTCGATGTCGTAGACCGCCCGCACGACCACCGGCACCGTGTAGTCGCCCTTCTCCAGGTAGCGGATGAAGTCGGGCTGGCGGACCAGATTGTCGATGCGCTGGCCAAAGTCGATCTTGCGCCGCAACGCGAGCAGTCGCGCGGCGTTCCTGTTGAACCACTGGATCTCACGCTCGGTCCCGAGCACGACGATGCCGTCCGGCACGGCGGTGGTCATGCGCCTGAACTCGCGGAAGACCTGCACGATGCGACGCTTGTGATACTGCTTGCGACGGTAGATCCGCGTGATCAGCGCGACGACATCGCCCCACACGCCGCGCAGGTCCGGCGGCTCCTCGGTGCGCCGATGGCGCAGCCAGCGCTCCAGCCGGTAGAGCCGCGTGAAGTTGACGGCAAGGTAGCCCGCCAGCACCGCGACCACCGTCAGCGCGAGGTACCCCGTGAGCCAGCCGAGTGCCGTCGCCGCGAGCAGCACCCCGACCAGCCGGGCGAGCGCGAATGACCAGGCTGAGGAGGCCATGGACCGGGCGGGATCCTTTAGAGCGGGCGGATGGAGAAGCGGTAGCCGGCGCCGCGCACCGTCTGAATGTAGGAATCGACGTTGAAGCCCTCGAGCGCCTTGCGCAGGCGCCGGATATGCACGTCGACCGTGCGCTCCTCGACGTAGACGTTACCGCCCCACACCCGGTCCAGCAATTGGCTGCGACTGTAGACGCGCTCGGTGTGAGTCATGAAGAACGACAGCAACCGGTACTCGGTGGGGCCCAGCGGCACGGTCGCCTCGCCACACGTGACACGGTGACCGGCGCCGTCGAGCCGCAGCCCGCCGGCCGCCACCACCTCATCCGAGGTCGCAGGCGACGAGCGTCGCAGCACTGCATTGATGCGTGCCAGCAGTTCGCGCGGCGAAAACGGCTTGGTGATGTAGTCGTCGGCGCCGCCCTCGAGGCCGCTGACCTTGTCCTGCTCCTCGGCGCGCGCGGTCAGCATGATCACCGGCACCTCACGAGTGTCCTTGTCCTTCTTAAGTGCGCGGGTGAGCTCAAGACCGCTCATGTCCGGCAGCATCCAGTCCAC
>JANXQL010000206.1 GCA_025356815.1 Pseudomonadota bacterium
TCAATGGTCGGGGTGACAGGATTTGAACCTGCGACCTATACGTCCCGAACGTAGCGCTCTACCAGGCTGAGCTACACCCCGTTCCTATCTGCACCGGAACCGTTCGATCAGTACGAGCGACTGACCGAAAACTCCGCCAGCTGCCTCAGCGCCTCTTTGTGAACCGATTCGGGTATCGGGTCGAGAGCGGCGAGCGCTTGGTCTGCCTCGCGTTGAGCGAGTCGGGCAGTGTACTCAAGCCCCCCGGATGATTCAATCGCTTCTATCACCGCGGGCAGGTCGTCGAGACCGCCGTGCTCGATCGCACGCCGCAGCAGTGCCTGCTGGGCGGGCGTGCCATGGCGCATCGCGTAGATGATCGGCAGCGTCGGCTTGCCCTCGGCGAGGTCGTCGCCGACGTTCTTGCCGCGTGCTGCAGGATCGCCGCGGTAATCCAGTGAATCGTCGACCAGCTGGAACGCATTACCCAGATGCCGGCCGAAGTCCGTCAGGGCCTTCTGGACGGTGGGACTCGCGCCCGACAGCACGGCGGCGACGGCGGCGCCCGACTCGAACAGCCGGGCCGTCTTGCGATAGATGACATCGAGGTAGCGGCTTTCACTGGTGTCAGCGTCGCCTGCGTTCATCAGTTGCAGGACTTCGCCCTCGGCGATCACGTTGGTCGCGTCGGACATAATCTCCATGACGCGGGCGCTCTCGAGCCTCACCATCATTTGGAAGGCCCTGGAATAGAGGAAATCCCCGACCAACACGCTCGCCGGGTTGCCCCAGACGGAATTGGCGGTCTGGCGACCGCGGCGCTGGCCGGAGCCGTCGACGACATCGTCGTGCAGCAGCGTCGCGGTGTGGATGAACTCGATCACGACCGAGCCGAGCACGTGCGGGCCAAGCTTCGGGGCGCCCGCGGCGCGGGCGGCCAGCAGCACCAACAAAGGCCGCAGGCGCTTGCCGCCGGCGCCGATGATGTACTCCGACACCTGGTTGACCAGAACGACGTCGCTCGCCAATTCCTGACGGATCGTGGCGTCGGCCGCGGCTAGGTCGTCCTGGACGGTCTGCCGCAGATCTTGGATCAGGGTGGGTTGTTGCGCCGCCATAAGGGCCGGCATCGTACCGGCATTCTGCGTGGCGGCAAACTGGCACCCGAAAAATGACCCTCCGGGGGGTTTGACGCAACCCTCTGGTGTGACTAGAATTCGCGGTTCCTTACGACCGGCCCTATGGACCGGCCCCCGGGACCCCTGAGGCCCCTGTTTCGAGGTGTTTTTGCACATGTTCGCGGTCATTCAAACCGGCGGTAAGCAGTACCGCGTCAGCGAAGGCTCGGTCCTTCGCATTGAGAAACTCCCCGCCGACGCCGGCGCCACGGTCGAGTTCGGCGAGGTTCTGCTCGTCGGCCAGGGTGACAGCATCAAGCTGGGCAAGCCCTTTCTCGCCGGTGCCAAGGTGACGGCGACCGTCCAGTCGCACGGCAAGGCGGCCAAGGTACGGATCGTCAAGTTCCGTCGCCGCAAGCACTACCTGCGTCAGAAGAATCACCGTCAGCCGTTCACCGAGGTCAAGGTGACGGGCATCGTCGGCTGAACCGAATCCAGATCCGGAGTTACTCGAAATGGCACATAAAAAGGCAGGCGGCAGTACCAAGAACGGCCGCGATTCCCATTCCAAGCGCCTCGGCGTGAAGTTGTTCGGCGGCCAGGCGTGCCTCGCCGGCAACATCATCGTCCGCCAGCGCGGCACCCTGTACAAGGCCGGCCGCAACGTCGGCGTGGGCACCGACCACACGCTGTTCGCGCTGAGCACGGGCAAGGTGGCCTTCGCCAAGAAGGGCGCCGAGCAGCGCACCTTCGTGAGCGTCGTCACCGAGTGAGCGTCCGTTGTGCGGCGCCCGAAAGACCCCGGCCCTGGCCGGGGTTTTTTGTTTAGGGCCGCCGTTCGGTCGCTCGCGGTAGACTCCACGCCATGAGATTCGTCGACGAAGCCCTGGTTCGCGTCCAGGCCGGCCACGGCGGGCGCGGCTGCGCCAGTTTTCGGCGCGAGAAGTTCATCCCCTTCGGCGGCCCCGACGGCGGCGACGGGGGGCTCGGTGGCACCGTCTACCTGCGCGCCAAGGAGGGGATCAATACCCTCGCGGACTTTCGCATCCAGCGCACCTACAAGGCCCAGTCCGGTACCGCCGGCAGCGGCAACGACTGCACCGGCAAGGGCGGCGACGATCTGTACGTCGACGTGCCGGTCGGCACGACGGTGATGGACGACGAGACCCAGGAGCAACTGGGCGACCTGCTGCACGCCGGCGACACGGTGATCGTCGCGCGCGGCGGCAAGGGCGGCTGGGGCAACACCCGCTTCAAGTCGAGCACCAACCGGGCCCCCCGCAAGTCGATGCCGGGCCTGATCGGCGAAAAGCGACTGCTGCGCCTCGAAATGCGGGTGATCGCCGATGTCGGTCTATTGGGCCTGCCGAACGCCGGCAAGTCGACCCTGATCCGCGCGGTCTCGGCCGCCCGGCCGAAGGTCGCCGACTACCCGTTCACCACGATGCACCCGAACCTCGGCGTCGTCAGCGTCGGCATCAGCCGCAGCTTCGTGATGGCCGACATCCCCGGGCTGATCGAGGGCGCAGCCGAAGGGGCCGGCCTTGGCATCCGCTTTCTCAAGCACCTGCAGCGCACACGCGTGCTGCTGCACCTGGTCGACGTGCTGCCGCCCGACCCGGCGGCGGATCCGGTCAAGGACGCCCGCTCGATCGTGGCGGAGCTGAAGAAGTTCAGCAAGGAACTGGCGACGCGCGAGCGCTGGCTGGTGCTGAACAAGCTCGACCTGCTGCCGCCTGCCGAGGCCGAGGCGCTGTGCAAGGACATCGTCCGGCGACTGCGCTGGAAGGGTCCGCTGTTCAAAATCTCGGCAGCCACCGGGGCCGGGACGCGCGAACTGTGCGAGGCGTTGATGCGCCGCGTCGAGGAAAAGGCCGCGGAAGACGCCGCCGCGGCGGCCGAAGCCTCCTGAAAACGCAACAGGCCGGTCATGGACCGGCCTGTTTGCGAATCGGGCGCCCCGCCAGCGGGTAACGCCCCCAGACGGGTCTTACTTGAGCGCCTTCACGAGCGCCGACAGGCGGCTCTTGTGGCGGGCGGCGGTGCTGCGGTGGATGATGCCCTTGTTGACCATCGAGTCGATGACAGGCGTCGCGGCCTTGACCGCGGCCTGGGCGCCGGTCTTCTCGCCGGCCTCGATGGCGCTGCGCGCCTTCTTGATGGCGGTACGCATCTTCGAACGCAGCGTCATGTTGTGCGCGCGGCGGACGACTGCCTGACGGGCGCGCTTCTCTGCGGACTTGATGTTGGCCAAGGCGGAACTCCGGGAATAGGGATGTCGAAACTGAGCCCGCTATTCTGCTGATTATTGGTTTTTATGTCAATTTTGACCGCTGGGCCCCCGGTCGGCGCCCCGGCCAGCCGGTATAGTGCCCGGCCAAACCTCCTGGAACCCTCCAAGACGATGAAGGGCAGCTTTCTTCGCAGTACCACGATCGTCGGGGCCATGACCCTGCTGTCGCGCGTTTCGGGCCTGGTCCGGGACATGATGTATTCGCGCATGTTCGGCACCAGCCCGGCGATGGAGGCGTTCCTCGTCGCCTTCAAGATCCCCAATTTCCTGCGCCGCATCACCGGCGAGGGCGCGTTCTCGCAGGCTTTCGTGCCGGTGGTCTCCGAGTACAAGCTCAAGCGTGAACATGCCGAGGTCGATGCGCTGGTCGCAGGCGTCACCGGCACGCTGGGCATGGCGCTGTTCGTGGTCACCGCCGTCGGCGTGCTGGCCGCGCCCGCGGTGATCTTCCTGTATGCGCCGGGTTTCGAGTCGAGCGGGGACCGGCACGACCTCGCGGTCGAGATGTTCCGCTGGATGTTCCCGTACATCTTCTTCATCTCCCTGACGGCGCTCGGCGCGGGGGTCCTCAACACCTACGGGCGCTTCGGCACCGCCGCCTTCAACTCGGTGATCCTGAACGTCGTGATGATCGTGTTCGCGGCCTGGATCGCGCCGCACTTCGCCCGCCCCGGCGTCGGACTTGCGGTCGGCGTGTTCGTTGCAGGCGTCATCCAGCTCATCGCCCAATTCCGGGGGCTGTCGCGGCTCGGCCTGCTAAGCCGGCCGCGCTGGGCGTGGCGCGATCCCGGCGTGCGCCGCATCGGCAGGCTGATGCTGCCGGGCATCTTCGGCTCCTCGGTCGCGCAGGTCTCGCTGCTGCTCGATACCTGGGTCGCCTCGTTCCTGCTGGCGGGCAGCTTTTCGTGGATGTACTACGCCGACCGGCTGGTCGAGTTCCCGATGGGGGTGTTCTCGATCGCGCTCGCGACCGTGATCCTGCCGGGGCTGTCTTCCCACCATGCCGCCGAGTCGCCGGAGCGCTTCAACGCGACGCTCGACTGGGCGCTGCGCCTGACTTGCCTCGTGTCGCTGCCGGCCGCGGTGGGGCTCCTGATGCTGGCAGGACCCATGACCGCGGCCATCTACGGCTACGGCAAGTTCGGCGCCCATGACGTCGACATGGCCAGCTATGCGCTGATGGCGTACTCGCTGGGCCTGATGGGCTTTAGCCTGGTGAAGGTGCTGGCACCGGGCTATTTTGCCCGCCAGGACACCCGCCGACCGGTGCGCATCGGCATGATCGCGCTCACGGCCAACATCGCCTTCAACCTGGTGGTCGTGGTGCCTGCGAGCCGTCTCGGCTTTCCGGCGCCGCATGCGCTCTTGGCGCTGGCGACCGGCCTTGGGGCGTACGTCAACACCTGGCTGCTCTATCGGGGGCTGCGCAGGTCCGGCGTCTACGTGCCGACCCCGCGCTGGCGCCGCTTCGCCTGGCAGATGCTCACCGCCAATCTCGCGATGGCGGCCTTCCTGTGGTGGGCGTCCGGCAGCTGGTCCGACTGGGTCGGCTGGCGGGCAAGCGTGCGGATCCTGCATCTGGGCCTGTGCGTGGCCGGCGGCGGCGGCGTGTATGCGGCAGTCCTGTGGCTCACGGGACTGCGGGTTCGGGACGTTCGGGCCGTATAATCCTAGGTTTTGGGCGCGCCGGACCCGGCTACCAATGCAACTTTTTCGCGGACTATCCCACTGCAGGGCAGACGAGCGCGGCGTCGCGGTTGCGATCGGCAACTTCGACGGCGTGCATCTGGGGCACCAGGCTCTGCTTGCGGCCGCGCGCGCGGCCGCGGCCGGGAGCGGGGCGCGGCTCGGCGTGCTGACCTTCGAGCCTCACCCGCGCGAATTCCTCGACCCCGCCGGCGCCCCGCCCAGGCTGATGCGCCTTGCCGAGAAGGTCTCGGCGCTCGCGGCGCTGGGCGTCGAACAGCTGGTGGTGCTGCGCTTCGATGCGCGCCTGCAGGGGCAGAGCCCGGACCGCTTCGTGCGCGAGGTGCTCGCCGCGGGCCTCGGCGCCCGCCACGTGGTGGTCGGCGAGGGCTTCCGCTACGGCTGTCGGCGCGAGGGCAGCGTCGAGTCGCTGCGCGCGGCGGGCGAGTCGCTCGGTTACGAGGTGATTGCGGTACCCAGCGTGCAGGTGGACGGCGAGCGCGTCTCGAGCACCCGCGTGCGCGCCGCGCTCGCCGCCGGCGACCTCGCGGTCGCGCGCCGCCTGCTCGGCCGGGACTATTCGATCACCGGTCGGGTGGTCCCTGGGCAGCGCCTCGGGCGACAGCTGGGCTATCCGACCGCCAACTTTCGGCTGCACCCGTCGGCCGTCGCGCTGCGCGGCATCTACGCGGTGCGCGTGCAGGGCATCGCCGGGCGGCCCGCGGCGGCGGCCGTCGCCTCGCTCGGCACGCGGCCCACGGTCGGCGGCGTGGAGCCGTTGCTCGAGGCGCATGTCTTCGACTTCCAGGGCGACCTGTACGGGGAGCGGCTGACCGTCGAGTTCGTCGACCGGCTGCGCGACGAGGAGCGCTTCGCGTCACTGGAAGCGCTGGTTGAGCAGATGCACGCGGACGCAGTCCGCGCCCGTGAGATCCTTGCGGCCCGCGCCGCCTGACGAGAGCCCCAGTGGACTACAAGCACACGATCAACCTACCGCAAACCGACTTCCCGATGAAGGCGGACCTGGCGAACCGGGAGCCGCGCTGGCTCGAATTCTGGCGCAGCCGCGACACCTATCGGCAATTGCGGACAGCGGCCCGCGGCCGCCCGAAGTTCATCCTCGCCGACGGACCGCCGTACGCCAACGGTTCGATCCACATCGGCCACGCGGTCAACAAGATCCTCAAGGACATCATCGTCAAGTCGCGCACGCTGGACGGCTTCGATGCGCCCTACGTGCCCGGCTGGGACTGCCACGGGTTGCCGATCGAGCACCAGGTCGAGAAGACCTACGGCCGCGTTGGCGGCAAGCTCGACGCGAAGGCATTTCGTGCTGCCTGCCGCGAGTTCGCGACCAAGCAGGTCGCCGCGCAGAAAGCCGACTTCATCCGCCTCGGCGTGATCGGTGACTGGGACGACCCGTACCTGACGATGGCGCCGGGCTACGAGGCGGCGCAGCTGCGCGCGTTCGCGCGCATCTACGAGCGTGGCCACGTGATCAAGGGCTACAAGCCCGTGCACTGGTGTCTCGACTGCCGCTCCTCGCTCGCCGAGGCCGAGGTCGAGTACGAGGAGCGCACGAGCCCGAGCATCGATGTGCGCTACGCCGTCGTCGACGCCGCGGACCTCGCCCGGCGCACGGGTGTCGCGGCGTCCGGCATCAGCGGCGCGAGCGTCGCGATCTGGACCACCACCCCCTGGACGCTGCCTGCGAGCCAGGCGGTCACGGTCCATCCGGAGTTCGACTACGCGCTGCTCGCCGCGGTCGGGCCGGCCGGGGCCGAGTTGCTCATCGTCGCGGCGGAGCTCGCCGCGGCCGTGGCGTCCCGGGCGTCGCTCGAGTCGCTGACGACGCTTGCGCGCGTGAAGGGCGCGGCGCTCGAGGGCCTGCAGCTGCGTCACCCCTTCTACGATCGCATCGTACCGGTGATCCTGGGCGAGCACGTCACCCTCGATGCGGGCACCGGCGCCGTGCACACGGCCCCCGGTCACGGTCTGGAGGACTACATCGTCGGTCAGCGCTACGGCCTGCCGGTCGACAACCCGGTCGGGGGCGACGGCCGGTTCCTGCCGGGGACGCCGTTGTTCGAGGGGCTGGCCGTGTTCGACGCCAATCCAAAGGTCGTCGAGGTGCTCGCCGCGGCCGGGCGGCTGCTGTCGCACGCGCCTTATCGCCACAGCTACCCGCACTGCTGGCGCCACAAGACGCCGGTGATCTTCCGCGCCACGCCGCAGTGGTTCATCAGCATGGAGAAGGCGGGCCTGCGCGAGCACGCGCTGACCGAGATCAAGCGCGTCGACTGGGTGCCCGGCTGGGGCGAGCAGCGCATCTTCAGCATGATCGAGACCCGCCCCGACTGGTGCATCTCGCGCCAGCGCACGTGGGGCGTGCCGATCCCGCTGTTCCTGCACCGCCAGAGCGGCGAGCCGCACGCGCGCACGATCGAGCTGATCGAAGAGGTGGCGGCGCGCGTACAGACGGGCGGCATCGACGCCTGGTTCGACCTCGCCCCCGCCGACCTGCTCGGCGCGGAGGCCGCCGACTACGACAAGTCCACCGACGTGATGGACGTCTGGGTGGACTCGGGCGTGAGTCACTGGTGCGTGACCGACCAGCGCCCGGAACTGCGCTCGCCGGCGGATCTGTACCTCGAGGGCTCTGACCAGCACCGCGGCTGGTTCCACTCGTCGCTGCTCACGTCGGTCGCGATGCACGAGCACGCCCCGTACAGGGGCGTGCTCACGCATGGCTTCGCGGTCGACGACAAGGGACGCAAGATGTCCAAGTCGCTCGGCAACACCGTCGTGCCGCAGAAGGTGATCAGCTCGCTCGGCGCGGACGTCCTGCGCCTGTGGGTCGCGGCGACCGACTATGCCAACGAGATGAGCGTCTCGGACGAGATCTTGAAGCGCATGGCGGATTCGTACCGGCGCATGCGCAACACCGTCCGCTTCCTGCTCGGCAACCTCGCCGGCTTCGATCCGGGCGCACACGCGCTGCCGGTGGACCAGTGGGTCGAGCTCGATCGCTGGGCCATCGCCCGCGCGGCGGCGCTGCAGGCCGAAGTCGTCGAGGCCTACCGCAACTACGAGTTCCACCTGATCTACCAAAAGGTCCACAACTTCTGCGTCGTCGACCTCGGCGCGTTCTATCTAGATGTGCTCAAGGATCGCCTGTACACGATGGGTGCCGACAGCCCCGGGCGGCGCTCGGCGCAGACCGCGCTGTGGCACCTCGCCGAGGCGATGGTCCGCTGGCTCGCGCCGATCCTGAGCTTCACTGCGGAGGAGATCTGGCAGGCGCTGCCTGCGGTCCCCGAGCGGCCCGCCTCGGTGCTGTTCGCGCAGTGGCACGCGCTGCCGGTGGCTGCCGCCGCCACCGACGTCGACTGGGACGCCGTGGTCGCGCTCAAGGGCGATGTCAGCCGCGCGCTCGAGGCGCTGCGCACGCAGGGCCAGATCGGTGGCCCGCTCGATGCGATCGTCGAGGTCTGGGCGGATCCCGCCCAACACGCCCGGCTCGCGCCGCTCGGCGGCGAGTTGCGCTTCGCGCTAATCACCTCGGAGGCGCACCTGCACGGTGCAGCCGGGCGTCCGGACCAGGCGCTGGCGGCCGCGAGTGTCGCGAGGGAAGGCGTCTGGATCACGGTGCGACCGAGCACCGAGCGCAAGTGCGTGCGCTGCTGGAGCCTGAGCCAAGACATCGGCGCCAACGCCCGCCATCCCGAGATCTGCGCTCGCTGCGCCGGCAACGTCGAGGGTCCCGGCGAGACGCGGAGGTATGCATGAGTATCTCGCCCCCGGTGGGCGCGCGTGGTTCGCGCCTGGGCATGCTGCACTGGCTGTGGCTGAGCGTGGTCGTGATCGGCGCTGACCAGGCGAGCAAGGCGCTGATCGTCGCGACGCTGCAGCTCTTCGAGCGGCGGGCGTGGCTGCCGGTGTTGGAGATCACGCGACTGCACAATCGCGGCGCCGCGTTCAGTTTCCTCAACGATGCCGGTGGCTGGCAGCACTACCTCTTCCTCGGCCTCGCGCTCACCGTCACGGCCGGCATCACGGTCTGGCTCGCACGCCTGAAGGCCGGCGTACCGGCGCTGTTGCCGGCCGGCCTGTCGCTGATCGCAGGCGGTGCGCTGGGCAACGCGATCGACCGGGTCGCGCGCGGCTACGTGGTGGACTTCATCCACGTGCACTGGCGGGAGGTCTGGTACTTCCCCGCGTTCAACGTGGCCGACACGGCGATCACGATCGGCGCGGCGCTGCTCGTGCTGGATTCGATCCTCGAATCAAGCCGTGCCGCGCGCTCGGGACAGCAGTGAGGATCCACCTCGCCAATCCGCGTGGCTTCTGCGCCGGCGTAGACCGGGCGATCGACATCGTCGAGCGGGCCATCGGCCTGTTCGGCGCGCCGATCCACGTGCGTCACGAGGTCGTGCACAACCGCTACGTCGTCGAGCGGCTGCGCGCGCTCGGCGCGGTGTTCGTTGAGGAACTCGACGAGGTTCCCGACGGTGCGACGCTGATCTTCAGCGCGCACGGGGTGTCGCGTGCGGTGCAGGCGGAGGCTGCGCGCCGGGG
Source organism: Pseudomonadota bacterium (assembly GCA_025356815.1). GTDB lineage: Bacteria > Pseudomonadota > Gammaproteobacteria > Steroidobacterales > Steroidobacteraceae > CAIKZZ01. Next base: position 9,655 of record JANXQL010000206.1, read on the forward strand.
CCTCAACGTGTTCGACGCGACCTGTCCGCTGGTTACCAAGGTGCACATGGAGGTGACCCGCTACGCGCGCGAGGGCTGCGAGGTGATCCTGATCGGTCACGCGGGGCATCCCGAAGTCGAGGGTACGATGGGCCAGTTCGATGCCTCCGGCGGCGGGCGGATCCATCTGGTCGAGGACGAGGCCGATGTCACCGCCCTCGACGTGCGCGACCCGTCGCGGCTCGCGTTCGTGACGCAGACGACGCTGTCGGTGGACGACACCGCGCGCATCGTGCAGCGCCTGCAGGAGCGCTTCCCGGCGCTGGCGTCGCCGCGCAAGGAAGACATCTGCTACGCGACCCAGAATCGCCAGGACGCGGTCAAGACGCTGGTGGCGATCTGCGAGGTGTTGATCGTCGTGGGTTCGGATACGAGCTCGAACTCCAACCGACTGCGGGAGATCGCCGAGAAGCAGGGCATCCGCGGCTACCTGGTCGACGGCGCGGCGAACCTGCGTCGCGAGTGGCTCGAGGGCGTGGCCAGCGTCGGTGTCACCGCCGGCGCGTCCGCACCCGAGGTGCTGGTACGCGAGGTGGTCGAGCAGCTGCAGGCGTGGGGTGGCCAGCCCGCGGTCGAGGTTCCCGGGCGCGCCGAGCACGTTGTCTTCGGCTTGCCCCGGCCGCTGCGGGTGATCGAGCGCCAGGCCTGATGGCGCGGTTCTGTGCGCGATTCGTTGCCGGTCGGGGGAAAGTTTCCGTATACTTCGCCGCCCTTTAGATGCCGGTGTAGCTCAGCTGGTAGAGCAGTCGCTTCGTAAGCGAGAGGTCGGGGGTTCGATTCCCTCCACCGGCACCATTCCCAGTCAGTGACTTAGACGCGCCGACGCCCTGCGGGCCGAGTCCGGGCGCTGCGCGCGCGCGGCACCGCCGGCGCCGCGACCTGCGTGGCCGCCGCCGCGAGCAGATACTCGCGGAATGCCGCGGCGATCGGCGACAGGCGCTTTCCCGCCGGATGGACCAGATACCAGTGGCCCGCCACCGGGAATCCCTTCACGTTGAGTACGGTCAGCGCCTCGGACATTGGCGGGTGGGCCAGTGCGTGCTCCGACAGCACGCCCACGCCGAGCCGGCCGGCGATGGCCTGCTTGATGGCTTCGTTGCTGCCGAGCTCAAGGCGCACCTGCGGCGTCAGGCGTTGCCGCCGGAAGTGCTCGTCGCAGGCCATGCGCGTCCCCGAGCCGCGCTCGCGCAGGATGAAGCGCTCGCCCGCCAGCGCCGCGAGTGGCAGCTCGCGGCGCGTGGCGAGCGCGTGACCTGCCGGCGCCACCAGCAGCAACCGGTTCGGCATCAGCTCCTCGGTCACCAGCTCCAGCTCCGGTGGCGGCATCGACATGACGTACAGGTCATCGAGGTTCTCGCGCAGCCGCTGTACGACCCCGTCCCGGTTGAGTACCTCCAGCGCGATATCGATCGAAGGATAGCGGCCGCAGAAATCGCCGAGCCAGCGCGGAATGAAGTATTTCGCGGTGCTGACCACGGCCACTCGCAGCCGGCCGCGGCGAAGTCCGCGCATGCCGTCGATCTCCTGCTCGAAGCGCGCCCATTCGTCGGCCATGGCGCGGGCTGTCCGTGCGAGCTGCTCGCCAGCGGCCGTGAGATGGACGCGACGCCCGATCAATTCGTGGAGCGGCAGGCCGATCGACCGTGTCAGTTCGCGAAGCTGCATCGACGCGGTGGGCTGCGTGACGTGCCGTGCACGGGCGGCGGCGCTGATGCTGCCGTGCTCGGCCAGGGCGAGGAGCAGGCGCAGCTGACGGAACGTCGGAGTCATAGGTTTATATCTATAGTTGAATGACTAACAATCTATTTTACTAGATATAGGACGATCCGTAGCATGCCGCAACCTCAAGGAGATGGCATGCAGAACCTGCTCGATCCGGCGATCCTCTTTTTCGTGCTGGGCCTGGCGGCAGGCGCCTTGAAGTCGAACCTCGAGATTCCGGCGCCCATCTCGCGCTTTCTGTCGTTGTACCTGCTCATGGCGCTCGGTCTGAAGGGTGGCTTCGCGCTGCGCCATTCGGGGCTGACCTCGGAGGTCGCCACGGGCCTCGGCTGCGCGGTGCTGCTCGCGTGCCTGGTGCCGGCACTGGCCTACCGCGTGCTGCGGCGGCTGGCGTCACCCTTCGATGCCGCCGCGCTCGCCGCCACCTACGGCTCTGTCAGCGCGGTGACTTTCGTCACCGCGGTGCAGTACCTGGACGGTCGGCAGATCGCGTACGGCGGGCACATGGCCGCCGCGATGGCGTTGATGGAATCCCCGGCCATCATCCTCGCGGTTCTGCTCGCCAATCGCGCGCGGCCCCGCTCGGCGGCCACGGTCGGCATCCCCGGCCTGTTGCGCGAGTCGCTGACCGACGGGGCACAGCTGCTGCTGCTGGGGGCGATGGCCGTGGGCCTTGCAACCGGCGATGCCGGCAAGGCGGCGATGGCGCCGTTCTCGATCGACCTGTTCAAGGGGATGCTGGCGTTCTTCCTGCTGGACATGGGCCTGCTGGCCGCCCGCAACCTGCCGCGGGTGAGGGGCCAGTCGCCGTGGCTGTTCGCCTACGCGCTGCTCGCGCCGGGATGCCATGCGGCGCTGGCGCTGCTGCTTGCGCGCCTCGCGGGTCTGCAGGCAGGAGATGCGGCGCTGCTGATGGTGCTCGCCGCGAGCGCCTCGTACATCGCGGTGCCCGCGGTGCTTCGCCATGCCGTGCCGGAGGCCAATCCGTCGCTGTATTTCGGTCTGTCGCTGGGTGTGACCTTCCCGTTGAACCTGCTGGTCGGCATCCCCGTCTACGTGGCCTTGGCGCAGGCGCACGTGCGCTGACACATCAGCCGGGGCCACGGCTCAGCGCAGTTCGACACGGTGCAGCCAGAAGCTCCCCGGACCTTCGGAGCCGGCTCGATACAGCGCGACGCCTGCGACGTGAGCGAGGTCCAGCAAGCGCCCCTGCGGGCCGTGCTCGATGTCGGCAAGCGCAATTTCGAACGTCCTGCGCTGACCCGCCGCCAGGCGCAACTCGCCATTGTAACGATCCGGCCCGGTCCAGTCGTGCTGGCGGTCGTGGACGCGCAGGTGCAGGGTCAGCTCGGTGCGGCCGTTGTTGCCGATCTCGACCGCGAGCACCCGATAGCCGCGCCAGTCGGGCTTGGGCTCATCGAGGGTGACACCTGCGTACGGGCGCGACTGCAGCGGCACGCGCAGTCCGGTCTCCTGTGCGCCGTGCGCGATCGCGGCCGGTACCCGTGCGAGTTCCGGCGCCGATGAGGTCAGTCCCACGAACAGCAGGTCCAGGCGCGAGGCCGGTACGAACAGCGTGGGGAACCGCCAGGCGCGCTGCGCGTAGCCGGCACCGGCCCAGGTCAGCGGCATCAGGATCAGCGCCGTCAGTGCCAGCGCAAGCGCAAGGCATGCACCGCGGCGCAGCGACTGCCATGCGCGAGGCGCGACCCGGCTGTCGAACAGGGCCGCCCAGGCGAGCGCGCAGGTCGCGCCGCGCGCGTCGAGCAGCATGTCGCGCAGCGACGGATCGCGATGCGTGAACAGCTGGCAAAGCTCGGTGAGACCACCGATCGCGGTCGCGACTACGAGCGCACTCAGGTACTGCAGCCAGAGCGGTCGCATCGCTGCGCGCTGCTGTTCCAGTGCCAGCAGGCCGATGGAGATGAGCCCAAACACGCAAGGGTGGGCGAGCTTCTGCAGCACATGCAGGATCAGCGGCCGGCCGGGGAGCTCGCCGAACAGCACCAGCGCTGCGAGCGCCGCCATCAGCGCGATCAGCAGGCGAGGCCGGATCGAGCGCAGGCGGGCGACGTCCAGCGCCGATTCCGGCGCCCGTGGTGCCGGCGCGTCGCGCGACGCGCCGCCGGCCGCGGTCTCAGGCATTCCCGGCGCCGAGTTTGGCCTGGTTGTGACGCGCCAGCTCCGCGACCGTCGGGAAGTCGAAGAGCTCGGTCAGGTCGATCACGCCCGGGTACTCCTTGTCGATTTCCTCGTGGATCTGGATCAGCGTCAGGGAGCTCGCGCCGATCTCGAACAGGTTGTCGTCGACGTCGACGGGCTTCGCCGGCAGCGCCGCGTCGCAGATCGCCTTGATGCGTGCCTCGACGCCGGCCCCGGCGTCGCGATGAGCGTGCGGGGCGGCGCGCAGCTTCGCCAGCTCCTCCATCTCCGGCGCGAACTCGCCCGCGACGAACGCAGCCTCGAGGGCGACGCGCTGCATCTTGCCGCTGGTCGTCTTCGGGATGCGCTTGACCGGCACGACGTGCGCGACCTCAAGTCCGGCGTGCTCGTTGACCAGGCGCGTGACTTCGGCCGCGATCGGCAGGAACTCGGCGGCCGAGCCGCGATGCAGGACGAACAGCGTCAGCTCGTCGGACTCGGCGCCGGCGGGGCGACAGCCGGCGGCGGCGACCTTTCCCAGCTCAAGCCCCGCGGCATGCTGCGCGATCGCCTCCAGGTCATGCGGGAAGTAGTTCTGGCCGTTGACGAAGATGATCTCCTTCGCCCGTCCGGTGACGTACAGCTCGCCGTCCACGACGACGCCGAGATCGCCGGTGTCCAGCCAGCCGTCGGCCGTGATGGTGCGCGCGTTGAGCTCGGGCGCCTCGTAGTAGCCGCGCGTGACGTTGTCGCCGCGGATCAGCAGGTGGCCGACGCTGCCGTCGGCGTAGGCCGCGCGACTGTCGTCGGCGATGCGCACCTCGGTTCCCGGGATCGGCCGGCCGACGCTCATCAGTGCGAGCGCGTCGCGCGTGCCCGGCGCGACCAGCCCCGCGGCCGTGCCGATGCTGAGGCGGTGGCGGTCGAAGTGGCGCGCACCGTAGGCGCTGCCGGGCTTCGGGAACGTGACCGCGAGGGTCGCCTCGGCCAGTCCGTACACCGGGAACATGGCGGTGCGCTTGAGGCCGTAGGGCGCCATGCGATTCATGAACTCGTCGCACAGCTCGACCGAGATCGGCTCGGCGCCGTTGAAGATCAGGCGCGCGGCACTAAGGTCGATGCCCTCCAGGGTGCGGTCGCCGAGCACCTTCAGAAAATGCCGGTAGCCGAAGTTGGGCGAACTTAGGATCGTCGCGCGCTTGTCACTTGCGAACTTCGGCCACAGCAGCGGTCGGCGGATGAACAGTTCCGTCGGCATCAGGTGATTCTCGATGCGGTTCGAGAACATGAAGATGTGCTTGCCGATCAGGCCCATGTCGTGGGTCAGCGGCATCCAGCTCAAGGCCACGTCCTGGTCATTGAAGCCGGCCGCGCGGGTTGCGCCGCGCAGGTTCGCGACGACGTTGCCATGGGTGAGCACGACGCCTTTGGGGTCGCTGGTGGAGCCCGACGAGAACTGGATGAACGCCGTGTCGCCGGCGGCGGGCCTGACGATCTCGCCGGGGCGGCTAAGGTCGGTCAGTTCGTCGGCGAGGATCGCGCGGCGCTTGAGGCGCTCGAACACGGCCGTCTCGCCGACGCTGGCGGCGAACGCGCCGATGCGCTCGAGGTTCTTTCGGTCGGTGTACAAAAGCGGATCGCCCAGCAGTTTCGCGATCCGCAGCAGCTTGTGGCGGTGTTCGTCGGAAATTCCGACCGCCAGCGGCACGGGCGCGATGCCGCCGCCAAGCGCCGCCCAGAAGCCCTCGATGAACTGTTGGTTGTGGCTCAGGAAGACGATCATCTTGTCGCCCTTGCGGGCGCCGAGCTGCTGCAGGTGCCAGAGGATCCCGCGCGCGCGGTCGTAGAGTGCGCCGAACGCCACGACCCGTTCTTCGTGTTCGCCGTCGAGGTAGTGGATCGCCCGGTCCGCGTCCCGGTTCGCCTCGAGGATCTCGATCAGGGTGTCATGTGGCATGTCGTCTTGGGTCCTTGTGGCCGGCCCCGGGCGGGCAGGCGGCGCGTTCGTCAGTGGCGCGGAACGAGCCGCATGTGCAGGCTGCCGCGGGTTCGCAGGTTGATGGCCGCCTCGATCTTAAGCGGGCCCTCGTCGAGGTACTGCATGCGCCAGCGGCGCGCCATGCGCGCCAGATGCACGGTCATCTCGTACATCGAGAAGTTCTCGCCGACGCAGTGCCTGGGGCCTGCGGCGAAGGGGATGTAGGTCCACGGGTCGCGACCCTCGGCGGCCGCGCCGAGGAACCGGTCCGGAACGAAGCGCTCGGGCTGCTGCCAGTAGCGCGGATGCCGCTGGATCAGGTACGGACTGAACATCACGTCGGTGCCGGCCGGTACCAGGAAGCCTGACAGTACGTCCGGCTCGATCGTCCGCCGCGTCAGTACCCAGCCCGGCGGGTAGAGCCGCAGCGCCTCCTTGATGACCGCCTGGGTGTAGGTCAGCGCCTCGGCGTCGGCGAAGCTAAGCTGCCGGTCGGCGGGGATCGAGGCGACCTCGGCGGCGAGCCGCGCGTCGGCCTCGGGGTGATGCGCCAGCAGGTACCAGGTCCAGTTCAGCGCGCTGGCCGTCGTCTCGTGACCGGCCACGATCAGCGTCATCACCTCGTCGATCAGCACGCGCTCGGGCATCGCATCGCCGCTGGTCTTGTCGCGTGCGCCGATCAGCATGTCGAGGAAGTCGAACTGCTCGGTGCCGCGCCGGCGGCGGATCTCGATCAGTTCCGCGACCTGGTGGGTCAACTGCCGGAACCGATACGCGAACTGCAGGTCGCGCGCCGATTCCTCCGCGACCATACCGAACGGGTTCGCGCCGAGGCGCTCGTCGAACCACGGAAGGTCGGTGCCGAAGATCGAGCGCAGGATCACGCTGAGCGTGAGCTCACTCATCTGCGCGGTGACATCAAGCGGCGTGCCGGCCGCCGCGTGCGCAGCCCAGACGGGCACCTGGGCCGCGATGCAGCCTTCGATCATCGCGGCGAACTGCTCGGTGGCGCGACGGTGGAAGCACGGCTGGATCATGCGTCGCTGGCGCCGCCACAGGTCGCCCTCGCTGGTCATGATGCCGTTGCCGAGCAGGATCTTGATCCGGTCGAGGCCGATGCCCTTGGTGTAGTTGCGGTGGTTGGTCACCAGCACGCGCTTGATGTCGGCGGGGTTGTTGGTGATCCAGGTGTCCGCGCCACGCCCGGGCGCGTAGATGCGAAACAGCTCGTCGCCGGCGGCGGCGGCGGCCACCAGCCGCTGCAGCGAGTCCGGCGTATCACCGACGTCGAACCGGTCCGGCGCCAGCGGCGGGAGCGCACGGCTCGCGCTATGCTGATCGTTGATTCGGGACATGCGGGCGCGTCAGTTGCTGAAGACTTCGGAAGAATTCCTGAGTTTACATTACGTTGCGGTACCGGCGCAGCCTTGGAGTTCACTTGAGCGTGCCTGGGCCGGGCGGTTGTCGCCGGCCCGCCAGCAAAGGCTGCTGTCGCTGCGCCGGCCCGCCGACCGAAACGCCTCGCTGCTGGGGATCGCGCTGCTCTACGCCGCCTGCGCGGAGCGGGGCCTGCCCTTCGATCCCGCCGCGCTTTGCTATCCACCCCGGGGCAAGCCCAGGCTGCCGGCGGGACCGGATTTCAGCATCGCCCATGCCGTCGGGCTCGCCGCGTGTGCCTGCCGCTCGTGCGGCCCGGTGGGTGTCGACCTTGAGCCTGCCGGGGCGGTCGCGGCAAGCGCCCTGCGCCTGGCGCTGGGGGCGCCGGAGCTCGCCCGGCTTGCCGCCGGCGAGTTCGACCCGACCACGGCATGGGTGATGGTCGAGGCGGTCCTGAAGGCCGTCGGCCTCGGCATCGACGCGGCGAGCCGCGTCCGACTCGAGGGCGAGCGAGCGTGCATCGATGGGCGGGTCCTGCAGCTGTGCCGCGCGGACCTCGGGCCTGCGCACGTGGTCTGGCTCGCGCACGAGCCCGGGGTGACCGGACTGCGGCTGATCGAGCACCAGCCGGTGGATTTCGCGCCGTTGCCGTGACGGGCGCCAGTCGTCAGAATCCGGCGCTGCCAAGGACCCCCATGCCCGAAACGCCCGACAGTCCCGGCGCCAGTGCGCCGGCCGAAGACGCGCAGCCCTACCGCGGGCGCGAGCTGACCCGTGTGCGGCGGTGGCTATACTGGCTCGGCACGCCGGTCGCGATGCTCTTGGTGCGCGTCTGGTGGCTGACCTGCCGCGTGGTGCGGATCGAGGGCGGTGAACACGTCGTGGCGGGCCTGCAGGGCGGGCCGTTCATCCCGGTCTACTGGCACCAGCACCAGTTGTTCTGCACCCGATTCCTGCTGCAGCAGCGCGTGCACGGCCTGTCGCCGGGGTTTCTGATCAGCCCGTCCGTCGACGGGGAAATCCCGGCGATGATCGCCAAGCGCGAGAAGACCTACGTCATTCGCGGCTCGTCCAGTCACACCGGCGCGCGCACGCTGCGTGACTACTACCAGGCGCTGCGCGCGGGCGTGTCCCCCGCGATCACCGTCGACGGCCCGTACGGGCCGCCGTTCGAGTGCAAGCCGGGAGCGGTGTTGCTCGCGCAGCTGTCGGGCCGGCCGATCGTCGCGATCACCTTCCATGCCGAGCGCGCCTGGCTGTTCCGCGCCTGGGATCGCTTCGTACTGCCCTGGCCGTTTGCCCGGATCACGATCGTGGTCGGCGAGCCGCGCTACGTGCCCAAACGCGTGGATGCCGAAGAGGTCCTGCGCCTGCAGCAAGCGGTCACGGACGAGCTGCGGGTGCTCTACCGCAAGGCGCGGGCGCTGGCCGGCGACTGAGGCTGCATCGCGGCATGGCCGCAGTGCTGGTCGAGATCTGCGCAGTCAGCGAGCTCCAGCTGGATCGTCGAGTGGGTGATCCGGAACTCGTCGACGAGCACCCGCTTCAGTGCGGCCAGCGCCTCCGCCGCGTCAGCGCCCGGCGCGAGCCGGGCATGCATCGTCAGTAGGGTTTCGCGCGGCGTCAGTGACCAGGCGTGCACGTGATGCACGTCCAGCACCGCGGGCACCGTCGCCACCAGCCGACGGCCGAGTCCGGCCGCGTCGAAGCCCGCCGGTGCGCCTTCCTGAAGGACGTGCGCTGAATGCGCGAGCAGCTGCCAGGCGCCGCGCGCGATCAGCGCGGTCACCACCAGCGACAGCCACGCGTCGGCGGCATACCAGCCGGTTGCGATCACGATCCCGGCGGCGAGCGCCGCGGCGCCCGAGCCTGCCAGGTCGCTGAGCACGTGCAGGTAGGCTGCGCGCACGTTCAGGTCGTGCTCGTCGCCATGTAGCAGCCACGCCGCGACGACGTTGACGCCCAGGCCCGCGAGCGCGACGCCCAGTGCCAGCGGCCCGTTGATCGGGTGCGGGTGCATCAAGCGCTGACCGGCCTCGACCAGGATGGCGATGACGATCGCGAGCAACAGCAGCGAGTTCACGAACGCCGCCAGTACCTGCAGCCGGGTGTGGCCGAAGGAGCGGTCGCGGGACGCCGGGCGCCGGGCGAGCCGGTGGGCGAAATAGGCCAGGGCGAGCGCAAGGGTGTCGACGAACATGTGGCCGGCGTCGGCCATCAGCGCGAGCGAATTGGACCAGTAGCCGCCGACCGCCTCGACGATCGTGAACAGCCCGATCAGCCAGAATGCGACCCCGAGGCCCGAACCCGAGCCGTGGCCGTGCCCGGGGCCGCGATGATGCTCATGCTCATGGTCATGGTCATGGTCATGCTCCCGGTGACCGGAGCTGGGCCTGGCGGGCGGGGGCGAAGCGGGCGTCGCGGCGTTCATCGGTGCACTGTAGAGGCCCGGATCAGTGGGGGCAATCCCAGCCAAAAATTCAATGGGGTCCGCAGGTTATCTTGCATTCCTCGAAATTCATGACAGAATGACTCGCAACTCACTATGCCGCGTCATTCCGTGAACTGTGCATCAGGTCCGGAACCGCTAGCGGCGGGCTGCGACACTGGCTCTAGACGCCGGGGTAGGGCTTGCGTAAATGCCGATCGTGACGAGCGAAGATGATCGGGGCTTCACGGCCTCCGACATACTCTCGCCGCAGCGCTGGGCGCCTGCGGCGAGCCGGCTCGCCTTTGGCCTCGACGTCACCTGCACCAAGATCGCGGTCGACTTCCAGAACCTCGAGCCTGCCAGCGCCGACGCGACCGTCCGCCAAAACCTCGACCTGCTGCGCGAAGCGACCGGCACCGACGCCGTCTTCCTCGCCACGTTCGATGCCGTGGGCAACTCGATCCACTCGATCGAAGTCGCGAAGGGCCTGTTCGTGCCCTGTTCGCCCGAGGTGCTGCGTGGCGAGCCGCTGGCGCAATTTCCGTGGATTCGCGAGCGCCTGACGCATACCCGCATTCTGGAGATCCGCGACACGCTCAACGCCCGCAGGGAACTCGCGGGCGAGGCGCAGCGCTTCGGCGAACTGGGCATGCGCGCGCTGCTCTTGGTCGGCCTTGCCGTCCGTGGCCGCCCCTACGGCTTCCTCGGCCTCGCCACAGGCGCCCCGTGCGTCGGCTGGGATGTGAACTTCCACCTGCTGCTGAAGCTGGTCGGAAATAGCCTGGCCGGCGGCCTCGACCGGGTCGCGCTGCAGCGCGAGGTCGAGGACCTCAAGGAGCGCAACGCGCTGTCCCTGCCGTGCACCAACGAAGGCCTGTGGGACTATGATGCGGCCAGCAACCGCACCTGGTTCTCGCCGCGCTGGAAGGCGATGTTCGGCTACGCAGAGGACGAGCTGAGCCGGGCGCCGGACTGGAACAAGCTCGTCCACCCGGACGACCTGCCGCGCGTGTCGCAAATGATTCGCGAGCACGTCGCGGGCCGTTCGCCGCTGTTCGAGAGCATGCATCGCATGCGCCATCGCGACGGCGAGTGGCGTTGGGTCGTGTCGCGCGCCAAGGCGCACGTCGACCAGGGCAGCCTCAAGCGCCTGATCGGCGTCGAGCTCGATGTCACCGAACGCAAGCTGTACGAGGAGGCATTGTTCCGCGAGAAGGAACGCGGCCAGATCACGCTGCAGTCGATCGGCGACGGGGTGATCACCACCGACGAGCAGTCCCGCGTCGAGTACCTCAATCCCGTGGCCGAGGAACTGACCGGCTGGCGGGTCGAGGACGCGATGGGCCGCAACGTCGACGAGATCTTCCGTGCGTTTCACGAGGAGACGTGCGAGCCGCTGGAGAGTCCCCTGGCGTCAGCGATCCGGCGACTGCGGCCGGTCAAGTCCGTGCGGCCGATGCTGTTCATCCGCCGCGACGGCAACGAGATCTACATCGAAAGCACCGCCTCGCCGATCCGCGACGGCACCGGCACGGTGACCGGCGGCGTGCTCGTGTTCCACGACGTGACCGAGTCGCGCGAGCTCAACCGTCGGCTGAGCTACCACGCCAGTCACGACGTGCTCACCGGGCTCGTCAACCGCCGCGAGTTCGAAAATCGCCTCGAGCGCGCGCTCAGGAGCGCCAAGGCGCGCGAGACCTCCTACGCGCTGTGCTACCTCGACCTCGACCAGTTCAAGATCGTCAACGACACCTGTGGCCACAGCGCAGGCGACGCGCTGCTTGGCCAGGTCGGCCAGCTGCTGAAGTCCAAGGTGCGCTGGCGGGACACGCTGTCGCGTCTCGGCGGCGACGAGTTCGGCGTGCTGCTGGAGGCCTGCTCGCTCGACGATGCGCTGCGCACCGCAGAGTCGCTGCGCGAGGCCGTGCGCAACTGCCGCTTCCAGTGGGAGGACCGTACCTTCCGCCTTGGCGTCAGTATCGGCGTCGTGCCGATCACGCCGGAGAACGAGGACGTCGCCTCGGTGCTGTCGGCCGCAGACAGCGCCTCGCAGGCGGCCAAGGAGCAGGGTCGCAACCGTGTCCACTGCTTCGAGGAGAACGATCTCGACCTGATGCGCCGCCGGCGCGAGATGCAGTGGGCGGCGCGCATCAATACCGCGCTCGAGGAAAATCGTTTCGACCTGTACCGGCAGACGATCCTGCCGCTCAGCGGCGACGAGCCCGGACTGCACTACGAAATTCTGCTGCGCATGCGCGACGAGCAGGGCAAGATCATCACGCCCGACAATTTCATCGCCGCCGCCGAGCGCTATGGCCTGACGCCGTCGATCGACCGCTGGGTCGTCGAGAACACACTGCGCTGGCTCGTGTCCGAGGCCGACGAGCGCGACAAGCTCGCGATGTGCTCGATCAATCTCTCGGGCCAGAGCCTCGGCGACGACAAGTTCCTGCCGTTCGTGATCGAGCAATTCCACCGTACCGGGCTCGACGCGCGCCGGATCTGCTTCGAGATCACTGAGACCGCGGCGATCGCCAGCTTCTCGCAGGCGAACCGGTTCATCCAGGCGCTGAAGGAGCTGGGCTGCAAGTTCGCGCTCGACGACTTCGGCACGGGCCTGTCGTCGTTCGGCTACCTCAAGCACTTCCCGGTCGACTTCCTCAAGATCGACGGCAGCTTCGTCAAGGAGATCCTGCACGATCCGATCGACCGCGAGATGGTGCGCTCGATCAACGAGATCGGTCACCTGACCGGCAAGCGCACGATCGCCGAGTTCGCCGAGAACGAGGAGATCATCTGCATGCTGCGCAACCTGGGCGTGGACTACGCGCAGGGCTACGGCGTGGCGCGCCCCCAGCGCATCCAGCGTGGGGGCGCGGAGGACCGCAGCTTCGTCCTCGACACCTGACTCTGCGACGCCCTGGCGTCAGGTCCCGAGCGTGAGGCGCATCGACAGGTCCACCGCCCGGACGTGCTTGGTGATCGCGCCGATCGAGATGAAGTCGACGCCGGTCGCGGCGACTTGGCGGATCGTGGCAAGATCGATCCCGCCCGACGCCTCCAGCCCCAGCGGTCGCAAGCGGCAGCGGTTGCGAGCCACGGCCTGCGCGAGCTCCGCGAGGCTGAATTCGTCGAGCAACGCCATGTCGGCGTCGGCCGCGAAGGCCTGCTCGAGCTCGTCCAGCGTTTCCACCTCGACCTCCACCGGCACGCTCGGAGCGAGCCGGCGCGCGGCCGTGACGGCGGCCGCGATCGAGCCGGCGGCAGCAATGTGGTTCTCCTTGATCAGGATGCCGTCGTACAGCCCGAGGCGGTGGTTGCCGCCGCCGCCGCAGCGGACGGCGTACTTCTGCGCCAGACGCAGCCCGGGAAGGGTCTTGCGCGTGTCGAGGATCCGGCAGCCGGTGCCCTCAATTGCCTGCACGTAGCGCTGCGCGGCGGTCGCGGTGCCCGACAGCAGCTGCAGAAAGTTCAGTGCTGAGCGCTCGCCGGTCAGGAGCGCACGCGCGGGTCCCGAGGCCTCGAACAGCAACTGGCCGGGCGCGACGGTGGCGCCGTCGCGGCTGTGCCAGACCACGTGGACGGCGGGATCGAGCGCTGCGAACACCGCATCGACCCAGGGTGCGCCGCACAGCACGGCCGACTCGCGCGTGATGACGCGGGCCCGGCCGACGGCGTCGGCGGGGACCAGCCGGGCGGTCAGGTCGCCACTGCCGATGTCCTCGGCGAGCGCGGTGGCCACGGTACGGTCCAGATCGGCAGGCAGCGTCGTGTCCATGGCAAAAGCCTTACACGCGCCAACGGAAAAGGAAACCCGTGCAGCCCGGGTCGCGGTCTCGGTCGCGCCGTGGCCCGGACAGGCGGGACGGGGCATGGGCCGCGGCGCGGCCGGCGCAAGCCGGTGGCGGCCCTGCGGCCGCCACCGATCGACCGCTAACGGATCAGAACGGCAGTGTGTGCGTGTGGCCGCTCATGCACATCAGCATCGGGATCGACAGGATGAAGTTCGTGCGCGAGGCATACAGCGCGATCTTGCGCGCCGCGGCCTTCTCTTCGTCCGTCGCAGGCACGATGCCGAGAATCTTCTTCTGGTTCGGCCAGATCAGGCCCCAGACGTTGAGCAGCATGATCGTGCCAAGCCACGCCCCGACACCGATCGTGCGCATGTCCGGGGACAGCATGAAGGCCTTGTGGATCGAGCCGTAGAACATCATCAGGTAGTACGCGCCGGTGAGCCAGGTGACCAGCGCCGCCCAGCGGAACCACCACAGTGCGGTCGGAGCGATGTACTTGGAGATGCCGGCGCCGCCCGGACCGCCCTTGTCGGCCGCGGCGGCCGCAAGTCCCGGCACCTGGACGACGTTGAAGTAGTAGAGCAGGCCGATCCACATCACGCCCGCGACGATGTGCAGCCAGCGCGCGACTTGCGCATGATGAAATCCGACGTCGCCGCCTGCCAGGGAGGTGAGCGCGATGCTGATCAGGATCGCGAGCACGAACCCGGTCGTGATGGAGCCCTTGACGGAGGTGAGTGGATTCATTTGCTTTAGTCCTCTTGGATGCCGGGGCGATTCGGCGGTGGGCGCATTCGGATACGCCGGCCGCTGTTCAGTCGGGTAGGATAGGGGTTAGCCACAGTTGTTTTCAACCAGCGTTCCGCCGCGTTGCCCACCGCCGCCTTGCAGATGTCAGCCACCGTCCCCAATTCACCCTGCATCGGCGTCTGCAACATCGGCCAGCATGGCTGGTGCAGCGGCTGTTACCGGACGCTGGACGAGATCGCCGGCTGGATGCGACTGGATGCGGCGACCCGCAGCGCGGTGCTGCGGGCCTGCGACGCGCGTCGTACGGCTGGGGGCGGGCGTGCGCAGGTCCCATGAAGCAGATGTTCAAATCACGAGGTTGCTACAGATGAGTGAGTCAGACGTCTCGGCGCGCATCGGCGCGCATCTCGCCGCGGCCCCGGTCGTGCTCTTCATGAAGGGGACGCCAGACTTCCCGCAGTGCGGCTTCTCGGCGCAGACCGCCGCGGCCCTGCAGGCCTGCAAGGCCGGCTTCCACGCGGTCAACATCTTCGAGGACCCGGAACTGCGCGAGGCGCTCAAGGCGCACTCGAACTGGCCGACCTACCCGCAGTTGTACGTCAAGGGCGAACTGATGGGCGGCTGTGACATCGTGCTGCAGATGTACCACAGCGGCGAGCTCGCCCAGGTCCTGCAGGAAGCGGGCGCCGTCAGCGCCTGAGCCAGTCCGTACTGGACGCGCCGCTCACGCGCCTTCGGGATCGAGCGGCGCGGGTTCCAGGTCGTTCGGCGCTTCCTCGAGGGGCTCGCCGGCCTCCACCAGCGCCAGGATCCGTCGCCGCGCCGACTCGAAGATCGGCTTGAACTGGTTGCAGATGTCGCAGAACAGGTCGGCCGTCTGCTCGGCGTCGTAGCGCGCCGAATGGGCCGAGTCCCGGTCCCACGTCAGTCCCGCCGCCAGCACGGCCTTCGACAGCACCGTCTGCCCGAATGCGACGCCGCCGAGAGTGGCGGTGTCGAAGCAGCTGAACGGGTGGAACGGGTTGCGCTTGATGCCGGTCCGTGCCACCGCGGCGTTCAAAAAGCCCAGATCGAAGGCGGCGTTGTGGCCGACCAGGATCGCGCGCGTGCAGCCCGAGTCCTTCAGCGCCGTGCGTACTTCCTTGAACAGCCGGCCGAGCGCGTCGCGCTCCGGCAGCGCTGGCCGCAGCGGATGATGCGGGTCGATGCCATTGACCGCGAGCGACGCGGGATCCATGCGTCCACCCGGGAACGGCTGCACGTGGAAGCGCCACGTCTCGCTGCGGCGCATGTTGCCGTCCGGATCCAGCGACAGGATCACGCCTGCAATCTCCAGGAGCGCGTCGGTCGCACAATTGAAGCCGCCGGTCTCGCAGTCGACGACGACCGGCAGGAAGCCCCGGAAGCGGTCGCGGATCTGATACGGCGTACTCATCGGTGATTCACCCGCAGTGCGGCGCGTCGAGGCGCCAGGCTATCGCCTCGCCGGCCCGCAACGGGACCAGCGCGTCGTCGCCGAAAGTGTAGGACGCCGGCGGCGTCCATGTCTCGCGCAGCAGCGTGATCGCGCCACGATTGCGCGACAGCCCGTAGAAGTCGGCGCCGTGGAAGCTCGCGAACGCCTCGAGGCGGTCGAGCCGTCCGGCCTGCTCGAAGGCTTCGGCGTACAGCTCGATGCCCGCGTGCGACGAATAGACGCCGGCACAGCCGCACGCTGCCTCCTTCGTGTGGCGGGCGTGCGGCGCGCTGTCGGTGCCGAGGAAGAACTTCGGGCTGCCGCTGGTGGCGGCGGCGAGGAGCGCCTCGCGATGCGCCTCGCGCTTGAGCACCGGCAGGCAGTAATGGTGCGGGCGCATGCCGCCCGAGAACATCGCGTTGCGGTTCAGCAGCAGGTGCTGCGGCGTGACCGTCGCGGCGACGCGGGGACCCGCGGCCTCGACGAACGCAACCGCCTCGCGCGTCGTGACGTGCTCGAACACGAGCCGCAGTCGTGGGAACCTGCGCACCACGTCGGCGAGGATCCGGTCGATGAACACCGCTTCGCGATCGAACACGTCGACGTGGGCGTCGGTCACCTCGCCGTGCACCAGCAGCGGCAGGTCGTGCTCCTCAAGCGCTGCCAGTGCGGCATATACGTTGGCGATCGAGGTGACCCCCGAGTCGGAGTTGGTCGTGGCGCCAGCCGGGTAGTACTTGAACGCGTGCACGAAGCCGCAGGCCCGGGCGCGCGCGATCTCGGCGGCATCGGTCCGGTCGGTCAGGTACAGCGTCATCAGCGGCTCGAACGTGCAGTCCGGCGGCAGCGCGGCAAGGATGCGCGCGCGATACGCCCCCGCCGCATCGGTCGTCGTGACCGGCGGCTTGAGGTTGGGCATGACGATCGCCCGTCCGAAGCGCTCGGCCGTGTGGCGCACGACGGCGCCGAGCGCTGCGCCGTCACGCAGGTGCAGATGCCAGTCGTCGGGACGGGTGATCGTCAGTCTCATCGGCGGACCTTGTGTGGCGGCAATGCCGCGAGAAAGGCGGGACTCGACAGCAGTCGGGTGGCGAAGCGTACGCCGAATCCGGTGACCGGCGCCTGCACGTGAGCGAGGCCGCCGACGCGTTCTGCGGCCGACAGGTCGACGTGCACCCAGGGGATCCCCGCGCCGACGAAGCGCGACAGAAAGCGCGCAGCGTAGATGTGGTCGCCCTTGCCATCGAGCAGGCACTGGGCGATGTCCGCGGTCTGGCTGTCGAGTTCCTCGTCGAAGTCTTCCGGCATCGGCAGGGTCCAGACGCGCTCGCCCGAGTCGCGGCCGGCGCTCTCGAGCACATCGCGCAGCGGCGAGAGGTTCGTGAACACGCCGGACAGGCGCTCGGTCAGTGCAGTCACGCAGGCGCCAGTGAGCGTCGCGAAGTCGATCAGGCAGGCCGGCTTGGTGCGCGAAGCGAGCGCCAGTGCGTCGGCGAGCACCATGCGGCCCTCCGCATCGGTGTGCGTGACCTGGATACTCGTGCCGTCGGCCGCGGTCACCACGTCCTGCTGCGTGTAGCTGTCCGGGCCAATGCGATTCTCGGCGATTGCGAGCCAGGCGTCGACCGGATGCGGATACTCCAGCGCGGTCAGTGCGCGCAGCGTGGCGAGCACGACCGCGCTGCCCGCCATGTCGCCGTGCATGCCGAGCATCGAGCGCGGTGTCTTCAGGTTCAGGCCGCCGGTGTCGAAGCACAGTCCCTTGCCGACCAGTGCGATAGGCGCACCGAGCGAGCCACCGCGCGGTCGGTACTGCAGGTGCACGAGGGCGGCGTCGCGCCGGGCGCTGCCTCGCGCCACGGCCAGGAACGCGCCGGCGCCGAGCCGGCGCAGCGCGGCCTCGTCATGCACGCGCATGTGCCAGCCATGGCGGCGGGCGAGGCTCGCCAGTGCGCGGCGATAGCTGGTCGGGTGCAGCACGCTCGGCGGCAGCTGCGTCAGCCAGCGCGCCAGGTGCGCCGCCGATTCGATGGCGACGGTGGAGGCGAGATCGCCGGGACCTTTGACCTGCACGCGCTGCAGCGCCCAGGCGGGCGCCGGCGACTGCTTGGCGTTCGGACGGGATTCGGTGGCGGCCAGCAGCGCCGCCAGGAGCGCCTCGGTCGCGGATGTGCCGCTCGTTTCGGTGGCGCCCTCGAAGGCGGCAAGTCCGATCCTGGCCGGCCGGCTCGGAGCGAGCTGCTGCACCATCTTCGCCGCCAGCGTCAGGACACGGAATGCACCCGCGTCGGGCGGCAGCAGGCCGACCACGGCGCAAAGCGGGCGTGCGGTGCCGATCTCGACCGTGAAATGGCCGCCGATCTTGCACTGCAATCGCGCATGTTCGCGCCTGATCGCCGCGCCACCGGGGAACTCGGTGAGCTGCTCGAGCTGGTCCTCGCGCAGCATCAGCAGCAGGGCGTCCACGCGGCCGAGCCAGGCGGCGGTGGGCCGTCCACGGCCGTGTGTCAACTCAAAAGCAGCGCTCGCCGGTAGCAGTTTCACGATCGGACCTTGCCTTGACCCACCCATATCAAACCCAGATGATATCGGACTCGCACACGGGGCGAGGCGCTCCCTATGGACAGAAGACGCGAATGCCTGAAAATCCCAAAGTAGTCGATGACGCCGATCCGCTCGAAACCCAGGAGTGGCTCGAATCCATCGATTCGGTGCTGACGGCCCACGGCCCGGAGCGCGCCCATTTCCTGCTGGAGCGGCTGATCGACCACACGCGCCGGGCGGGCGGCTACCTGCCGTTCAAGCCCAACACGGCGTACGTCAACTCGATCAGCGCCGCGCAGGAGAAGGCCTACCCGGGCAACCGGGCGCTGGAGCGGCGCCTGGAGGCCTACATCCGCTGGAACGCGATGGCCATGGTCGTCGCCGCCAACCGCGAGAGTTCCGAGTACGGCGGGCATCTTGCAACCTACGCCTCGTCGGCCACGCTGTATGAAGTCGGCTTCAACCACTTCTGGCGCGCCGCGAGCGAGCAGCATCCTGGCGACATGGTGTTCATGCAGGGCCACTCGAGCCCCGGCATCTATGCGCGCGCGTACCTCGAGGGCAGACTGTCGGACGAGTCGCTGCGCGGCTTTCGCCGCGAAGTCGGCGGCGGCGGCCTGTCGTCCTACCCCCATCCCTGGCTGATGCCGGACTTCTGGCAGTTCCCGACCGTCTCGATGGGGCTCGGGCCGATGATGGCGATCTTCCAGGCGCGCTTCCAGCGCTACCTCGAGCATCGCAGTATCGTGAAGCCGTCGGATCGCAAGGTATGGTGCTTTCTCGGCGACGGCGAGATGGACGAGCCGGAGTCGATGGGTGCACTGACGATGCCGGTGCGCGAGCGCCTCGACAATCTCGTTTTCGTCATCAACTGCAACCTGCAGCGCCTGGACGGCCCGGTGCGTGGCAACGGCAAGATCATCCAGGAGCTGGAGGCTGCGTTCCTCGGTGCCGGCTGGAACGTCATCAAGGTGGTCTGGGGCTCGCGCTGGGATCCGCTCTTGGCGCGCGACCAGAAGGGGCTGCTGCGCCGCCTGATGGAGGAATGCGTCGACGGCGAGTACCAGAACTTCAAGGCCAAGGGGGGCGCGTATACGCGCGAGCACTTCTTCGGCAAGTACGCCGAGCTGCGCGAGCTGGTCGCAAACATGTCGGATGACGAGATCTGGCGCCTCAACCGCGGTGGCCACGACTTCGTGAAGGTCTGGAATGCGTATGCCGCGGCGACGGCGACCCGTGGCCAGCCGACGGTGATCCTCGCCAAGACCGTGAAGGGCTTCGGCCTGGGCAAGGCGGGCGAGGCGCTCAACCCGACCCACCAGCAGAAGAAGCTCGACGACGAGGCGCTGCTCGCGTTCCGCGACCGGTTCAACATCCCGGTGTCCAACGAGGAGATCGCCAACCTGCCGTTCAAGCGCCCGGCGGAAGACAGCGACGAAATGCGCTACCTGCGCGAGCGCCGCGCGAGCCTCGGCGGCTCGCTGCCGGCCCGGCGCGTCAGCGCGCCGCCGCTGCTGGTGCCGCCGCTGGAGGCGTTCCAGCCGCTGCTCGAGTCGACCGGCGATCGCGAGATCTCCACGACCATGGCGTTCGTGCGCCTGCTCGGCATCCTGCTCAAGGACAAGAACCTCTCCAAGCACATCGTGCCGATCGTCCCCGACGAGGCGCGTACCTTCGGCATGGAGGGACTGTTCCGCCAGATCGGCATCTATTCGTCGGTAGGCCAGCTGTACACCCCCCAGGACGCGGACCAGCTGCTGTCGTACCGCGAGGACAAGAAGGGCCAGATCCTCGAGGAAGGCATCAACGAGGCAGGCTCGATGTGCTCGTGGATCGCCGCGGCCACCGCGTACTCGAACCACGGCACCTACATGGTGCCGTTCTACATCTACTACTCGATGTTCGGCTTCCAGCGCACCGGCGACTTCATGTGGGCCGCCGGCGACATGCGAGCGCGCGGCTTCCTGCTCGGTGCGACCGCCGGGCGCACGACACTCGCTGGCGAGGGCCTGCAGCACCAGGACGGGCACTCGCACCTGCTGATGAGCACGATTCCCAACTGCGTCTCCTACGACCCGACGTACGCCTACGAACTCGCCGTGATCATCCACGACGGCCTGCGGCGCATGTACGTCGAGGAGCACAGCGTCTACTTCTACCTCACCGTGATGAACGAGAACTACGTCCAGCCGGCGATGCCGGCCGGTGTCGAGGCGGGCATCCTCAAGGGCATGTACCTGCTCGACATCGGGGGGCGCGGCAAGGTGCGTGCGACGTTGCTCGGCTCCGGGACCATCCTGCGCGAGTGCCGCGCCGCGGCGCAGATCCTCGAACAGGATTTCGGCGTGCCGGCTGACGTCTACAGCGTGACCAGCTTCTCCGAGTTGCGGCGCGAGGCGCTCGACGTCGAGCGCACCAACCGTCTCAATCCGGGTGCCACGCCACTCGTACCGTACGTGCGCGGGTGCCTCGGCGACCGGCCGGGTCCGTTCATTGCTGCCACCGATTACATGAAGATCGTGTCCGACCAGATTCGCGAGTGGGTGCCGGGACGCTACGTGGTGCTGGGCACCGACGGCTTCGGCCGCTCGGACTCGCGCGCGGCCCTGCGCAGCCATTTCGAGGTCGACCGTCATCACATCGCCGTGGCGGCGCTCAAGGCGCTGGCGGATGAGGGCAAGATCGACGTCAAAACCGTGCACGAGGCGATGCTGAAGTTCGGCATCGACCCGGCCACGCCCAATCCCGCGACGGCCTGAGCCATGGCACCGAGCATCCCGGTAACCGTCCCGGACCTGGGCGAGTTCAAGTCGGTCGAAGTCGTCGACGTGCTCGTGCGCGAGGGCGATGTCATCGAGAAGGACACGCCGCTCGCGACGCTTGAGACCGAGAAGGCGACGATGGACGTGCCCTCGACCGCTGCCGGTCGTGTCACGCGCGTGCTGATCAAGAAGGGCGACAAGGTCAGCAGCGGCAGCGCCGTCGTCGAGCTCGAGCCTGCGGCTGAGACCGCCGCCGCACCGGCCCCTGCCGCGCATGTCGCGCCACCGGCCGCTGCGCCTGCGCCAGCGTCTGCGTCCGCGCCGGTCCCGGCCGCAGCGCCGACCGTGGCCATCGCGCGTGGCGGTCCGCCCGCGGTGCGCTCCGAGATCGTTGCCGGCCGCGCGCCGGTCGAGGACATCGGCTTCGCGCGCGCCTACGCCGGCCCCTCCGTGCGCCTGCTCGCGCGCGAACTCGGCGTGGACCTCGGTCGCGTGCGAGGGTCCGGCGTGAAGGGCAGGATCACCCACGACGACGTCAAGGGCTGGGTGAAGCAGGCGCTGGCCAGTGCCGCTGCCGGTGACAGCGCATCGCTGCCACGGGTGCCCGAGGTCGACTACGCCAAGTTTGGTCCGGTCGAGGTACGGCCGCTGACCCGTATCCAGCGGATCTCGGGCCCGCGCCTGCACGCCAGCTGGGTGAACCTGCCGCACGTCACGCAGTTCGACGAGGCGGACATCACGCTGCTCGAGGAGACGCGCGGCAAGCTCAAGCAGAAGGCGCTGTTGGAGGGCATCAAGCTCACGCCGCTCGCCTTCATCCTGCGCGCCTGCGCCAAGGTCCTGTCACAGTTCCCGCGCTTCAACAGCTCGCTCGATGCCGCCGGCGAAAACCTCGTCTACAAGAAGTACCTGCACCTCGGCTTCGCCGCCGACACGCCGAACGGCCTGGTCGTGCCGGTGCTGCGCGACGTTGACCGCAAGGACGTCTACGAGATCGCGCGCGACCTTGCCGTGTTGTCCGACAAGGCGCGCGCGGGCAAGCTCTCGGCGGCTGAAATGCAGGGCGGCTGCTTCACGGTGTCGAGTCTCGGCGGCATTGGTGGCACGGCCTTCACGCCGATCATCAACGCGCCGGAGGTTGCGATACTCGGCGTGTCGCGTTCGGCGATGAAGCCGGTGTACGTCGACGGCCAGTTCGTACCGCGCCTGCTGCTGCCGCTGTCGCTGTCCTACGATCACCGGGTCATCGACGGTGCCGAGGCGGCGCGCTTCACTACGGCGCTGGCGAGCGCGCTTGCCGACGTGCGTGGCCTGCTTGAGGCCGTCCTGTGAGCGCAGCGGACGGCACGCTGGTCGAGGTCCGGGTTCCACCGCTGGGCGATTTCAAGGATGTTCCGGTCATCGCGGTGCTGGTTGCACCCGGCCAGGCGATCGAGGAAAACGACGCGCTGGTCACGGTGGAGAGCGACAAGGCGACGATGGACGTGCCGGCACCGCTTGCTGGCGTCGTCCGCGAGGTCAAGGTCAAGGTCGGCGAGCGCGTCGCTGCGGGCACGCTGCTGGCGCTCGTCGCACCAGCCGTGATCGCCGTCGCAGCGGCGTCTGGCGCCGAACCCGCGTCGCCCATGGCGCCAGAGCCTTCCGCGCCTGCGGTTGTTCCGTTACCGGCCGCGCAGGTCGTTTGCCTCGCCGCCAGCGACGAGCCGGCGGCTGACATCAGTTTCCCGCTGGTCGTGCTCGGTGCCGGTCCCGGCGGCTACACGGCGGCGTTCCGCGCCGCGGATCTGGGGCTGCAGGTCGGCCTGATCGAGCGCTGGCCGACCCTCGGTGGTGTGTGCCTGAACGTGGGCTGCATCCCATCCAAGGCGCTGCTGCATGCCGCGGCCGTGATCGAAGAGGCGGCGTCGATGGCGTCGTGTGGCGTGAGCTTCGGGGCGCCGCAGGTGGACCTTGCCAAGCTGGCCGCCTGGAAGGACCGGGTCGTCGGCCGGCTGACGACGGGCCTCACCGCGCTCGCGAGGCAGCGCAGGGTCGAGGTCGTGCCCGGCGAGGCTCGATTCGTCTCGCCGCACCGGCTCGCGGTGACCGGCCCCGATGGCACGCGCATCGTCGGCTTCGATCAATGCATCGTCGCGGCGGGTTCCGAGCCGATCGCGATGCCCGGCGTGCCGGTCGACCCGCGTATCATCGACTCCACCGGCGCGCTCGCGCTCGCGGGACTGCCGCAGCGACTGCTGGTCATTGGCGGCGGCATCATCGGCCTCGAGATGGCGACCGTCTACAACGCACTGGGTAGCCGGGTCACCGTGGTGGAACTCGCGCCCGGACTGATTCCTGGCTGCGACCGTGATCTGGTGCGGCCGCTGGAGAAGCGCCTGCGCGCCCATTACGAGGCGATTCACACCTCGACGCGGGTCACCGGCATTGTGGCGGCTGCCGCCGGGCTGACCGTCAGCTTCGACGGTGCGAATGCCCCCGCGCCGCAGGTCTACGACCGCGTTCTGGTCGCGATCGGTCGCCGCCCGAACGGCCGGCAGATTGGGGCGGACGCGGCGGGCCTCAAGCTCGACGACCGCGGCTTCCTGCCGGTCGACAGGCAGCAGCGCACCAACGTCGCGCACATCTATGCGATCGGCGACATCGTCGGTCAGCCGATGCTGGCGCACAAGGCGACGCACGAGGCCAAGGTGGCCGCCGAGGTCGCCGCCGGGCTGAAGCGCGCATTCGATGCGCGGGTCATCCCATCGGTCGCCTACACCGACCCCGAGATCGCCTGGGTGGGCCTCACCGAGACGGAGGCGCAGGCCAGCGGCATCAAGTTCGGCAAGGGCACTTTCCCGTGGATGGCGTCCGGTCGCTCACTCGCGCTCAACCGCGAGGAGGGCGTCACCAAGCTGCTGTTCGACCCCGACACCCATCGCGTGCTGGGCGGTGGCATCGTCGGCACCAATGCCGGCGAGCTGATCGCCGAGGTAGCCCTCGCGATCGAGATGGGAGCCGATGCGCACGATGTCGGGCTCACGGTGCATGCGCACCCGACTCTCGCGGAGACCGTGGCGTTCGCCGCCGAGGCGTTCGAGGGAACGCTCACCGACCTGTACCTGCCCCGGAAAAAGGGCTAGGGCGCGACCTCGGCCGGCTCAGGTCGCGGGGTCGAGCGGGATCTCCATCACCACGCACAGGCCCGGCACGGCGTCACCGAGTTCCAGGCGCGCGTGATGCAGTCGCGCCACCGCCGCGACCAGCGACAGGCCGAGCCCCGATCCCGGCAACCCGGAACTGCCCGGCAGGCGCCGGAAGCGGATGGTGGCGAGTTCCCTGGATTCCGGCGGGATGCCGGGGCCGCCATCGCCGACCGCGAGCCGCGCATACGGTCCATGGCGGCTCAGTGACACGCTCACCGGCGTCCCCCGGCCGTACTTCAGCGCATTGTCGAGCAGGTTGGACAGGGCCTGGGCGAGCAGCTGGCGATGGCCGCGCACGTGCAGTCCGGCCTCGATGTCGACCCGAAGCTGGGCGGGCTCGGCGACCGGCAGGTAGAAGTCCGTCAGGTCGCTGGTGACGGCGCTGAGGTCCACGCGCTCGAGCGGTGCCGTGCCGGATTCGGCCAGCGCGATCCGCAACAGGCCCTGTAGTGTCCCGCTCAGGCGGTCGATCTCCGCCAGCACGTTGTCGGCGGCGCGCGCCTGCTGGTCGCCGACGGCACCATGACGCGCGTCCTGCGCGGCGCCGCGAATGCGGTTGAGGTGGCCGCGCAGGTCGTGGGAGGTGCTGTCGAGCACGGCACGCATCGTGGTCGTGAGTGTTTCGACGCGTCCCAGCAGATCGTTGAAGCGCATCACCAGCGCGTCGATCTCGTCGCCGCTGCCACTGACGGGGAGGCGCTCGCCCAGGTTGCCGGCGGCGATCCGGCCGGCGCTTACGCTGATCGCCTGCGCGGTGCGCGAGATGCGCCGTCCCAGCCACCAGCCGCCGAGCGCGCCGAACAGCAGTGTCACCACGACCGCCCAGGCGAGGCTGCGCAGCATCACCTCCCGGAACGTGCGCCGGTCCTGCACGTCGTGGCCCACCATCAGCTGGAAGCCCCCGCTGAGCGAGGTCACGTGCGCGCGTATGCGGCGACTCGCGTTCGCATCGCCGCGGGTCACGGCGACGTCGAACTCCGCCCAGCCGCCCGCCTCGACGCTGAGGTCCGGCAGTACGACGACGTTGCCGGCGAGGAAGTCGCCGCGCGGACCGCGCAGCTCGTAGACCCCCCCGCGGACCCACGGGTCCTCGGCACGGTCGACGATCTCGGTTACGAACGCGTCGAGGTCCTTCTCGCGGAAGTCCTCGGCGAGACCCTGCGCCTCCAGCGATATCAGCTGGTCGGACTCGTTGGCGATGATGCGCGACGTGCCCAGGTACACGCCGCCGAGCACGGCCATCATGGAGGTCGCCAGCAGCAGCCCGTGCAGCAGGGCGACGCGGGCGATCGAGGAGCGCGCGAAGCTGACCAGCGCCACCGGATCAGGCGCCCGTCACGGGTCTTCGGTCAGCGTGTAGCCGGCGCCGCGCACCGTATGCAGCAACTGGCGCTCGAATCCCTTGTCGATCGCCTGGCGCAGGCGACTGATGTGGACGTCGATGACGTTCGTCTTGGGATCGAAGTGATAGTCCCAGACCCCCTCGAGGATCATCGTGCGCGTCACCACCTGGCCGGTATGGCGCATCAGGAATTCGAGCAGCTGGAATTCGCGCGTCGTCAGGTCGATCTTGCGGCCGGCACGGGTCACCTTGCGCGCCCGCGAGTCCAGTTCGAGGTCGCAGACGCGCAGCTTGCCCGCGGGACCGGCCTCGCTCTGGCGGCGTGCGAGCGCGTCGAGGCGCGCGGCGAGTTCCTCCAGGTGATAGGGCTTGGCGAGGTAGTCGTCGCCACCGGCGCGCAGTCCCTGCACCCGCTCATCGACCTCGTCGAGGGCACTGAGGATCAGGATCGGCGATGTGTTGCCGGCTGCGCGCAGCTGGCGGACGATCTCGAGGCCGTCGAGCTTGGGCAGCATGCGGTCGAGGACGAGCACGTCGTAGACGCCGGTCTCGGCCGCCCTCAGCCCGGTCTCGCCGTCGAACGCCTGTTCCACGACATGACCGAGTTCGCGCAGCCCTTTCACCAGAAATTCACTGGCGCGGCGATCATCCTCGACGAGCAGAATTTTCATTTCGTTCCCCGCGCCTAAGGATACGGGAAGTCGGGGGGGTGCTGTCACTGCGAACCTTAAGGAGTCTTAACGCGCCGGGGAGGCGCAACGGCCGGCCCTCCGCTAGGCTTCGGTCGTGAACCGTCGAGACCCGACCCTTGGTGTGATTCAACGCCCTCGCGCTACGCGTGTCGCCGTCGGGACGGTGCTGTTGTGGGCTGCGACGGGCGCCTGGGCGGCGTCGGCCCCCGCGCCCCGCGCGCCGGTAGTGACGATGGTCGACTGCCAGCACCTGTTGCGGCAGTTCGATGTGGCCTGGGCCGCGCACCGGGATTCGGCGCGTG